>JBKPPY010000039.1:0-9168 GCA_046733845.1 Actinomycetota bacterium | reverse complement strand
GGTGGCCGCGCGGCTGGTCGCCGAGCTGCCGGCGCGCACCGAGTGGACGGAGGTCCTCCCGACCGAGAGTGTCGCGCGCGCTCTCGACGCGGCCACCGTGCTCGTCCTGCCGTCGCGTTCCGAGGGAATGGGCCGCGTGCTTGTCGAGTCGTTCTGTCGTGGCCGGGCCGCCGTCGCCTCACGCGTCGGTGGCATCGTCGACCTCGTCCACGACGGGCAGAACGGACTGCTCGTCCCGCCGCGCGACCCGCGGGGGCTGGCGGATGCGCTCTCACGGGGGCTCGCCGACCGTGAGCTCGCCGAGCGGCTCGGAGCCGGAGCGCACGCGACCGCGGCGGCCTGGGTGGCGTCGCCCGACGACTACGCCGCCCGGTTGGAGGCGCTGGTCACCGGACTACGATAGGCGCGTGCGTGCCGACCGAATCAAGCAGGCGCTGAAGAACGGGGTCTACCGCACGCTCGGCGAGACCGCGACCGGCGTCGGGGCGGTCGACGGCGAGCAGCAGCGGACGCTCCGCGTCCTCATGTACCACAAGGTCAACGATGTCCCGGAGAACTCCGTCACGGTGCCGGTCGGGCGGTTCGACGAGCAGATGGCGCAGCTCGGCGAGCTCGGCTACCAGCCGGTGACGCTCGACGCCGTCTTCGACCATTACACGCACGGTGTGCCACTTCCGACCGGCGCGGTGCTGATCACCTTCGACGATGGCTACCGGGACAATCTCGAGAACGCTGCGCCCGTGCTCCAAAAGTACGGCTACCCGGCCGTGATCTTCGTCCCGGTCGGGTACCTCTCCGGCGCGCGCCCGCTGCCGCACGATGAGCACCTGGCCGTGCGCGGGATCGTCAACCCACCGCTGTCGTGGCAGGACCTGGCCGAGCTCGAGGCCGCAGGGATCCGCGTCGAGTCGCACGGGATCGGCCACCGGCCGCTCGCCGACCTCGAGGTCGACGAGGCCGCGCGCGAGATCACTCTCTCCAAGCTTCGGCTCGAGGACCGACTCCAACGGCCGGTGCGCGCGTTCGCCTACGTGAAGGGCTCGGAGGCCCACTACCGCCTCGTCCACCTGAGCCTGCTCAAGCAGGCCGGGTACGACGTTGCGTTCACGTCGATCTCGGGGTCCAACGGCCCGCACTCGGACCCGCTCCAGCTCCACCGCTACAACGTCGAGCCGTACCCGTCCCGGACGTTCGAGCTCGTCCTCTCCGGGGCGTGTGATCTGATCGCGGTCAAGGACACGGTGGCCGGGACGCACGCGCGCCGCATCTTCAACGCGGCACTCGGCACCTCCAGCAAGTGAGCTCTTTCGAGCTCGAGGCGTACTCGCCGGAGGACCGCGGTGACTACCTTGCGCTGCTCGACGAGGCGTGGGGGCACCAGGGCCTATCCGGCGCCGAGTTCGACTGGTGGTTTCTGCGCAACCCGGCCGGGTCGCTGATGTCGGTGGCGCGGATGGACGGGCGGGTCGTCGGCGTCGCCGGGCACACGCTGCTGCGCATGGTGCTCGGCGGCGAGGCACGACTCGCGTCGTTCTCGGTGCATGCGACCACGTTGCCGGAGGCGCGTGGCCTCGGCATCTTCCGCGAGCTCGAGCGGAAGCACGAGCGCGAGGCGCACGGGCGGGGGGTTGCGGTCGTGCTCGGCTTCGCGAGTGCACCGACCGCACCGATCTTTCTCGGGCCGCTGGGGTGGACCGAGATCGGACGGTTGCGGATCTGGGCGCGGCCGCTGCTCCGTTCCGGCGCCAACGACGGAGTCGCCTCGCTCGACGTGGCAGGGGACGCCGCTGCGGCGTGGCCGAACCACGTCGTCCGCGACAGGCAGCACCTCGCCTGGCGCTATCTCGACTCGCCCCGGGGGTACGTCGCGGTTCGCTCGGATGACGGCTATGCAGTCGTGTGGCCGGCAAAGCCGCACCGCGGTCGGACGATTGCCGTCCTCGCGGATCTGGTCGGACCCGACGTCTACGGGCTCCTGCTGGCGGCCGCGCGCGTATCGCGAGCGAAAGTGCTGTTCGGGCTTCCGGCGCCCGGTCAGCGCGGTGCGTTCATCCGGGCCGGCTTCGTCCCGACGAATCGGACGCTTCACCTCATGGGCAAGGCGCTTGCGGGGCGGCTCGTTCTGGATCCGGCCGCCTGGCGGTTCACGCTCGGCGATACGGACTTTTTCTAGGTGCTCCTTCCAGCAATAGTCCGAGCACTTCTGGCGGCGCCCGGAACCGCCAGGCGGCGTCCTCAGTCGCGCCAATATGCCCGCATATTGCCGCTCCCTGCGTCCTTGCCCGGCCGCCCCGGTCTCTCGCCAGAAGCGGGAGACCATCGCTGGAAGGGACACTAGATGCGCCTCGTGTTCGTCACCCAGCAGGTCGACCCGGGACACCCGGCGCTGGCGGCGACCGTGCCGATGCTGCGCGCACTGGCTGAGCGGGTGGACGACGTGGTCGTGCTCGCCGACCGTGCGCTGCCGGGCGTGCTCCCGGACAACTGCCGGGTGCGCCCGTTCGCCGCTCGATCGCGCGGCGGGCGGGGGGTGCGGTTCGAAGCTGCGCTCACCGCCGAGCTCGCGCGTCGACCGAAGCCGTCGGCGGTGATCGCCCACATGTGTCCGATCTATGCGGCGCTCGCGGCGCCGCTCGCGCGACCGCTCGGCGTGAAGGTGCTCCTCTGGTACACGCACTGGAGCGTCTCCCGCACCCTGCGCGTGGCCGAGCGGGTCTCGAACGTCGTGCTCACCGTCGATCGGCGGACGTTCCCGCTCGACTCGTCGAAGGTGCGGGCGATTGGGCATGGGATCGACCTGTCTGAGTTCCCGTGCTCGGACCGCGGCGTGGCACATCCCGACCTGCGTGCGCTCGCCCTCGGACGCTACTCGCAGGCCAAGGGGCTGGAAGTGGTGCTGCATGCCGTTCGGCTCGCGCTCGACGGTGGTCTCGATCTGCGGCTGGAGGTGTACGGGCCGGCGCTGAACCCCGGCGAGCGGGCGCACCGTGCCGAGCTCGAGCAGCTGGTCGAGGAGCTCGACCTCGGTCGGCGCGTGAAGCTCGGCCACGCGGTGCTGCGGAGCGAGGTGCCGGAGCTATTGGCCCGTTCCGACGTCCTCGTCAACAACATGCGCGCCGGCGCGACCGACAAGGTCGTCTACGAGGCGTGCGCGGCGTGCACTCCGGCGATCGCGTCGAACCCGGCGTTCGACTCGCTTCTGTCCGAAGAGCTCCGTTTCGATCGCGAAGATTCCCGTGAGCTTGCCGACCGGCTCGTCGCGCTCGATGCGCAGCCGCCCGAGCGGCGCCTTGAGCTGGGCCGCACATTGCGAGAACGCGTCGCTGCGTCCCACTCGGTCGAGTCTTGGGCGGCGGCGGTGGTGGAAGCGGCAAGATGACCGGAATGCGCCCCGTCCTCGCCGGCCGTGTCAGAGGGACAGTCCCTTGGCCGCGGCTGGGAGGGACGAGGGACGGCTCAACCATGCGGCGTCGACCCGAAGAAGTCGTGGCCGAACGCGGGCGAAAGGGACTGTCCCTGGGACCGGTCCAGCAGGGCCGTGTCAGAGGGACAGTCCTCCAGCCGTGGCCTGCGTGGACGACGGACGGCTCAACGGTGCGGGTTCGCATCTGGACGGCCGTGTCCGATCGAGGGGGGAAGGGACTGTCCCTGGGACAAGGCGCGAAGGGACACGCGTGAACGGGACACGGGTTCTCCACCTCCAGAAGGTCGCCGGGATCTCGGGCTCGGAGGCACACCTGCTCTCGCTCCTCCCGCGGCTGCGCGAGCGCGGCTGGGACGTGCGGATGCTGATGCTGCACGAGAACGAGCAGGGAGCGTGGGACTTCGCCGCTGCGCTCGAGGAACGGGGAGTGCCGCTCGACGCAATACCGCTGCGCGCGGACGTCGACCCGATCGCGTTCCTCCAGCTCAGCGGCTACCTGGCCCGGCGCCGGCCGGACATCCTCCACACGCACCTCGTCCACGCCGATGCCTACGGGCAGCTCGCCGGGACGCTCGCGCGCGTCCCGATTCGGTTCTCGACGAAGCACGGCTTCAACGAGTTCCGGGAGGGCGCCATGTTCGCGCTCGGCGATCGCACCGTCGCCAGCCTCGCCCACGTCCACATCGCGATCTCGCGCGGCCTCGCGCGCTATCTCGCGGACACGGAGGGCTTCCAGGAGCGCAGCTTCGAGATCGTCCACTACGGGATCACGCCGAACGGCGAGCCGAGCCCCTATGCGGGAGCTGCGCCGCGGCTGCTCTGCGTCGGGCGCCTGATCCCGATCAAGGGACACATCGTCCTCCTGCGTGCCTTCGCGGCCGCGCAGCGGGAGATCCCGAGCCTGGAGCTGGACATCGCCGGTCGCGGCCCGCTCGAGCCGGCCTTGCGCGCGCTCGCCCGTGAGCTCGGGATCGCGAAGGCGGTCCACTTCCTCGGCTACGTCGCACCCATCCAGACCGCGATCGAGCGGTCTGCGATCGTCGTCGTGCCCTCGATGGGGGAAGGATTTGGGATGGTCGCCCTCGAGGCGATGGAGCGGGCGCGCCCGGTGATCGCCGCCGAGATCGGAGGCCTCGGAGAGCTCGTCCGCGACGGCGAGACCGGGCTGCTCGTCGTGCCCGGAGAAGCCGAGCCGCTACGGGAGGCGATCGTCAGGCTTGCGGGCGACCTGGGGCGTGCCGCCGAGATGGGCCGTGCCGGCCGCGACCGCGCGCTCTGCGACTTCCTCGAGGAGCGCTGCGTCGACCGGACGGAGATCCTCTACCGTTCGGCGCTGACGGACGAGTAGACCGCCCCCGTCCGCTCCGCCATCCTCGTCACGGAGAACTCGCTCCGCGCCCGCGCGAGGCCCGCTTCTCCCATCGCCGCTGCCCGCACCGGGTCGCCGAGCAACGCCAAGAGCGCGTCCGCCAGCGCCCCCACATCCTCCGGGGGCACGAGCAGGCCCGTCTGGCCTTCGGCGACGATTTCGGGCGCCGAGCTGACGCGCGTTGCCACGACCGGCTTCGCGGCGAGCATCGCCTCGAGCAGCGCGAGCCCGAAGCCCTCCCAGCGCGCCGGGTGGACGAGCAGCTCCGCGCGGCGGTACCACGCGGTGACGTCACCGACGCGGCCGGGGAGGAACACCCCTTCCCCGTCGAGCTGCGGCCGCTCCGGTCCTTCGCCGAGCACCACCAAAACTGCCCGCGGCTCGACCTCCCGCACGCGGGCAAGCGCCTGCACGACGAGGTCGACCCCCTTCTGCGGCGTGAGCCGCGCCACGCAGAGCAGCACCCGGGCGTCGTCCGGCAGCTCCACCGACTGGCTCTCGCCCCATGGCTGAGGCAGCTCGTCCAGCCCGTAGTGGACAACCTCCACCTTCGGTGCCGGCAGCCCCACCTCGTCGACGCAGAACCGGCGTAGCGCCTGCGTGATCGCGATCACGCGCGCCGCCCGTTGCGTGAGCAGCCTCTCGGCGAATCGAAAGGGCCCGCGCCTGAACGGGTCGTCGTTGTGCTTGGTGGAGACGATCGGCACGCCTCCTGCCCCCAGCGTCCCGTAGACGTCGCCGTGCACGAGGTGCGTGTGGACGATGTCCGGGCGGAGCCGCGCCACCTCTCCACGCACCCGCCGCAGTAGGCCCGGATCGATGTCGCGCGGGCACGGCAGCCGCACTGCTTCCACGCCGAGCTCTCGGTAGAACGGCTCGAGCACGCCCTCAGGGTCGTCGAGCCCGAGGAACACGGGCTCGATCCCCACGGCCGCGAGCGCCGGTAGCAGCGTCAGCAGGTGACGCTCCGACCCGCCGATCCCGCGGATCCGATGGACATGGACGACACGCGTCACGCAGACCGCCTCCGCCGGTCGACCGCCCACCACAGCGCCGCAGTCGCGGCGAGCGCGATCAAGAAGTCCCACGGTACGCGGTACCGCGTCGCCCCGGCGAAGCCGACTGCGACCAGCGTCTGGTACGCGAGCAGCGCTACCCCGAACAGCGCCAGCCGTCCCGGCAGCAACCAGACGCCGAGCAGGCCGAGCACGAACAGCGGGATCGAATACGCCGGCTGTGCCCACCGGCGCAGCGCGTCGACTGCGCCGCCCGATTCGGAGCGCCCCTCGGTGCGAATCGCCTGCGGGTCCCAGAGCATCTCGGTTGCCTGCCCGGCCAGCCTCGCCTTCTCACCCGGATGGTCCCGCCAGAACTCGAAGACGAGGTGCCGGTAGACCCGCATACGCGCGCACTCGTCCACGGGCAGCACCTTGCCGTAGACCTTGTAGTACGCGCCCACGAACTCTGGGGTGGGCGGCTCGTTCGGCAGCGGGGGCACATCGTCGATCCACTTCCCCTGCGCGAGCGTGTCGTACGTGTTCAGGTTGTTGGCCTTCCACAGCGCCCGCGTGTCGGTCGTCAGTGTGAAGCAGCCGACCTGAACGCGGTTTCGCACCATCCAGGGCAGGAGTGCGAGCACGCAGCCGGCGAGGACGACGCCGACGACGGCCCACGTCCGGCGCTCGCGGCCGACGAGGAAGGCGCAGCACAGAATGGGCAGGAACAGCAGGCGTGTGTTCCCGAGGATCGCCAACCCGAGCGTCACGCCCAGCACAGCTGCGAGCCAGAACGACCGCCGCCCGGCGAGAATCATCACGAGCAGCACGATCGCGACGGCGAGGAACTGGTCGAGGATCTCCCGGTTCTCGTGGACGTCGTGCCAGACGAGGTAAGGGTTCAGGGTCGCGACGATCGCCGCGACCAGACCGATCCGCTTCGACACGAATCGCCGTCCGAGCTCGTACACGAGGAGTGCGGTGCCGACAGCGACGGCGATCTGGATCAGGCCGACCGCCCACCACGACCGGCCGAAGATCCAGTAGATCGGGATCAGGAACCAGGCGTAGAGCGGCTGCGTCCATGCGGTCGGGTGGCCGGGGATGAACCCGAAGGTGCCGGAGCTGACGAAGGTCTGCGCGATGTCGTCGCTCTTCTCCGTGAAGGCGGTGAGAATGTCGCGGCGCTCGATCAGGAGCACGACCAGCCGGGGAAGCGCCGCGACGACGGCGACGATCAGCCGGGCGTGCCTGGTCACGCCGCGACCGCGGCGGGCGAAGCGGCGTCGAGGTGCTGGCGTTGCCACAGCTCGAGCATCAGGAGGCACCAGAGCCGGTGCGCATGGTCGGCGCGGCCAGAGACGTGGTCGTCCAGCAGCCGAGCGACAGCCTGCGGGCGCAGCTGACCGCGTGCGCGCGCGGTCTCGCCGAGGAGGACATCCCGGGCGAGCGGCTGCAGCTCCTTGCGGAACCACCGCGCGATCGGCACGCCGAACCCTGTCTTGCCCCTGCGGGCGACCGCGGGCGGGAGCGCGTCGGCAAAGGCTCTTCGCAGGGCGACCTTCCCGCGCCGCCCGTCGACCTTCAGCGAGTCCGGCAGCGAAACGCCGAGCTCGAGCACGGCGTGGTCGAGCAGCGGCGAGCGTAGCTCGAGCGAATGGGCCATGGAGGCGATGTCGGCCTTCAACAGGAGGTCGCCGGGGAGGTACGTGCGGACGTCGAGGCGCTGAAGCCCCGAAATACCCTCCTCGGCCGGTCCGAGCAGTTCCCACGTCGGCCGCGGGCGGGCGACGAATCCCGGCTCCCACAGCTCGGCGCGCAGCGCGGCCGGGAACACCTCCATCAGGCGTCCGTATCGCTCTACCGGCGGCAGCGCTCCCAGTTCGAGGAACCGTCCGGCGCGGTTCGCGCGCGACCGCGGCTCCCGGCGTCCGGCCCAGCGCAGTGCCCGCGCGGCCGCTCCCACCCCGGGGACCGCGACCCGCTCGGCCAGCCCGACCGCCGCGTAGCGCTCGTAGCCGGCGAACGCCTCGTCTCCACCGTCCCCGGTCAGCGCAACCGTCACCCGCTGGCGGGCGAGCTCGCTGACCACGAACTCGGGCAGTGCCGCCTCGTCCCCTAGCGGCTCGTCGAACGAGCGGGCGAGCCGCGGGAGGAGCTCCGTCACGTCGGGCTCGACCACGATCTCCTCGTGATCGGTGCCGTACTGCTCGGCGACCGCCCGTGCGTAGGCGCGTTCGTCGTAGTGCTCGTCCCCAAAGCCGACGGTGAAGGTGCGCACGCGGCCACCCGCCCGGGCCATCTCCGCGACGACGACGCTCGAGTCGATCCCTCCGGAGAGGAGGGCACCGAGCGGGACGTCGGCGACGAGCCGGCGCCGCACCGCCGCTCCGACAGTCTCGCGCACGCGCTCGAGCCACTCGTCCTGAGAGTGAGAGTAATTCTCATTCTCGATCCTGGGCGACCAGTACGACTCCACCCTGACCGACCCGTTCTCGGCGACGAGCAGGTGGCCGGGCGGCAGCTTCTCGACGCCGCGGAGCGCGGTCCCAGCCGGCACATACTGGAGTGCGAGATATGCGTCGAGCGCCTCCGGGTCGACCTCGCGACGCACGTCCGGCAGCCGCAGGAGTGCTTTCAGCTCGGACGCAAACGCAAGCGTCCCGTCCCGAAGCTGCGTCCAGAGCAGCGGTTTCTTTCCGACGCGGTCGCGCGCGAGGACGAGCCGCTCGAGGGCTGCGTCCCAGAGGGCGATCGCGAACATCCCCTCCAGCCGCGAGACGAACTCGAGGCCGGATTCCTCGTACAGGTGTGGGATGACCGGCGTGTCGCCGGAACCGCGCACCTCGTGCCCTGTGAGCTCGGAGCGGAGCTCGCGGAAGTTGTAGGCCTCGCCGTTGAAGACCGCAACGACGTCGCCGGCCTCGTTCGTGACCGGCTGGCTGCCGGTGGCAAGGTCGATCACCTGTAGCCGTCGGTGGCCGAGGATGCAGCGGCCGAATGCGTCGACCGATCCTTCGTCCGGGCCGCGGTGGACGAGAGCGGCGTTCATCCGTTCGACGAGAGCCGGGTCCGGCCGGCCGGACGGTGCGAGCAGCCCGCAGATCCCACACATGAGGGGAATCAGCCTACGATGGCGGTGAGATGGCCGACGCCTGTGCCGTCGTCTCCTGCCACGTCGAGCAGCCGCTCGACGACCGGGTGTGGAGCGCGTTCTCGGACCTCCAGGCCAGCCGCCCGGGCGGGTTCGACATCGCGGCGCTGACGCGACCGCCCGACCACGAGACAGGCGAGAGCGAGTCCCTGTGGCTCGCGCGAGCTCGCATCCTCGCCGCCCGCGGTCCGTTCGGCCTCCACACCCACTGGGGCGGGCCGGCGCA
>JBKPPY010000038.1:0-9135 GCA_046733845.1 Actinomycetota bacterium | reverse complement strand
CTTCTGGGCGATCATCGGTGGGCTCGGCGCGTCGCTGATGCTGCCGGCGATGCAGTCGCTGATCCACGGCAACTTCTCCGGCGCAATGCAGAAGAAGGCCTACGCGCTCGTCGGCGCCTCGGCCGCAATCGCAGCCGCCGTCGGGCCGCTCGTCGGCGGGTTCATCACCACCTACCTATCGTGGCGGATCGCCTTTCTGATGGAGGACGCGATCATCCTGATCGTCCTGATCGGGATCAGGCTCGTCCGCAACGTGCCGTTTACCGGAGACCGGCGGGTGGACGTCGTCGGATCCATCCTCTCGGTCATCGGGATGGGCGGCATCGTGCTCGGGATCCTCGTCTGGCAGGAGGGGGGCGAGTGGGTCGGGGCGCTGATCGCGCTCGGGGTGGCCGCGATGGCGGGACTCGTCTTCTGGCTTCGCCGCCGCAAGCAGCGCGGACAGGCGACGCTGCTCGACCCGGACCTCTTCGCTGCCAAGCACTTCCGGCTCGGCGTCTCCGAGCAGACGCTCCGGCAGATCGCCCTCGGCGGAATGATGATCGTGCTGCCGATCTACCTGCAGATGGTGTTCGAGTACTCCGCGATGGAGGCGGGGCTCTCGCTCGCGCCGCTCTCGCTGACAATGTTCGGGGTCGTGCTGCTGATGGGGAGGCGCGCCGGGAGGCAGCGCAATGCCGTCGTGATCCGCGTCGGCTTCGCGTTGCTCGCGCTGGGGGTTGCGGCGCTGATCCCGATCGTGCCGCGGGCGGACTCGGGCTGGTGGCTCGTGATCCCGCTGATCGTGGCCGGTGCGGGATTCGGCCTACTGGTGTCGCAGATCAACAACTACACGCTTTCTCCGATCGTCGAGGAGCGCGTGAGCGAGGCGGCCGGCGTGAACTCTGCAGGCGGCTCGTTCGGCCTCTCCTTCGGCCTCGCCTTCGCGGGCGCGATCATGCTCGCCACTCTGTCGCTCTCGTTCACGCACCAGGCGAACGCCAGCGACGTGCTTACTCCCGCGCAGCAGGAGCAGGTCGCGGACACGCTCGAGGACGACGCACAGGTGATGAGCAACACGCAGCTCGAGCAGCTGCTCGCGGGCCAGCCGCAGGACGTCCAGGACGAGATCATCGACATCAACACGACCGCCCGCCACCGCGCGCTCCAGATCGCACTGGCGATCCCCCTGCTCGCAGCCCTGCTCGGCGTCGCGAATGCGTTCCGGATGGTGCGGCTGCCCGATCCGAAACCCTCCGGCGCCGAGGTGATGGACTTCGGCTAGTTCGGCGGCTGCCGAGTTGGCGAGGCAGAGGCCGAAACGCACCTTCGCACTCTACGGCCCGCTTCGCCAGATCCTCCTAGTACTCATCCGCCTGCGGCAGGTCGTCCGTGATTTCGAACCACGGCGCCTTCGAGCCGACGAAGATGTGATCGGTCGGCCGGATCGCGGGGTCGTCCGCGAGCGAGCCCATGGCGACGTGGACGTACGCCCCGTCCCGGACGACCGAATAGAGGAGAGATCCGCAGATGCCGCACCGCGTGTGGTTCGCATCGTCGCTCCCCCAGACGAGCAGCGTATCTCCCCCCTCGATGACTTCGAGCTTCTCGCGCTCGATCCCCGCGAACGGCTTGAAGGCTGAACCCGTCGCAGCCCGGCAGTTCGAGCAGTGGCAGTTGCCGGCGTACACGAACTCGTCCGCGACGCGGTAGCGCACGGCGCCGCACTCGCACCTCCCGGTCAGCAGTCTGCTCACCATGGGCAGCTACGGCCGCAGGACAGCGCGGCGCGGACCTGCGAGGAACCCGGCCTCGATCAACAGTGGGAGGAACTCGCTCTCCGATACGGGCTCGCCGTCGAACCGCTCGACCGCCAGTCGCTTCCGGCTGAAGCGCCGCGCATGGTCGACAAGGGCCGCCAGCGCGATGCGAAGCCACTCGGCTTCAGGATCCTGGAGCGGCACCATCGACCGTCCGCCACGCTCGACGAACAGCGCCGGACGGCCGCTGAGCAGAACGACGTAGGCGCCCGCGACGCGGGCTGCCCTGGCCCCCGCTCGCTTCGGCCACGAAAGCACAGCGCCGTAGGGCTGGGCGGGGTCGGCCGCGGCGAGCACGAGCGGCTCGGGCTCGTCGTCGTCCCGCGGTCGAAGCTCACGGAGGCGTTCGACCGCCCCGCCGAGCGCGAACTGGGCTCCGCCCAGCCCCTCGACGAAGTAGCCGCGCCTGCAGAGGCCGAGCGTCTCCAGCGCCTTGAGCTCGCCGTAGACCGCGCCGTAGCCGCCCGCGATTCCCTCGCCGCGCACGCCGTCACGGGTGACGATCCCTTGCCGCTCGAGCAAGAGCTCGGCAAGTGCGCGCCGGTCCTGCTCTCCCTCGAAGAGCCGGTCGGCGAGCGACCAGCGCCCCTGCGTGGCGGTCACGGCGGCCGAGCGCGTCCGGGAGAACCGGCGAGGACGGCGTTCCGGCTTCGGGGCGCCGTAGCGGCGCCCTGCGCGCAGCGGCTGCCAGGCGTCGTTCGTCACCTGCCCCGCCCAGACCAGATCCCAGAGAGCCGGCAACGCCTGTTCGGCCTCGAGGCCAGTCGCCGCCAGCAGGTCGAACCAGAACTCGGCACTGGCGCGCAGCGCCGCCCGGATCCGGTCGTGCTCCTCACCTTCAGGCGGTGGGGCAGCAGGCGGCCGGCCGAGCACGGCTGCGTCCTCACGGAAGAAGAGGGCGACGCGGTCGAGGCCCGCACCCACCCAGACCACCTCGCCAGTGGCGCAGAGCTGGTCGAGCAGCTCTGGCCGGTAGCCGGAGACGCGGCGCGGAAGGACGTCCGACTCCCACAGCGCGACAGGCAGCGAGAGCGCCTGCAGTGGAACGAGCGCCTCGCGGAGCGTCGCCCGCCGGTCGATGCCGTGCCAGTTCGGAAGGAAGCGCCCGAGCGTCGCCTGCTCCGCCGGCTCGACCTCCTTGCGCAGCGCAGCGAGCGAGGCGCGCCGGAGACGGCGAAGGACATCGGGATCGCACCACTCACGCTCGGTGCCACCGGGCCGCAACTCGCCGCGGACCAGCCGTTCGTCGCGCTCGAGCGCGCGCAGCTCGAGCTCGACGTCGCGGCCGAAGCGCTCGTTCGCCTCCGCCGTCGTGAACGGACCACGAGAGCGCGCGAAGCGCGCGACCAGCGAGCGGAGCGGTTCCTCCCCGCTCTCGAGGAAGACTTCCGGGAGCCCCGAGGGTGGCATGGCGCCGAGCGCGTCGCGGTAGCGGCCGGCGTCCTCCGCCGCAATCAGACGGCCCTCCCCGGCGACCCGGACGACGGCGGCCCGGCGCTCGCGTATCAACGGTTCTGCAAGTTCAATAGCATATTCATCTTCTCGCAAATCGCCTCTCTTGCGAAGCAGATCATGCAATTCATCAGGAGTACGCGGCGATCCCTGCAGGTATACCTCGACCTCCTCGAGCGCGACCGGGTCGATCAGGTCGCGGAGCTCCTCCTGCCCGAGCAGCTCGCGGAGCAGATCGCGGTCGAGCGAGAGCGCCTGCGCACGGCGCTCCGCCGGAGGCGTGTCGTCCTCGTACATGTACGTGGCGACGTAGTCGAAGAGCAGCGAGGCGGAATAGGGCGACGCGGACGGCGTCTCGACGTCGACCACGTCGATCGTGCGCGACCGCAGCCCTTGGAGCAGCTGCTTCAGCGCCGGCAGATCGAAGACGTCCTGGAGGCACTCGCGATAGGTCTCGAGCACGATCGGGAACGCCGGATAGCGGCGGGCGACCTGGAGCAGCGACTGGGCTTTGAGCCGCTGCTGCCAGAGCGGCGTCCGCTCTCCCGGGCGCCGGCGCGGGATCAGCAGCGCGCGTCCCGCGTTCTCCCGGAACCTCGACCCGAACAGCGCCGTCTGCCCCACCTCGGCCACGACCAGCTCCTCCAGCTCGTCGGGATCCGGGATCAGCTCCTCGGTCGGCGGCGGGACATCGGCGTCGGGCAGGTGGAAGGCGATGCCGTCGTCGGACCAGATCGACTGAGCCTCCATCCCGAGCGCATCACGGAGGCGGGCGCCGGCCGCCATGGCCCACGGCGCGTGCACGCGGGCACCGAACGGCGTGAGGATGCAGACCCGCCAGTCGCCGATCTCGTCCCGGAAGCGCTCGACGACGATGGTCCGGTCGGACGGGACGGCGCGCGTCGCCGCTTCCTGCTCGCGCAGGAACGTGAGCAGGTTCGCGGCCGCCCGCACGTCGAGGCAGTGGCGCTCGGTCAGCCGCGCCACCGCCTGCTCGTCGGACAGCGCCGTCAGCTCCCGTGAAGCGCGGCCGATCTGCTCGCCGAGCTCGTAGGGCCTTCCCACACCCTCGCCTTTCCAGAACGGCACCATCCCCGGCACCCCTGGCGCGGGCGACACGAGCACCCGGTCGCGAGTGATGTCCTCGATGCGCCACGTCGAGGCGCCCAGCAAGAAGGTCTGGCCGGCTCGGGCTTCGTAGACCATCTCCTCGTCGAGCTCGCCGACACGGCCGCCGCCGTCGACGAGATGGACGCCGAAGAGGCCGCGGTCGGGGATCGTCCCGGCGTTCGTGACCGCCAGCCGCCTGGCCCCGTCGCGTCCGCGGAGCGTCCCACCGGTGCGGTCCCAGACGATCCTCGGGCGGAGCTCCGCGAACTCGTCCGAGGGGTAGCGCCCGGAGAGCATGTCGAGCACGTTCTCGAGCTGGGCCCGGGAGAGGTCGGCGAAGGGGTAGGCGCCGCGCACGAGGTCGTGGAGCTCGCCGACCTCTATCTCCTCCTGCGCCGCGACCGCGACGATCTGCTGCGCCAGCACGTCCAACGTGTTCTTTGGGATCACCGTCTCCTCGATCTCGCCCGCAAGCATCCGCTCGGCAACGACCGCCGACTCGAGTAGGTCGGCGCGGAACTTCGGAAAGACCCGGCCCTTCGAGACCGCGCCCAGCTCGTGGCCGGCACGGCCGATCCGCTGGAGACCTCGGGCGACCGACTTCGGCGACTCGACCTGGATGACCAGATCGACGGCGCCCATGTCGATCCCGAGCTCGAGCGACGAGGTCGCGATCAGGCATGGGATTGCGCCCCGCTTCAGCAGCTCCTCCACCTCCACCCGTTGCTCCCGCGCCAGGGAACCGTGGTGGGCCCGCGCGATCTCCTTCTCAGCCAGCTCGTTGAGGCGTAGCGCGAGCCGTTCGGCCAGCCGCCGGTTGTTCACGAAGACGATCGTCGAGCGGTGCTCCTCGACCAGCTTCAGCAACTCTGGGTAGATCGAGGGCCAGATCGACGTCGGCGATGCGCCTCCCTCGAGGCCCGTGGCCAGCAGCGGGTCGGTCTGCGCTCCTGCGCCGGGTTCGCGCATGTCCTCGACCGGCACGACGACGCGCAGGTCGAGCTCCTTGCGCGTCCCGGCGTCCACGAGCCGGATCGGGCGGGCCCCGGAGACGAACCGGCCGATCTCCTCCAGCGGGCGCTGGGTGGCCGACAACCCGATGCGCTGGACCGGCTCGCCCACCAATCGCTGCAGCCGCTCGACGGACAGCGCGAGGTGCGCCCCCCTCTTTGTGCCGGCAACGGCATGCACCTCGTCGAGAATCAGCGTGCGGACGTCGCCGAGCATCGCGCGCCCCTGCGACGTGAGGAGCAGGAAGAGCGACTCGGGCGTCGTGATCAGAATGTCCGGCGGTTTCCGCAGCATCGCCGTCCGCTCCTTCTGGGGCGTGTCCCCGGTCCGTACCGCGACCGTCAGCTCCGATTGGAGGCCGGCGAGCGGGCCCCGCAGGTTGCGCTCGACGTCGTAGTTCAGGGCCTTCAGCGGCGAGACGTACAGGAGCCGCAGGCCCTCCCCCGGAGACTCGTTCAGTCGATCGATGCCGTAGAGGAACGCAGCGAGCGTCTTCCCCGAGCCCGTCGGGGCCTGGATCAGCGTGTGGTCGCCGGAGGCGATCGCCGGCCAGCCTGCGTCCTGCGCCGGCGTGGGCGCCTGGAAAGCCCGCTCGAACCACTCGCGCGTCGCGGGAGTGAACAGCTCGAGGACGCTCATCCCGCCAGCGTACCCCTCGACGCGACCACGAACAAGTGTTCGCTTTGGACCTCTGGGTCTATGATCGCGCGGTGCTTGCAGCCGCCCCACCTCCTGCCTGGATCCAGCGGGCGGTGCAAGGGCCGTACGTCACGTGGCGCGCAGCCGACGTCCTCGGCACGCCGGTCGTCGAGGGGATCGTCGTGAACCGGGACGCGATCTCGCACTCGATCACGGTCAACGTCGTCGACTCCCGATTCAATCCCCCGCGGATCGTCAAGCTGCGGGAGCTGCCCGGGACGCGGGTCCGGTGGCTCCGCGCCGGCACCAGGGACGGACTCCGTCGCTCGGAGATAGCCGTCGACGTCCTCGGCGGCGGCATCGAGACCGCCTACCTCTTGCGGGTAGCACGTGGTCTCCGGCTCGACCTCACGCGAACGATGCGCGGGCCGAGTCTCGGCCCGCGCATCTTCTCGCGCTAGGGATCAGAGAATCCCGCGGGCCTCGAAGGCGGCGGTGACCGCCTTCGCTGCGCTGTTGCCGTACAGCGACTGCGCCGCTGCCACGGTGCTCTTCGCGAGCGCCGTCATCGTCGTCCCGGCAAAGTCGAATTGCCCGTTGAGGATGATTGTGTCCGCCTTGACGTGCCCGAGAGCGCCACGGATGTCCCAGAGCGCACGCGACCAGATCTGTCCGTCGTCGTGGACATCGCCGTCCAGATCGGTCGGGTAGTGCAGGTTCGTGTCGACCCGGCGGAGACAGTGCGGGACCGTGGACGTGTACGAGACCGAGTCCCAGTCCGCGACACATGCCGGGTCCGGCGTCGGCGCGACGATGTTCGACACGTCGGCGGCCCAGTAGTCGCCGAAGCCCTCGCTAATCGCGTCCGCCTCCTCGCTGGCGAACGCAAAATGCTGCGAGAAGTGAATGGCGTGCCCGTACTCGTGGAGGATTACCTCCGCGTCCTCAGCGTCGTCCACGCCGCCCTTCCCGAAGCGCAGCTCGTCCTTGGGATGGTCGGTTGCGAACGAGTTGTCGTAACCGAGCTGGTTGATGCGGACACGCTGTGGCTGCATGTTCACCGGCGGATACTTGCCGGTGCCGAAGCCGAGGCTCTGGATGTACTTCTGCGCCTCGGTGATCCAGAAGTACGCCATCACCTGTTCGAAACGATCGTCGTTCCGGTGGTAGGTGAACGTATTTGTGCTCGAACGGGCCGGGTCGCCCGTCTCGCTGACGACCTGAGCCCAGTCGCCGGTCAGCGTTCCGCTGCCGTCGAGGTTGGTGAGCGTGACGTTGTGGTACGCCGGCTGCAGCGCTGCGTAGTCGGCGTCCTTTTGGTCGGTGAGCGACTCGTTCTGGAGCTCGGCGACCGGATTCGGTAGGAACACCGTTCCGGTCCCGGCCGAGCTCGGGGACGAGCTCTTGCCCGCCGCGACGCCGGCGACGACGGCCGCCGTAGCCGCGAGCAGCACCACAAGGGCGATGCGTCCTTTCACGAAACTCTCCCCTTTCGTTCGGTGGACCGCGCGAGGTTATCTAGGATCGGGGCATGCCCGACCGGTTGCACTTCACCGGCAACGACGAGGCTGACGCGCTGCTGGCGCAGGAGCCGATGGCACTCCTGATCGGCTTCGCGCTCGACCAGCAGGTCACCGTGCCGACGGCGTTCTCGGGGCCGCTGAAGCTGAAGCAGCGGCTCGGTACGCTCGACCCAGGACGGATCGCGCACACCGATCCGGCCGCGCTGGAAGCTGCCTTCCGCGAGAAGCCCGCGATCCACCGCTTCCCGGGGAACATGGCGCGCCGGGTGCAGGAGCTCGCCGCCTTCGTCGAGGACCGGTACGGCGGCCGCGCCGAGCGGGTCTGGACGGAGGCGCGCGATGCGGACGACCTCCGCCGCCGGATCGAAGAGCTGCCCGGCTTCGGCGAGATGAAGGTGAAGGCGCTCGGCTCGGTGCTGGCCAAGCGGTTCGGCGTTCCGGCCGCGCAGGGGCTCGTTCCCAGCCACCCGACGCTCGGCGACGTCGACTCGGCGGAGGCGCTCGCCTCGTACCAGGCCGCCAAGCGCGACTACAAGGCATCTCTTAAGACCAAGGCCTAGAGCAAAGCCCG
This sequence comes from Actinomycetota bacterium, assembly GCA_046733845.1. Taxonomy (GTDB): domain Bacteria; phylum Actinomycetota; class Thermoleophilia; order Gaiellales; family Gaiellaceae; genus DATBLE01. The sequence goes on along the minus strand of JBKPPY010000038.1, from coordinate 1,030 downwards.
CAGCGCCTGGGCGTCGCGCTGCACCTCGGCCTCGGGAAACGGCGGCGGGTCTTCGTCGGGCCACGGGAACGGCCAGCCCGGGCGCGGGTCGTCCGCATAGCGCGGCAGCACGTGGGCGTGCAGGTGCGGCACGGAGTTCCCGAGCAGCTCGTAGTTCAGCTTGACCGGCTCGAAGTGACGCTCGAGCGCGCGGCCGACCTCGACCAGCTCGCCCCACCAGCCCGCTGCCTCCTCCTCCGCCAGCTCGGTCGGCTCGGCGACATGCCGGCCGCGCCAGGTGACGATCGAGTAGCCGCGCTGGATCGACGTCCGCTTCAGGTACGCGTCGACGAACGCGCCGGCGAAGAAGCGAACGCCCCAGCCCGGGTCGTCCGGCCTGCCCTCCGCACAGATCGGACAGCCCTCGCCGCTGCGCATCGCGTAGAACGACTCGGGCCAGTCCACGGCGGCGACGTTAGCATCGGGACGAGCAATGGCCGAGACGCCCGAACAGCTGCACGAGCGAGTCGCCGGCGACCTGCGCATGCCGCCGGTCGACACGTGGGAGAGCTTCCCGTTCGACGGCGAGATGCATCCCCGCGAGCTCGCGCCGCCGGCCGAGCGTGAGCTGCAGCGCCACGGCGAGGGCGGCGTCGACTGCTGGGCCTGCAACGCCGCCGACGACGACTACGTCTGGACGACCGAGCGCTGGCGCCTGCGTCCGATTGCGCCGCCCAGCGGACTGCCCGTCGTCCTGCTCCTCGAGCCGCGCGAGCATCTCGACGCCCCCGGCGACCTGGACGAGGAGCTGGCCGCGGAGCTCGGCGTCCTGATCGCGCGGATCGAGCGGGCGGTCAGCTCGCTCGACGGAGTCGGACGGGTCCACGTCGGCCGCTGGGGCGAGGGTTCGGAGCACCTGCACTGGTGGTTCATGGCCCGCCCTGCGCGCACGCTACAACTCGCCAGCAGCTTTGCCGCGATCTGGGACGACATCCTCCCGCCGACGCCGCAGGAGGTCTGGGACGCGAACGTCGCCGCGGTCGTGCGCGCC
>JBKPPY010000037.1:0-9159 GCA_046733845.1 Actinomycetota bacterium | reverse complement strand
CCATAAGCCTTTGCCCGTGTAGTTGTAGAACTGCGTCTCGTTGCCACAGGCGGCGGGCTCGGCCGGAGAGACCTTGCCGCAGGCGATGTCCGGCGGCCCAAGGATGGTCGGACCGCGGAACGCCTTGAAGCCGGCGGTGATCGCCGCCGGCGTGAGCTTGTTGAACGGGATCGCGTTCATGATCTTCACAGTCGCCATCACCTCTTCCCAGGCGCCCTCAGCGAAGACCCAGAGCAGGTCGTTGACGCTCGCCCCGTACTGCAGGCCCTTCTTCAGGTAGAGCTTCGACTGCGGGCCTGGCAGGTTGACCAGCGTCTGGGCGATGCCGTAGGTCCACTTCGGGATGTCGCCGCCCGCGTACGCGGCCTTTGGAAGGAACGTGCAGATCGGCGTCGACAGCACCGGCTTCGAGTAGTGGATCTGATCGATCGCCCGTGCGAACGGCACACATGTGGTGAACCCGAGGGCGGCGACGATCATGTCGGCTGAACTTGCCTGCGTCGCAGCCCCCAGCAGGTCGGTCGACAGCGGGGGGACGCCGATCACGGTCACCTTCACCCCGACCTGCTGCAAGCCCTTCTTGAGCGCGATTGCAGCAGTGTCGGCGCCTGGATCGGTCGGATAGACAATCGCCGCGGTCTTCACCTTCGGCAGGAACCGCTTCGTGTAGGTGCCGAACGGCCCGAGCACGCTGGTCTGGCTGCCGTTCAGGAAGAACGCGTTCTTAGCCGTCGGATCGGCTGGGTTGGCCGTGACGATGCCGACGATCGGCTTCGTGCCCTTTACCGTGGCGTAGATCGACTGGTTGCCGACGGTGACGAAGCCGAAGATGATCGCCTTCGTGCCCTTGTCGTTGACCATCTGCTGGCCGCAGCGCACACCTTCCTCCTCCGCCTGCGCCCAGAAGCACTCGTTGAGCTTGAGCGGGTGCCCGTGCACGCCGCCGAGCTCGGCGTTGATCATTTTCACCTCGGCCTCGACGACGTGCGTCGCCTGCGGGAAGTTGAAGTTCGGCGGGCCGCCCTGGCCGTTGATGAAGCCGAGAGTGACCGGCGAGAGCTTCGGGTTCGCCTTGCCCTTCCCGCCGACGTAGAGCTGGTAGTTCAGGACCTGCGCGGGCGGCGCCGCAGTCGTGGCCGCAAGCGCCGCGACCGCCGACAGCGCGAGACAGGCCCCGATCGTCACTGCAAGCGCAAGCCCGCGCCGCCCGCTGGCGGCGCGGAGAGACCTCAATGGACGCATAATCTCGTTCCTCCTCCGAGCGTCGGAACGCTCCGCGCGCGGGCGTTTGTGCCAGCACGCTCGTACGGTGGCCGCCACTATCCCGCCGCTCCCAGCGGGTGTCAAGGAGTCGGTGCGCCCGTCGTCAAGTCGGGCGCGACGCGCCGGCGGACCCCGCCGCCGGCGCGCGTGAACGCTGTGCTACGCCAGTGCCTTCGCCTTGATCGAGTCGTACTCCGCCTGGGTGATCGCGCCCGAGTCGAGCAGACCCTTCGCCTTCTCGATCTCGCCGGCTGCTCCACCGCCCGCGGTCGTTCTGACGTAGTCGTCGAACTGCTGCTGGGCCGCCTGGGCATCCTTCATGCTGCGCTCTGCCATGCCCTTGCTCTCGGCGATCAGATAGACGAACACGCCGAGGAACGGCAGGAAGATCACGAAGAGGATCCACAGGGTCTTGCCGCCTCCGTGGATGTCATGGCGGCGGAAGATGTCCGCAAAAACGCGGAACAGGAGCATGAACCAGATGACGAAGCAGAAGAAGATCAGCAGCGTCCAGAGGACGTCGAGGAAGGGATAGTCGGCAGCAAGAGGCACTGCGCTCACCTTTCTGTCGGAGGGAAGACTGACGTTGCCGGGTCATTCTCTCGTTCCGCCGGTGTCGTCGCAAGGCCGCCGTCCACGCGGTCCGCTGACAAGATCTTGGCCGTGCGAGGTGGACCGCTACCTCCAGGTGGCCCGGACGCGACCACGCGTGCGCTGGCGAGCGCGGACGGCGCGCGTGCGGTCGTGCTCGTCGAGGGGTTCAGCGACCAGATCGCGATCGAGACGCTCGCTGCGCGGCGCGGCCGGGACCTCGCCGCCGACGGCGTGTCGGTCGTGCCTATCGGGGGTGCGCAGGCACTGGCGCGCTTCGCCGCCCGGTTCGGCCCGCGAGGATCGAATGCGCGCCTGGCCGGACTCTGCGACGCCGGCGAGGAGGAGGTCTTTCGGCGGAGCCTCGAACGGGCGGGCATCGGGCCGGCCGCCACCCGCACAGACCTGGAGCGACTCGGTTTCTACGTCTGCGTCGAGGACCTCGAGGACGAGCTGATCCGCGCCCTCGGCGCCCACGAGGTCGAGAAAGTCCTCGCCGCCCACGGCGATCTCGGCCCCTTCCGGACGTTCCAGAAGCAACCCGCCTGGCGAGATCGGACGGTCGAGGCTCAGCTGCGCCGCTTCATGGGGAGCGCCGACCGCCGCAAGCTCCGCTACGCGCATCTCCTCGTCGGGGCGCTCGACCTCTCGCGTGTACCCCGGCCGCTCGACGGCGTGCTCGCTCACGTCTGACCGAGAGCAGTGCCCGTCAGAGATGGCGCCACGCTGCCGGCCCCGACCGCGGCCAAGCCGACGACGACGCTGAGGGCGACATTCAGGACCGCCTCGGGCAGGTGTAGGTGGTACGTCTCCTGAGCAAATGTCGAGTACGTCGTATACGCACCGAGGAAGCCCGTGACCAAGCCGACTCCTACCCAGGACGGCTCGTGGTGACGGTCGACGACGGAGGCAATGACGACTCCGGCGACGAAGCAGCCGGACATATTGATCACGAACGTACTCCACGGAAACGTGCCCCCGAGGTGATGCTCGATCACGCGGTCGACCCCGTAGCGGGTGAGGGCCCCAAGCGCACCACCGACCCCGACTGCCAAGGCTGCCACCATGGCGTAGCTCCTCTCGATCGTGTAGGAGCCATCAGCCGGGTCGGCGGTTGAAGGCGAGCCCCATCGCCCGGGGTCGATTCTATTCGGTTAGTTCTTGACCTTGACGAGCGCGGCCCAGCGGTCCTCGAGCCGGCGGACCTTCCAGAGGACGATCGAGAACGCCCACGTCGCGACGAAGAGGCCGACGACGACGTAGCCGATGTGGCCGAAGTCGAGCGTGTCGAGGAATGCCCAGAAGCCGCCGTTCAGTGAGAACTTCGCGGCCATCACCTGGAGCAGCTCGATCATGCCGATCACGAGCGCAACCGCGACCGAGAGGCTCGTGACGGTGATGTTGTAGTAGATCTTGCGGAGCGGGTTCGAGAACGCCCAGCCGTAGGCATGGCTCATGAAGGCGCCGTCGGCGGTATCCATCAGACTCATGCTGGCGGCAAAGATGATTGGCAGAGAGATAATCGCCAGGAAGGGCACGTGATGGGTGGCGACGCCGGCGGCGATCGCCAGTAGCCCGATCTCGGTGGCCGTGTCGAAGCCGAGCCCGAAGAGGACGCCGAGCGGATACATCTTCCAGCTCGCGTCGATCCGGTCTGCGACCCGCTTGAGGAAGAACCGGCTCATCAGACCCTGGTTCTGGAGCGCCTCGTCGAGCCTCTGCTCGTCGTAGGTGCCCCGCTTCATCTGCCGGAAGACGCCGAGGACGTCGAGGAGCACGAGCAGGTTGAGCAGGCCGATCAGGAGCAGGAAGGTGCCCGAGACGGAAGCGCCGACGTAGCCGCCGACGTCCTGGAAGCCGGGAATTCGTGAGTTGACCGTCGTCGTCGCGATCGCGAGACCGGCGGTGAGCGAGAAGACAATCGTCGAGTGGCCGAGGCTGAAGAAGAAGCCGACCCCCATCGAGCGCTTGCCGTCCTGGAGGAACTTGCGCGTCGTGTTGTCGATCGCGGCGATGTGGTCGGCGTCGAACGCGTGGCGGAGGCCGAACGTGTAGGCGAGCGATCCGAGTCCGGCCAGCGCCGGGTTGGTCCGGGCGTAGTAGAGAAACAGACCCCAGCCGAGCACGTGCAGGAGCACCACGCCGGCGCCGAAGCCGCCCAGCCGGGCCCACTCGGCCCGGGTCAACACGCTCGTCCACCTCCGCATCGATTCGCTCCTCCCGCCGTCGGGGTCGTCGCGGCGTGGTTCGTCCCAGGCGCGGAAGCGGTTCGGACCGATTTTCGGCCGGCTGATCGCGCCAGGCCGCACGAAGTTGTCCGTGCATGGCCCCAGCCGTTGTGGTGGGGTAGGCCGCCGTGGCCGGATTGTGGGACAAGGTCGTCGACGCCGGGCGCTCCCTGCGGAGCGTCTTCTCCAACCCCGGACTCCGCCGGCTACAGCTCGCCTTTGCCGGATCGATTGTCGGCGACTGGGCTTACGCCGTCGCAGTCGCGCTGTACGCGTTCGAGCAGGGCGGCCCGACCGCCGTCGGCATCCTCGGCGTGATCCGGTACGTCTCCCTCGCGGTCGTCACGCCGATCACCTCGACCTTCGGCGACCGTTACCCAAGGCGGCTCGTGATGGTCTCGTCCGACCTGAGTCGAGCCATCCTCGTCGTCGCTGCGGCGGTCCTGATCTGGACAGACGGGCCGTCGATCGCCATCTACGCGCTGGCAATAGTGACCGCGCTCTGCGGATCTCCGTTCCGGTCGAGCCAGGCTGCGCTCCTCCCGCAGCTGGCGCGCGACCCGATCGAACTCGCCGCGGCGAACGTCGCCTCGTCGACGATCGAGAGCATTGGATTCTTCGCCGGGCCCGCAATCGCCGGCCTGATGCTCGCCGTCACTTCGATCCCTGCCGTCTACATCTTCAACGCGGTCACGTTTCTGTGGTCGGCCGCGCTCGTGCTCGGCGTTCGCCTGCCGCCGAAAGAGGACGACGTGCGGACGACAGAAGAAGCGCCCGAGAAGGAGAGCTTCCGCAGTGAGGTATCCGCCGGCTATCGCGCGATTCTCGGCGACCGGAATCTTCGGGTGCTCGTCGGGCTCTACTGCGGCCAGACGGTGGTCGCGGGCGCCTCCCTCGTCTTCACGGTCGCGATCGCGCTCGACCTGCTCGAGGTGGGCCAATCCGGCCTCGGCTACATCGACGCGACGCTCGGGATCGGCGGTCTCGTCGGCGGATTCGTTGCGCTCGTGCTGGCGCAGCGGGTCAAGCTCGCACGCGACTTCGGCATCGGTGTGATGCTCTGGTCGGCGCCGCTGCTGCTCGTCGCGGCGTGGCCCACGATCACGGCCGCTGTCATCGTGATGATCCTGCTCGGGCTCGCCAACTCGGTCGTCGACGTCAACGCCTACACCATCCTTCAGCGGATCATCCCGGAGGGGACGATGGCCCGCGTGTTCGGGGCGATGGAGAGCGCGGTGATCGGCGGCATGGCGATCGGCGCGCTGGCGATGCCGGGCCTGATCAACACGATCGGGCTCCGCTGGGGGCTCGTCGTAATCGGATCGAGCGTGACCGTTCTGGTCGTCGTCGGGATGCCCGGACTGCACCGCATCGACCTCGTCGTGCAGCCTCCGTCGAGCCTCGGTCTCCTGCGCGGCGTACCACTGCTCGAGCTCCTGCCGGAGCCGATACTCGACGCCCTCGCGCGGGCGACCACCCGGGTCGAAGCGGCGACCGGCGACGTCGTCATCCGCGAGGGAGAATCCGGCGATCTGTTCTACGTGATCGAGAGCGGCGAGGTCGAGGTGACGAAGGAAGGCCGCCACGTGGCGACCCTCGGGTCCGGGGACTACTTCGGCGAAATCGCGCTCCTCCGCGACGTGCCCAGGACGGCGACCGTCACCGCACTGAGCGATACCGTCCTCCAAGCGCTCGACCGTGCAACCTTCGTCCCCGCCGTCACCGGCCAGGGCGAGTTCCAGGAGGCGGCGGAGACGGCGATGACGACCCGGCTCGCGATGCTCTGATGATGAGCACGGAGAGGGACAGGCCGAGGATGAGCACAGAGAGGGACGGGCTTACAGACCTGTCCCCGGTTCCTGTCCGCGGCGATCCTTGCCCCGACCGGGTGCTTACGACTCCGGGTTTCCCCCGGCGAGACGGCTGACTCAGCCAGTCTCGGCCGCGTCGGTAAACGGAGACACGGCGACCGCCTCGAGAGCGAAGCTCCCCTCCGACAGCGTGTAGCTGACCCTCTCCCCGACTCGGAGCCGAACGTCGGAGTCGATGCTACTCAGACGGACGAGTACCTGACCGCCGCCGTCGGTTGGTTCGATGAAGCCGTAGCCGTCCGCCCCGACCACGACGGCGATCGTCCCGCAGAGCTCTCCGCTCGACATCGGCCTAGGCACCCGGTTCAGGATCTGCGTCTTCGTCGGCGGCGGGCTCGACGTCAGTCGCATCTGCGAGTTTCGCGTCGCGAGCAGCCGCCCGGCGCTCCTGCTTTCGGGCGCGGCGCTCCTTGACGGCCTGCTCCCGTTTGAGCTTTTCGAAGGTCTGGCGTGTCTTCTTCCGAGCCATCAGTCCTCGCTTCCTTCGGGGGCGGCAATCTGCGCATCGATCCACGCCGCGGCCTCTTCCTGCTCTAGGCCGCGGGCCGAGCAAAGCTCGCGAGTCAAGAGCTCTCGCGCCTGGAGGTACAGGCGCCGTTCGACGTGAGAGAGCCGCGAGCCGTCCACCTCGAACCGGCTTCCGTCGCGGACGAGCTCGGCCAGGTCGGTCGGGCTCCCGCCGGCGAGCTTCGCCTTGTTGTCTCTGATTCGCGCCGTCCACCGGCTGTCGCGCTCGGCCGAGTCGGCGGCGAGCGTCCTCCGAACGTTCTCGAGCTGATTCTCGTCCGCCACGGCGCGCAGCCGCTCGCCTGCTTCGTCGAGCGCGAGCGTGACGCGCATACCGGCGGCGAGCTCGACCACGACGCAGTCGCGCTCGGTTCCCCCGACCTGCTGCTGCTCTCGGGCGACCACCTGACCGACGCCGTGTGCGGCGTAGACGACCGTGTCCCCGACACGGACGCCGTCGAGCTTCAAACTCTCTGCGTTCTCTGCGATCACGCCTCCCTCGGTCGAAGCGTTAGATGTGGCAGTGGGCACCCGCCGGCGGCCGGCGGGTGCCCACGGTGTCTAGGCGACCGGCGCGACGTTGGTCGCTTCGGGGCCTTTCTCGCCTTCGCGCTGCTCGAACGAGACGCGCGCGCCCTCGGCGAGCGACTTGTAGCCGTCGCCGGCGATGTTGGAGTGATGCACGAAAAGATCCTTCGAACCTTCGTCCGGGGTGATGAACCCGTACCCCTTCGAATCGTTGAACCACTTCACGGTTCCGTTGGCCATAAAAAAACACCTCCCTTGCTCCGTCACGAACGGGTAGGGAAGGCGCTTCAGCGCAAACCGGACTCGCTCTTGGTGGTAGCGATGGTAGCAGTCGTCGGCGGTTGCCTCCTTCGGCGCGGCCCAGCGCGGGCGGTTACGGTGCCGTCGTGGGAGCTTCGCGAGACGGCCAGCTGAAGCCACGTCTCCGGGGCGTCTTCCACGAGTGGGCCTTCTACGCCACCATCCCGCTCGGCGTCGTCTTCGGTCTCGTCGCCGCGGGAGCGCGGGCCCAGGTCGCCGCGGCCGTCTTCGCCGGCGCCGTCGTCGCGATGTTCGGAGCGAGCGCCCTCTACCACCGGTTCACCTGGTCGCAGCCCACGCGTCTTTGGTTACGGCGACTCGACCACGCAGGCATCTTCGGACTGATCGCCGGTACCTACACTCCGTTCGGTCTGCTCGTCCTGCACGGTGCCTGGCAGAAGGCCGTCCTTGTCGTTGTCTGGACTGGAGCCGCCGTCGCGATCCTTACGAAGCTCACCTGGGTCGCCGCACCCAAGTGGCTCTCCGCGATCCTCGGCGTCGCGCTCGGCTGGGTCGGCATTCTCACCTTCCCGCAGATCCTCGACCGAGCGGGCGCGGGCACGGCCGTTCTCGTTCTGAGCGGCGGCGTCTGCTACACGGTCGGCGCGGTCGTCTACGCCTGCCGGAGGCCCGACCCAGTCCCCCGCATCTTCGGTTACCACGAGGTCTTTCACGTGCTCGTCATCGCGGCGGTGGCGCTCCAGTACACCGCCGTCGCGCTCGTCGTCCCCGGCTAGGCGTCGATTGCGGGCACCAGCCCGGTCTCCTGGTCGACGGTCGCAGCCCAGCTCGCGAGGAGCTCGAGCGCCTCCGCTGACTTCGAGCCCTGCTCGGCGGTGTAGACGAACATGGTCAAGCCGGCATCCGCCGCCAGCTCCATCGTCTCGTAGCTCAGCGTCAGGTCGCCTACGACCGGATGGTGGAAGCGCTTCGAGCCGGTGTCGTGGATACGCACGTTGTGAGCGGCCCACCGCGTGCGGAACGTCTCGCTCTGCATAGAGAGCTCGCCGACGAGATCGGCGAGCCCGCGGTCGTGCGGGTTCCGGCCGGCCTCGGAGCGGAGCACACCGACCGCGTCGTTCGCGACCTGGTCCCAGTCGCGGTAGAACTGCTGCGCGCGAGGGTCGAGGAAGACGAACCGGGCGGTGTTCGGCTGCCGCACCGCTCCTGCGAAGTGCTCCGAGTAGAGCGCCCGCCCGAGCCGATTGGCGGCGAGGATGTCCAGGCAGCCGTTCCGCACAAAGGCTGGCGCCCCGGTGATCGCATCGAGCATGCGCTGCACTCCGGGGCGCACCTGCTGTGACGCCGGGCGACGTCGAGCGCGCGTCGACGGCTGAATCGCGCGTGCCAGATCGAAGAGGTGCGCGCGCTCGGCCTCGTCGAGCTGGAGTGCGCGGGCGAGCGCCTCCAGGACCGTCTCGGACACACCGCCCGCGTTCCCCCGCTCGAGCCGTGTGTAGTAGTCGACGCTGACGCCGGCGAGGAGTGCGACCTCCTCGCGCCGAAGCCCCGGAACCCGTCGATTGTCGCCGTACCACGGCAACCCTGCCCGCTCCGGCGTGATCCGCGCGCGCCTGGAGATCAGAAACTCGCGGATCTCGCCCCTCGCGTCCACGAGCACGAGCGTAGCTCGGTCAGCGGGCACCTGCGGGGGTCTGCCGGTACCCGGATCAACAGGGAGAGGCATTCGCCGCCGACCACGTGCTTGAGTGCCGGCATGCACACTCGCACTCTGGGAACCAGCGGGCTCGAGGTCTCGGCGATCGGGCTCGGCTGCATGGGGATGAGCTTCAGCTACGGGCCGCCGAAAGACCGGCAGGCCATGGTCGAGCTCATCCGGACGGCCGTCGAGCACGGCGTCACGTTCTTCG
>JBKPPY010000036.1:0-9609 GCA_046733845.1 Actinomycetota bacterium | reverse complement strand
GGATGCATGAGCGGCGGCGCGATCTTCATCCTGGTCATCCTCGTCCTGTTCCTCGTCTGGCTGATGCTGGTCCGGCCGCAGCGACGTCGGCAGCTCGCCCAGCAGGCGATGATCGACCACCTTCGCGTGGGGGACGAGGTGCTTACTGCGGGTGGCATCTTCGCCACCGTCGTCCGGATCGACGAAGACGAGGTCACCGTGGAGCTCTCGCCGGGGGCGGAGGCACGGGTTGCGAAGCGGGCGATCGCGGCGGTGATGCCCGACGAGGAGGAGGTCGCTCCTGAGGAGAGCGACGAGGCCGAACCCGAGGCCGTGGCCTCCGAACCGGTCGGCGAAAAGCCCCGCTAAGCTGATCCGCCCGTGCATACACGCCGAAACCATCTGATCCTCGTCGGCCTTATCCTGGCCGCACTCGTCGGCGTCGCGCTGCTCGCGATTCCAGGCTCGCCGTCGCACCGGAAGACTCGCCTCGGACTCGATCTCCAGGGCGGCCTCGAGGTCGTCCTCCAGGCGGTGCCGCCGAAGGGCCAGAAGGTGACGCAGCAGGGGCTGGACAACGCTGTCTCGATCATGCGGAACCGCGTCGACAAGCTCGGCGTCTCCGAACCCGAGATCCGCAAGCAGGGCGGCGACCAGATCGTCGTCGAGCTGCCCGGCGTCAAGGACGCCGCCCAGGCAGCCCAGCTGATCGGCAAGACCGCCCAGCTCGAGTTCTTCGACCTCCAGGGCGACCTCACCGGGCCGTCGGTCACGACCCAGGGATTTGCGCGCGTCCCGGTGGCGAGCCCGAGCCTCTACAACCTCCTCTCCGGGCAGCAGGCGAAGGCGAAGAAGGGCACGCCGACCGCCTACTACCTGTTCGGCAAGAACAAGCGGCTCCTGTCGGGCCCGTCGGACACGCGCGCCGGCCTCTTCGACGCGCGCCACGCGAAGGTTCCGGAGGGCGGGAAGGTGTTCGCCGTTCCGGCCGGCACGGTCGTGATCACGTGCACGGCGACCGAGAACAACCCGTGCCCACCGGGCAACACGCCCGTTGGCCAGACGCAGTACTACCTGTTCAAGTACGACCCGACCAACCCGAACGAGGAGAAGCGGATCCCGCAGATGACGGGCGCCGAGCTGAAGTCGTCCGGAACCCAGGCCGACTTCGATCCGCAGACCGGCCAGCCGGTCGTTCGCCTCTCGTTCACGGGCAAGGGCAACCGCATCTTCCAGCGGATCACCAAAAACCTCTACCAGCGGGGCCGTCTCTGGCAGCAGCCGCAGCAGTTCGCGATCGTGCTCGACCGGGACATCAAGTCCTGGCCGCAGATCGACTACAGAGATCCAAGCCTCGCGAACGGGATCTCCGGCGGCGGCCAGATCACGAACATCGGCAAGTACAGCGAGGCGAAGGACCTCGCGATCGTCCTCCAGACCGGTGCGCTGCCCTACGTCTTCAAGCAGCAGGAGCAGTCGCAGATCTCGGCGACGCTGGGCAAGGACTCGCTGAACGAAGCGAAGCTCGCGGCGGCGATCGGCCTGATCGTCGTTGCGCTCTTCCTGCTGCTCTTCTACCGGTTCCTCGGCGTCGTCGCCGTGATCGGCCTCGGGATCTACGCCGCGTTCATGTACGGGATGATCCTCCTCCTGCACGTGACGCTCACCCTGCCGGGCTTTGCGGGGTTGATCCTGACGATCGGTGTGGCGGCGGACGCGAACGTGGTCGTGTTCGAACGCATCAAGGAAGAGGTGCGCGCCGGGAAGTCCGTGCGCGCCGCGATCGGCGCGGGGTACTCGAAGGGCTTCCATACGATCGTCGACGCGAACGTCGTCACCGCGATCACGGCGCTCGTGCTGTTCGCGGTAGCGACCGCCGGGGTGAAGGGCTTCGCGGTCATGCTGCTGATCGGCACCGTGATCTCGCTGATCACGGCCGTCGCGGCGACGCGCGCGATGCTCGGGCTGCTCGCCGGCTTTCGCTGGTTCGACAACCCGGCATTCATGGGCGCGAGCGGCCAGCAGCGGGGCACCTTCCTTCGGATCGACTTCATGGGGCGCCGCTATCTCTGGCTGGCGATCTCGGGCACCGTGATCGCGCTCGGGATCGGCGCGCTCGCAATCCGGGGCCTCAACCTCGGGATCGACTTCAAGGGCGGCACCCAGATCGTGTTCAAGACACCGGACTACGTCTCGCTCGCGAAGGTGCGCGACCAGGCGGCGTCGATCGGGCAGAGCGACGCGGTCATCCAGGGCAAGGGGAGCTCGCAGGGCGACGCGTACAAGTCGTTCCAGATCCGGACGAAGTCGCTGAACCCGTCCGCGCAGGAGACGCTCTCGAACGACCTCCAGTCCAAGGTCGGGGCGGAATCGATCGGGATCCAGAACGTCTCGTCGAGCTTCGGCCGTCAGATTGCCCGCCTGGCGATCTACGCGATCATCGTTTCGCTGTTCCTGATCATCGTGTACATCGCGATCCGGTTCGACTTCAAGTTCGCGATCCCGGTGATCCTCGCGTTGATCCACGACCTGCTGATCACAGTGGGGATCTACGCGCTGAGCGGAAGCGAGGTGACGACCGCAACGGTCGCCGCTGTACTGACCGTGCTTGGCTACTCGATCTACGACACGATCATCATCTTCGACCGGATCCGGGAGAACATCCCGCTGATGCGCGGCTCCTCGTTCGCGACGATCGCGAACGTCTCGCTGTGGGAGACGATCCGCCGCTCCCTCGCGACGACGTTCATCACGCTGCTGCCGGTGCTGTCGCTGTACTTCTTCGGCGGCGCGACGTTGCAGACGTTCGCGCTCGCCCTGCTCGTCGGGATCACCTCGGGCGCCTACTCGTCGATCTTCGTCGCCGCGCCGCTGTTGACGATGTGGAAGGAGCGCGAGCCCGAGTACAAGCGGCTGATCGGCAGCACGGAGGTGAAGGGCGGAGTCGGCCAGATCGAGGTGGCGCTCGAGCAGTCCGAGGCCGCGCTCGCCGCCGAGCCCGCGCCGGCGACGCCGCTGGACGTGCTCCCGGCGATCGAGGAGCCGGAGCCCGAGCCGGAGCCCGCGGCGGCCGGCAGCGGTGACGGTGCGGTGTCGAAGTCGCAGGCCAAGCGCGAGCGGCGGCGGCAGCGGCGGCGGAGCAGACCGCATGGCAGAGCCCGCTAGGTCGGATCGGGACACAGCCGAGCGGATCGCGCTGGCGGTCCTCGGCCTCGTTGCGCTGACCGCCGAGCGGATCGAGGAGCTCGCCGGCGAGCTGAGCGAACGGGGCGGTATGCGCCGGGACGAGGCGCGCCAGCTGCTCGAGGACGCGGTCACGCGCTGGCGCGGCGACGCAGCCAGGTTCGGCGAGCGGGCAGGGGAGGGCCTTGCCGGCGTCGCACGGCAGCTCGGCCTCGTCACCCGCGAGGAGATGGACGAGCTCGAGCTCCGCGTCGCACAGCTGGAGCATCGGCTGCGGCTGCTCGAGCGGCCGCGCGCGGTGCCCCCGGCGTCGTAAGCGCCGAAGCCTGTCCCTTCTCGGCGCTTCTCTTCGGAGTCAGACCCTGGCTCCGACCCGCCTAACTGCAACACTTGAGGCCATGGCGCAGCCCGCCCAGCGCAACCTCGGGCGCATGTCCGAGATCGCACAGGTGGCAGTCCGGCACGGGTTCGGCTACTGGCTGGAGACGCACAGGCTGACCGACCTGCTGCCGTGGCCGCGGTCGCCGGGGCCGTTGGTCGCGGAGGCGTCCCAGGCCGCTCGGGGTCGCCACCTGAGGGAGATGCTCGACGAGCTCGGCCCCACGTTCGTCAAGTTCGGCCAGCTCCTCTCGACCCGGCCGGACATCGTGCCGCCGGACATCATCGCCGAGCTGCGCAAGCTGCAGGACGACGTCACGCCGTTCCCGTTCGCGGAGGTCGAGCGCGTCGTCCGCGAGGAGCTCGAGCTCCCGATCGAGAAGCTGTTCACCGCCTTCGACGAGAAGCCGATGGCGGCTGCGTCGATCGGCCAGGTGCACTGTGCCGTGCTCCCGAACGGCAAACCGGTCGCGGTCAAGGTGCAGCGCCCGGATGCACCGCGCCAGATCGAGGCCGACCTGTCACTGCTCTACCAGGCGGCGAGGATCGCGAAGGAGCGCGTGCGTGCGCTGGACTTCATGGACGTGCGCGACCTGGTCGACGAGTTCGCCCGTTCGATCAGGCACGAGCTCGACTACAGGCTGGAGGCCCGGAACGCGCAGACCTTCCACCGGAACTTCGCCGGCCACCCGCACGTGCGCATCCCCCACGTGTACTGGAGCTACTCGCGCCAGCGCGTCCTCACCCTCGAGATGCTCGAGGGGGAGCAGGTCGCCGATCTCGAGCTCCAGTCGTTCACGCTCGACCAGCGCCGCCAGCTGGCGTACCTGATCACCGAGGCGTGGATGACGATGATCTTCAAGCACGGCTTCTTCCACGGCGATCCGCATCCGGCGAACATCCTCGTGCTCGGCGGCGAACAGATCGGCCTTGTCGACTTCGGCCTGGCGGGGAAGCTGTCCGACGACGACATGTCGAAGCTGACCGCGCTCTTCATCGACGCGGCAGAGGAGAACGTTGACGCGCTTGCCAGGCGGCTCGGCGACCTGGGCGTCCGCTACGAGCGGGCCCGCGAGGCCGAGCTGACGCGGGAGATCCGCGAGCTCTACTACAAGTACTACGGCGCGCGTCTGTCCGAGATCGACCCGCTCCAGGTGATCCGGGAGGCGTTCGCGTTGATCTACTCGCAGAACCTGCGCCTGCCGACACGTTTTGTCCTGCTCGACAAGGCGATCGCGACCGTCGGCTCGGTCGGCGTCGAGCTGTACCCCGACTTCAACGTGTTCGAGATCGCGAAGCCGTACGCACGCGACCTGATGCTCAACCGGTACACACCGCGGCGCGTCGCCTTCAGGGCGCGAAAAGAGATGCGCGCGATCGCCGGGATCGTCCGCGAGACGCCGTACCAGGTGCACGACATCCTCGAGTCGCTCCGTGACGGGCAGATCGAGGTCGGCTTCGTCCACAAAGGGCTCGACGAGTTCATGCACAAGCTCGACGTCGCGTTCAACCGCCTCGTGATCGCACTCGTTGTCGCCGGCGGCCTGATCGGTTCGAGCCTCATCGGCATCTTCGCCACCGGCGGCCCGCACGTCCTCGGCCTGCACGTGATCTCCCTGATCGGATTCGCGCTGTCGACCGTGCTCGGAGTCTGGCTGCTGATCGGCGTCCTGCGCTCCGGTCGGCTCTAGGACTCGACGCCGACCACGCCGAACAGCTGCTCGAGCAGCTCCGGGACCTCGTCCGCGGCCACGGGACGCTCGGTACGCGACGTCCCGTCACGCAGGATCAGCCGATCGTCCATCAGCGTTCGCCGGCCGGTCGGCGTCGCGACCGAGCAGAAGCGATGTCGGGTGAAGAACGGCGACTCGGCCTACTGCCAGCGGCAGGTCGCGTCGAAGTCGCCGAGCTCGTACGGATGGAGGTCGAACCGGTAGGCGACGCGCCACTCGGCGGCCGGGTCGATGCGGACGTGAACGTCGCGGGCCGTCCCGTCCGGCTCGAGCAGCTCGACGAGCTCCCACCGGCCGTCGCGCTCGGCGAGGCGGTACGAGCCGATCCCCGGGTCGACGTGCTCGGCTCCGTCCCGGAGAGCGAGGGGGCCCCGGTAGGCCTCTCCCCAGCCCACGTCGACGAGCCACGGCCGGTCGAGGTCGACCCGGAGGACAAGGTGGGCGCGCTCCGGACCGGGCGTGCCGTCGGCCGGGTCGATCGTCTGCCCGGCGAGGAGGGTGACCTCGAACCCGAGCTCTCGCAGCAGCTGGGCGAAGAGCCCGTTGAGCTCGTAGCAGAATCCGCCGCGCCGACGGACGACGATCTTGTCGTAGAGGGCGTCCGGGTCGAGTGACAGCGGCCGCCCGGCGGCGATGTCCAGATTCTCGAACGGGACGGCGTACAAATGGGCGAGGCTCAGCTCGGCGAGACCGTCCAGCGTGGCGGCTGAGGGCCGAGCGAGGCCGATCCGCTCGAGGTAGGCGCCCACGTCCACGAGCAGGCAAGTCTAGGCTTACGGGTATGCCTGAATTCGGTGATCTCGCCGCGATCGCTCCGCACGCCGTGTGGGACGGGGTCGTGGCCCGAGCGGTGGAGGGCGAGCGGACCACCTTCACCGTGATCGAGCTCGCCCCGAACACGGTCGTCCCGGAGCACGCGCACGACAACGAGCAGACGGGTGTGCTCGTGTCAGGATCGCTCTCCTTCCGCATCGGCGACGACGAGCGCGACCTGTCGGTCGGCGCCACCTGGTGCGTGCCCTCGAACGTGCCGCACGCGGTCCGGGTCGGTCCCGACGGCGCGGTCGTGGTCGAGGTGTTCGCTCCCGGCCGGGCCGACTGGGGTGGCCTGGAGCGGCTCGAGCCCTCCCCGCCGGCCTGGCCGGGACCGTCTGTCCCGTTCGCACAGCTGTAGACAGCCAGGCGCACTTTCGCGCGAATGGACAACTAGCCGAGCGGATCGGCGGGCGGTACCGTCGGGCGAATGTCAGCCGCGTTGATCGTCGCCGAACCGGAGACCGAGACCCGCGGCTTCCTGGAACGGCAGCTCGCCGACGACGGCTTCGAGGTCCTGGGCGCCAGCCACCCCGGCGAGGTCTTCGACCTGGCCGAGCGCGTTCGGCCAGATCTCGTCCTGGTCGCCGAGCTCGAGCTCTGCGCGCGGCTGCGCGACGGCGAGCCGGGACGGTCGTGGAACCGCGACGTCCCGGTGATTCTGCTGGGCCGCGAAGCGGCGGACGCCATCGACCGTGCCCGCGCGCTCGAGCGAGGCGCCGACGACTACGTCGCGAGGCCGTTTGCCTACGAGGAGCTTCGGGCCCGGATCCGGGCGGTGCTGCGTCGGGCGGCTCCGCGACCCCGCGATGCGCTCGAGGCAGGGGAGATCACGATCGACCGGCCCACGCGGTGCGTGCGCGTCGGCGGGCGGCGCCTGGCACTCCCGGCGAAGGAGTTCGAGCTGCTGGTGAAGCTCGCCGAGTCGCCCACGCGGGTGTACACGAAGGACGAGTTGTTGCGGGAGGTCTGGGGCTTCCGCGCCATGGGCCGAACCAGGACGCTCGATTCCCATGCCTCGCGCGTGCGGCGGCGGATCGGCACGCTGACCGCCACGCCGTACGTGATCAACGAGTGGGGGGTGGGCTATCGGCTGATGCTGCCGGCCTGACTGTCAGAACGGCCCGTGGGGCTCGTAGCTGCCGCGGCGCGCGCCGACACCGATGAACGTCATTCCGTCGGGACCGGCGACCGGCTGCCGCGTCGTATCCGGATCGAAGCGGAGGAAGGTACCGACCGTGGCCGGTACCTCCTCGCCATCCACACGCCACACGCCCGACCCGGCGACGACGAGGTTGATCTCCTCCTGGCCGGTCCCGTTTTCGTTGTGCTCGTGGCCGGGCGCTCCCGGCGGCAGCTCGAACCAGTTGATCCCGAACGCCTCGAGGCCCAGCTCGCGTCGCACGAAGCGGACGGCGCCGCCCGGACCGGCGCCTTCGATGTCCTCGACGTTGACGACGCTGTATCCCATCAGCCGTTCAGGAGGCGAGTGTAATGCGCCAGCACCACGCCCCACCCGCTGTCGTAGCTGCTGCGCGTCTCCTGCGCCTCGGTGGCGAGGATCTCCCAGCCGCGATGCTCGAGGTCGACGCGGGCGCCGCCGCCCTCGGCGACGAAGCGCACCTCGACCTCGGTCGGCTTCTCGGATCCGCCGCTCGGGAACCAGCTCATCGCGAACCGGACGGGCGGGTCCCACGCGAGCACGCGGCCCCATTCGTGCTCGGCCCCGTCGGAGTGCCGCTGGAAGATCCGGCCGCCAACGTGCTCCTCGAAGATCACGTCGGTGATCGTCTCGCTGTCGTCGATCGAGTGCGTGTTCACGGGCCACCAGGTGCCGATCTCGCGCGTGAACACCTCGAAGGCGCGCTCGGGGCTGCACTTCACCACCAGCGTCTTGTGCACGGGCGCGATTGCGGTTTGTGTGTTGCTCACGTGGTCCTCCTCTCGCTTTCGGCCGCCGCCTTGAAGCCGGCGAGGGCCTGCTCCCAGAAGCTGTCGAAATAGGCGCGCAGGTCACCGATGGCCTTCGGCTCGACGCCGTAGATCCTGCGCGTCCCGTCCTTCCGCTCGGTCACCAGCCCCGCCTCCTTCAGGACACGCAGGTGTTGCGAGACCGCCGGGCGCGAGATCGGGAGCTCGGCGGCGATCTCGCCCACTGCGAGAGGTCCCGTCCGCAGTCGCTCCATGATCTCGCGCCGGGTTGCGTCACCCAGCGCGTCCATAGCCTGTGCGTAAGCCACGACTTACGGTAAGTATTAACTTACGATAGATGGGTGTCAAGTCACGGGTCCCACTTGACGCCGTCCCGCTTCTGGGCCAAAGTTGGTCGTTCTGCGGCCGTGGGGGCCGGTGACCCGGGAGGGGAGTGTGAATCAACGCGCGGTTTTTCGGAAAATGCCTGTCCTCGTCTGGCTGGCGGTGGCAGCGCTCGCTGCACTTGTGCTGGCCGGTTCGGCTTCGTCCGGCTCGCCTAGCAAGCCTTTCACGGCCAATATCTGCGCCAGCGGCCCGTGCAGCGCGCCGGCCACGCCTCCGACGCTCGCGGGCGGGTCGACGACGAGTGTCGACCTCACCATCGCCAACCAGGCCGGCACGCAGTCGATCCAGTCGGCGAATGTCACGGCACCGGCCGGTTTCACCGTCAACAGTTCGGTGCCCTTCCCCAGTGGGAGCTCGACGTCGGGCGCGGTGCTCGCGCTTCGCAACCTGAACATCCCGGCGGGAACCACGCAGACATTCACCATCAACGTCAAGGTGCCGTGCCAGCCTCCGGCGGACACGACGTGGGCGATTACCGCGAAACAGTCGAACAACTTCAACGGACCGCCCGGCAACGACTTCACGCTCGTCTCGCCGAGCAGGCTTATGACCAACGTCTCGGGCGCGTGCAAGCTCGTCTTCGTCACCGGCAGGCAACCGACGGACGCGCAGATCGGGAAGACGATCACGAGCGCTCGCTACAACCCGGCCGGAGACGCGGTCAAGGTCGAGGTTCACGACGGGGCTGACCAGCTTGTCGCGACCGCGACGGGTTCGGTCACGCTTACCGCTTCGTCGAACGCTGGATCGTTCTCAGGCACCACGGGCTCCCTCGCCAGCGGCGCGGTCACCTTCCCGTCGCTCAAGAGCAGCGCCGCAGGCACCTACACGCTGATCGCCTCGGGGACCGGGTTCGCTAGCTCCGACCCGAGCAGCCAGTTCAAGGTCGGCTCCAAGCTCGTCTTCTTGTTGCAGCCGCAGGATGCCGCCAGCGGTGCGACGATCACGTCGGTCGACCTCGACCCGAGCGGGACCCCGGTCAAGGTGGCCGTCGTTCCGCCCGACGCAGTGGCGCCGTACACCGGCGCGAACGCGCCGATCTCCTCGGCGAGCGGCACGGTGGGGCTTGCGCCTTCACCGACGGGATCGTTCACCGGCACGGGTGCCGGGTTGTCGTCCGGTGTGGCGACGTTCTCGAGCCTCAAGGGGACGGCGACCGGGACCTACACGGTCACGGCGGCCGACCAATCGAGCAGCACGGCGG
>JBKPPY010000035.1:0-22649 GCA_046733845.1 Actinomycetota bacterium | reverse complement strand
CAGGCTCGACACCCGCGGTTGTCGCGCTGGAGCGAGGTAAGCGAACGATACGACGAGCGGCGCCGCGTCAAGGCGCGGCGACCATCACGAAGTAGCGGCTCTCGTGGAGAACGCGCCCGCCCAGCTCTCGGGCGAGCGCATCGGGGAGGAAGACGCGTTTGAACACCTGCCAACGCGTGCCGTCGTTCAGCACCCGCTCGTCCCAGCGCTCCGCCTGCTCGCCGGGCTGGAGCCGGCTCCCGACGACGACGAGCTCGGAGGCGACGCGTCTCGCCTCCGCGACGAACTGAGCGCGTTCGTCCTCTTCCAGGTGGCAGTAGAAGTAGCTGGTGAACACGCGGTCGAACGATGCGTCGGCGAAAGGCAGCTCGAGCGCGTCGCCCTGCACGAACGTCAGGTCGGGGAGGCGTTCGCGGGCGACCTCGATCATCGCGTCGCTCTGGTCGAGCCCGACGACCTCACCGCGGAGGTGCTGCGTCAGGAATCCGGTGCCGCAGGCGACGTCCAGCGTCCGTCCTGGTGGCAGGTCGGCGATCCAGCGCTCGAGCAGCTCGGCGCGCTCCTCATCCCACCCCGGCCGTCGTCGATGCCGGTACAAGCCGCGGCCGAGCCACCAGTCGTCGTACTCCTGAGCACGTGCGTGGTAGTAGGCCTTCACCCCGCCTCCTAGAGTACGGAACGTGTTGCCGCTCGAGTCGGTGCCGAACTTCTCCGAGGGGCGCGAGCGCAGCACGATCGATGCTCTCGGCCGCGCGCTTACGGGCGGCGGTGCCCGGTTGCTCGACATCCACTCGGACACCGACCACAACCGCTCCGTGTACACGCTCGTCGGGTCCGAGGACGAGCTGGTGGACGGTCTCGTGGCCGGCGTGGAGTGCGCGCGCGAGCGGATCGACCTGCGCCGACACGAGGGCGCGCACCCCCGCATCGGTGCGGCGGACGTCATGCCGCTCGTGCCGATCAGTCCGGAGGACATGGAGCGGGCGCGTGCTGCCTCGCTGGCGCTCGGCGAGCGGCTGGGCAGGCTCGGCCTGCCGGTCTTCCTCTACGGCGGTCCGGAACGAGGGCCGGCCTTCTTCCGCCGCGGTGGCCCGGAGGGTCTTCAGGCCCGCATCGACTCCGGAGAGCTGACGCCCGACTTCGGGCCGCCGCGCGTCGATCCGGGCCTCGGCGCGGTGCTCGTCGGCGCCCGCCGCCCGCTGGTCGCCTTCAACGTCAACCTGCGGAGCGACGACGTTGGGGTCGCCCGAGCGATCGCGTCGGTCGTCCGCGAACGCGACGGCGGCTTTCCCGGGGTGCGTGCGCTCGGGCTCGACCTCCCGCGAGCCGGGCTCGTTCAGGTGAGCATGAACGTCGAGGACTGGGAGGCGGCCGCGCTGCACGACATCGTCGCGCGCATCGAAGAGGAGGCGAGGGCGCGGGGGGTGGAGATTGCCGGCTCGGAGCTCGTCGGCCTGATGCCGGCCGGCGCGGCGGCGGAGGCGGCCGGTGCGGCGCTGCGGATCGACGGCTTCGAGGCCTCACGCGTCCTCGAGCTACGTCTGCTGGACGTGTGAGGCCGGCGGCGGGGGCCATCACGCCGCTCGCCACGACTACACTCGCCCCGTGACCCCCGGAACGGCGATCGGCCTGACGGGCGAGGATCTGTCCGTCGAGGACGTCTGGTCGGTGGCGGTCGAGGGTGCCCCGACGGGCCTGTCGGACCCGGCGCGGGAGCGCATGGTCGAGGCGCGTGCGGTCGTCGATCGGGCCGCACACGGGCGCCAGGAGCACACCTACGGCGTAAACACCGGCTTCGGCCGCTTCGTATCCCAAACGATCCCGGAGGAACTGACCGAGGAGCTTCAACTGCGCCTGCTGCGCAGCCACGCATGCGGTGTCGGCGAGCCGTACCCCGAGGAGGTCGTCCGCGCAGCGATGCTCCTACGGGCGAACACGCTCGCGAAGGGACGTTCGGGTGCACGGCCGGAGCTGGTCGACCTCCTCCTCGGCTGCCTCGATCGCGGTGTGCTCCCGGTCGTGCCGAGCCGCGGCTCGGTCGGCGCGAGCGGCGACCTCGCGCCGCTGGCCCACCTCGCGCTCCCGCTGGTCGGAGAGGGGGAGGCATGGTTCGACGGCGACCGGCTTCCCGGGCGCGAGGCGCTCGAACGGGCGGGCCTGGAGCCCGAGAGCCTCCTGGCGAAGGAGGGGCTCTCGCTCGTCAACGGCACGCAGTTCATGGCGGCGTTCGGCGCGTTGGGGCTCGTGCGTGGACGGCGCCTCGCGAAGGCGGCCGACGCGGCCTGCGCGCTTTCTCTCGAGGCGCTGCAGGGCTCGCGCACGAGCTTCCTGCCGCAGGTACACGCCCTTCGCCCGCTTCGCGGCCAGCAGGACGCCGCCGCGAACGTGCTGACGCTGCTCGAAGCCTCGGCGATCAACGAGGCCCACCGGTGGTGCGACAAGGTGCAGGACGCCTATTCCCTCCGCTGCGCGCCGCAAGTGCACGGAGCCGCCCGTGACCTGCTCGACTACGTCGACTACACGGTCTCGATCGAGCTCAACGCCGCCACCGACAACCCGCTCGTTCTCGTCGAGGACGACCTGCTCGTCTCCAACGGGAACTTCCACGGCCAGCCGCTCGCCTTCGCGCTCGACGCGCTCGCGATGGGCATCGCCGAGCTCGCCAGCATCTCCGAGCGACGCGTCGAGCGGCTCGTGAACCCCAGCCTGTCAGGCGGACTGCCGCCGTTCCTGACCGTCGAGGGCGGGCTCAACTCCGGTTTCATGATCCCTCAGTACGTGGCCGCGTCGCTCGTCAGCGAGAACAAGGTGCTCGCCCATCCGGCGAGTGTCGACTCCGTCCCGACGAGCGCCGGCCAAGAGGATCACGTCTCGATGGGCAACGCGGCCGGACTGAAGGCGTGGCAGGTTCTCGCCAACGCCGAGTGGGCGCTCGCGATCGAGCTGCTGGCCGGGGCGCAGGGGGTGGAGTTCCTGGCGCCGCTCGAGCCCGGCCGCGGCGCCGCCGCCGCGCACAAGTTCGTCCGGTCGCTGTCTCCGCGTCTGACCGACGACCGCCCGCTCGGCGGCGAGATCGACACGGTTGCCGCCGCGATTCGTGACGGGTCGCTGGTCGCAGCGATCGAGGACGAGGTCGGACCGCTCCGGTGACCGAGACGACGAAGAAGAAGAAGCGCCTGCGCTGGGACGGCTCGCCCCGGGCGGCACCGGCACATCCCTACCGGGACAGCGCGATCCTCTACGCGGTCCTCGCCGGGATCGTGATCGGCGTGACCGCGCTCACCGGTGGGAACATGCGCGCGGCGCTGATCGTCGCGCCGACCCTGTTCGTGATCGCGACCGGCTACAGCTGGTGGCGGTGGCACAAGCGGGAGCGCGAGCTCGAGCTCGAGGAGCAGGAGAAGCCGTGAGTGCGACGCGGACGATCGACGCCGCCGTCGACGCGCTGTGCGGCGATCTTTCCAGCATTCGTGCTCCGCGCGGCACGGAGCTGAACGCGCGGTCGTGGGCGACCGAGGCGCCGCTCCGCATGCTGCTCAACAACCTCGACCGGGAGGTCGCCGAGCACCCCGAGGCGCTCGTCGTGTACGGCGGGACCGGCCGCGCGGCGAGAAGCCATGAGGCATTGCGGGCAATCGTGCGAACGTTGCTCCGCCTCGGTGACGACGAGACGCTGCTGATCCAGAGCGGCAAGCCCGTCGGCGTCTTCCGCACGCACACCGGGGCACCGCGCGTCCTGATCGCCAACGCGCTGCTCGTGCCGCGCTGGGCGACCTGGGACGAGTTCCGACGCCTGGAGGCCCTGGGCTTGACGATGTTCGGGCAGATGACCGCCGGGAGCTGGATCTACATCGGCACCCAGGGAATCCTCCAGGGGACATATCAGACCTTCGCGTCGGCGGCCGAGACGCATTTCGGCGCCGCCGACCTCGCCGGCCGCTCGGTCCTGACCGCAGGGCTCGGTGGGATGGGCGGCGCGCAGCCGCTCGCGGGCTCGCTGCTCAACGCCGCCGTCCTCTGCATCGAGGTCGATCCGTCCCGAATCGAGCGGCGGCTCGAGACGCGATACCTGGACGAGGCGACCGAGTCGCTCGACGACGCGCTTGCCCGAGTCCGGTCGGCACAGCGGGACGGCCGTGGGCTGTCGATCGGTCTGCTCGGGAACGCCGCGGAGATCGTGCCCGAGCTGGCGCGCCGTGGGGAGGCGTTCGACCTGGTCACCGACCAGACCGCCGCCCACGATCCGCTGAACGGAGATGTCCCGGTCGGGCTCGACGTCGCCGCCGCCGCCGAGCTGCGAGCGGCGGATCCTGTGACGTATCTGCAACAAGCCCGTGCCAGCATCGCAACACATGTCCAGGGGATGCTCGATTTCGTCCAGGCCGGCAGCTACGTTTTCGATTATGGCAACAACCTGCGAGGTGAGGCCTTAGAGGCGGGCGTCGAGGATGCGTTCACATACCCGGGCTTCGTCCCGGCCTATATCCGGCCGCTCTTCTGCCGCGGCGTCGGTCCCTTCCGGTGGGCCGCCCTCTCGGGCGATCCGGCCGACATCGCGGCGATCGACGCGGCGCTGGTCGAGCTGTTCCCGGACGACGGCGTTCTCCAACGCTGGCTCGAGCTGGCACCCGAACGGGTTGCATTCCAGGGGCTACCCGCACGGATCTGCTGGCTTGGCTACGGCGACCGCGCACGGGCGGGTCTCACGATCAACGAGCTCGTGCGCAGCGGAGCGGTGAAGGCGCCCGTGGTCATCGGGCGGGATCACCTCGACGCGGGCTCCGTCGCGTCCCCGTATCGGGAAACGGAAGCGATGGTCGACGGCTCCGACGCCATCGCCGACTGGCCGATCCTCAACGCGCTCCTCAACGTGGCCGCCGGCGCGACGTGGGTGAGCGTCCACCACGGCGGCGGGGTGGGGATCGGCAACTCGATCCACGCGGGCATGGTCGTGGTCGCTGACGGATCCGCGGACGCCGCCGAACGGCTCGAGCGGGTACTGACTACCGATCCGGGCACGGGCGTGATGCGCCACGCCGACGCGGGCTACGCCGAGGCGATCGAGCACGCACGCGAGCACGGGCTCGACTTGCCGGGCCTCGAGGCGTCGTGAGCGAAGCGCCGCGCGGCGGCGGCGGCCACCGCCTGCGCCGGTGAGCCGGCTCCTCGTCCGCGATCTCGCCCAGCTCGTGTCGCCGGCTGGAAGCGCTGCGCCGCTCCGCGGCGACGTGCTCGACGAGGTCGAGGTGATCGACGACGCCTACGTTCTGTGCGAGGACGGCCGAGTGGCCGCGTTCGGCAGGATGCGCGATCTGCAGTCGCTCGACGGCGAGCTGGAGGAGCTCGACGGCTCTGGCCGCGCAGCTGTCCCGGGTCTCGTCGACTGTCACACGCACGCCTGCTTCGGCGGTGACCGGGTCGAGGAGTTCGCGCTACGGGCAGGCGGCGCGACGTACGAGGAGCTGCATGCCGCAGGCGGAGGCATCCTCTCGACCGTCCGCGCGACCCGCACCGCGTCCCAGTCGGAGCTGACCTCCGTCACGAGCCGCCACCGTGACTGGATGCTCCGCTCGGGAACGACAACGTTCGAGGCGAAGTCGGGCTACGGCCTCGACCGGGAGACCGAGCTGGCGCAGCTCCGGGCGATCGGTGCCGCCGGCGGCGTCGCGACATGGCTCGGCGCCCACGCCGTCCCGCCCGAGTTCCCGAATGGTGACGCCTATCTCGACTTTGCTCTCGCCGAGGTCCTGCCCGAGGCGGCGAAGCTCGCTACGGCGGCCGACGTCTTCGTCGAGAACGGCGCGTTCGACGCCACCCAGGCCCGCCGGTACCTCACCGCCTGCCGCGACGCCGGGCTCGCCCTTCGTCTGCACGGCGACCAGTTCACCGAGCAGGGCGCGATACCGCTGGGGATCGAGCTCGGAGCCGCCTCGATCGACCACCTGGAGGCGACCGGGGACGACGGCGTCCGCGCACTGGCCGGGAGCGACGTCTCCGCGGTACTCCTACCGGCGAGCGCTCTGTTCCTCGACCGGCCGATGCCCCGAGCGCGCGCGCTCGTAGACGCTGGCGCGGCAGTCGCCCTCGCCACCGATTTCAACCCCGGGAGCGCATTCTGCGAGAGCCTGCCGCTCGTGTGCTCACTGGCGGCAACGCAGCTGAAGCTCTCGCCCGCGGAGGCGCTCGCCGCCTGCACCGTCAACGCCGCCCACGTTCTCGGCCTCGCCGACCGCAAGGGCCGGATCGCACCCGGGTACGACGCCGACTTTGTTCTCCTCGACACCCCGGACTGGCGCTACCTCGCGTACCACCTCGGCCACGATCACGTCGCGACAGTCGTGCTCGCCGGGCGTCCCGCGGAGCTACGCTAGCCCGGCGATGCCAACGCGCAAGCAGAAGCGCCGGCGCGAGAAGGACCGGCGCCACGAGTACGAGTACGTCTACGTCGACCAAGAGGGCCAGGAGGTCGAGGTCGACGAGCCCGAGTCCGACGACGCGAAGCCGACGAAGGACGCAAAGGCGCCGGCGAAGGCGAAGCAGAACCAGAAAGGCGCACGCGGGAGGACGATGCGCGAGCCGCCGGAGCCGACGTGGTCGCGCGCCGCGCGGCGGGCGATCCCGTGGCAGGTCGGCATCTTCGTGCTGGTCGTGCTGGTGCTGCGCAGCGGTCCGCTGGCGAGCCGCGTTCTGATCGGGATCCTCTACGGGGCGCTCTTCATCCCGATGATGTACTTGACCGACCGCATGGTGCGGAACCGCTGGCTGAAGCAGCAGGGCGCGTTGCCACAAAAGGACAAGCGCTCCAAGCGCCCGTAGACCCCTCGTTACACTCAGCCGCACGATGAGCCTGGTCGTCGACCGCTACGAGCTCGGCCCGATCGGGACGAACTGCTACGTCGTTCGCACCGAGCGAGGCGCGACCGATGCGGTCGTGATCGACCCCGGCGAGGACGCGGCGACATTGCGCCTCGAGCTCGCTCGAATGGGCGTCGGCGTGTCGGGGATCCTCGTCACGCACACCCACTACGACCACATCGGGGCAGTCGCAGACCTGGCAGAGGCAACCGGAGCCCCGGTCTACATCTCGGAGGTGGAGGCGGAGGTGCTCGCCCAACCGGACGACTACTACCCGGGCCAGCGGATCCGGCCGTGGGAGGCCGAAGTTCAGCTCTCGGGCGAGCAGACGGTCGACCTCGCCGGCATCTCGTTCCAGACGGTGCAGGTTCCGGGGCACTCGCCCGGTCACATCGCCTTCTACGCCGACCTCTGCCTCTTCTCCGGTGACGTCCTCTTTGCCGGTTCCGTGGGACGCACCGACCTGCCGATGGCCAGCTGGGAGACGCTCCTCGAGTCGATTCGCGCGTTGGTGGATCGGTTCCCGCCGGAGACAGTCGTCTACTCCGGCCACGGCCCGCCGACGACGCTTGGCGCCGAGCTCGCGCGCAACCCGTTCCTCACCGAACTCCGTGCCTAGCTTCGAGGCGCCCAGAGGCACGCACGACATCCTCCCGTCCGAACAGCCCGCCTGGCAGTTCGTGAAGCGGGAGTTCGAACGGCTGTGCGCGCTGTACGGCTACCGCCGGATCGACACCCCGGTGTTCGAGGACACCGAGCTGTTCGCGCGCACGTCGGGCGAGGGCTCCGACGTGGTCTCGAAGGAGATGTACACGTTCACCGACCGGGGCGACCGCTCGCTGACGTTGCGCGCCGAGGCGACGGCCCCCATCGTTCGGGCGTATCTCGAGCACGGCCTCCACCGCGAACCACAGCCGCAGAAGCTCTACACGATCGAGACGATCTATCGGTACGGGCGACCCCAGAAGGGCCGCTTTCGGGAGCATTGGCAGCTCGACGCCGAGTCGATCGGATCCGACGACCCGGCTTGCGACGCGGAAGTGATCCACCTTTACGACGCGCTGCTCGGAGCGCTTGCGATCACCGACTACCACCTCGAGCTGAACTCGATCGGCGACGCCACCTGCCGGCCCGCGTATCTAGAGCGCCTCGTGCCGTGGCTGTCCGAGCACGAGGCCGAGCTGGATGCGGCGACGCGTGAGCAGGCGACCCGGAACCCGCTCCGCGTCCTTGACAACATCGCCGCCAAGCCGCCTGCGGTTCAGGACGTGCTGCGGCAGGCTCCGACGATTGGAGACTCGCTATGCGACGCCTGCCTGGCGCACTTCGCCGAGGTGCGGCGCTACCTCGACGCCTTCGGCGTTCGCTACGAGCTCGTCCCGACGCTCGTACGCGGATTGGACTACTACACGCGGACGACGTGGGAGTTCATCGGGCCCGAGGGCGGCTCGCAGTCGACCCTCTCGGGCGGCGGGCGCTACGACAGACTGGCCGAGGCGCTCGGCGGGCCGCCGACACCCGGCGTCGGGTTCGGGGCCGGGATCGAGCGGCTGCTACTCGCCCTCGAGCAGGCCGGGACGCCGACGCCAGTTGACGAGGGCATCGATGTCTTCTTCGTCTGCGCCGACGGCGCCGACCGAGCCGCGGTCCTGGCGAAGCTGATGGAGCTGCGGGCTGCCGGCGTGCGGGCCGACGCAGACTTCGCGGGCCGGTCGGTGAAAGGCCAGCACACGCAGGGCCGACGGCTCGGTGCAAAGAAGGTGGTCGTCGTGGAGGCGGACACCGACCTCGCGGCGGTGACGGCGTGAGCTGGCGCGACCTCCGCTGCGGCGAGGTCGGCCCTGACCTCGTCGGCCGCCGCCTGACCTTGGCCGGGTGGGTCGCAACCCGTCGCGATCACGGCGGTCTCGTCTTCGTCGATCTCCGCGACCACACCGGCGTCTGCCAGCTCGTCATCAACCCCGACCGCACGCCGGACGCGCACGCAGTCGCGCACGAGCTCCGGAACGAGTTCGTCGTGCAGGCCGAGGGCGAGCTGGTGGCGCGCGCCCCGGAGGCGGTCAATCCGAACCTCCCGACTGGCGCGGTCGAGCTCCAGGTCGATCGCTTCGAGATCCTCTCGCGCTCGACGCCGCTGCCGTTCCAGCTCGACGAGGAGCATGTGGACGAGACCCTGCGACTTCGCTACCGGTGGTTGGACCTGCGTCGCGAGCAGATGCAGCGCAACCTCCGCCTCTCGCACACGGTCGTGCAGTCGATCCGGAAGACGATGGACGACCGCGGGTTCATCGACGTCTGGACGCCCGGGATGACCCGCGGCACGCCCGAGGGCGCACGTGACTTCCTCGTCCCGGTTCGTCTCCAGCCGGGGCGCTTCTTCGCAATGGCGCAGAGCCCTCAGCTGTTCAAGCAGCTGTGCATGATCGGCGGGATTGACCGCTACTACCAGATCGCCACCTGCTGGCGGGACGAGGATCTCCGCGCCGACCGCCAGTTCGAGTTCCGGCAGCTCGACCTGGAGATGGCGTTCGTCGAGCGCGAGGAGGTGCTCGACGTGCTGGAGGCAGTGGTCGTCGACGCGTTCGCAGCCCTGGAGCGGGAGCCGCCGCCGAGGCCGTTTCCGCGAATGAGTTACGGCGACGCGATCGCCCGTTACGGCACCGACAAGCCGGACCTCCGCTTCGGGCTCGAGATCCAGGACGCGACCGAGGTGACGCGGGATTCCGAGTTCGGCGTATTCGCCGGGGCCGAGGCGGTGCGGTTCATCGTCGTTCCGAACGAGTACTCGCGGGCCGAGCTCGCCCGCCTCGAGGAGGTGGCGAAAGAGTGGGGTGCAAAGGGCCTCGCGTACATCGTCCACGGCGCAGACGGCGAGGTGCGCTCGCCGATCGCGAAGTTCCTCTCCGAACGTGAGCTCGCCGCGTTTGCGGCGCCGCCCGGCTCCACCCTGCTGTTCGCAGCAGGCGAGCCCCCGATGGTCGCTCGCGTGCTCGGCGGGCTGCGACTCCACGTCGCCCGCGAGCTCGAACTCGCCCAGGACAGCGACGTCTTCCATTGGGTGATCGACTTCCCGCTGTTCGAGCGTGACGAGAACACGGGCCAGTGGACGTTCCTGCACCATCCGTTCACTGCGCCGATCCCCGGTGATGAGGACTTCGAGGGCGACCCCGGCGCGGCGAGGAGCCAGCACTACGACCTGATCTGGAACGGGTGGGAGCTGGGCTCCGGCTCGATCCGGATCCACCGCTCGGAAGTCCAGGCGGCGGTCTTCCGCGTTATGGGTCTGAGTGACGAGGAGGTGCGCAGCAAGTACGGCTTCCTGCTCGAGGCACTCGAGATGGGGGCACCCCCGCACGGCGGCTTCGCGATGGGGCTGGAGCGCTTCGTCGCGCTGATGGCGGGGGAGCCGGACATTCGGCAGATCGTCGCCTTCCCGAAGGTGTCGAGTGGCTCCGACCCGCTCACCGGGGCGCCGACGCCGATGCCGGCCGACGTGCTGCGCGAGCTCGGCATCGAGGCCGTTCCCGACGAGCAGGAATCCTAGGGTCAGCTGCGCCTGGGCCTCCGGCCGACTCGGCGAGGCTGTCTAGACTCCGTGCATGCCGGGCGCTTTCGCGCCGAGATTCGCGATCGAGGCTGGGTTCCTGATCCTGCTCGGGGTCGGCTCGGGGTATGCCGACCTGCGGCCGGCCGCGATCGTCGCACTGCTCGCGGGCGGGTGGATCCTCGTGTCGCTAATCGAGCTTGCGGTCTGGCGCTCGCAGTCCCGCCCGGCCGCGGCTCACGCACCGCCGCCCGGCGAGGACGTCGACGACGAAGAGCCGGAGGTGGCTCCCGAAGTAGCCGCCGAGCCGGAGGTCGAGGACGACGACTACCCGCTTCGCCCCGGTGCAGGTGACGCTCCCTCCGAAGAGGTCGAGGAGTACACGCGCGTGCTCAGCGCCACGCCGGAGGAACGCTCAACGGTGCAGCAAGGGGATTGACGGCGCTGTCTGCCGTTCTCGCTCAGCGCCAGCTGGCCGTACTCGGCGCCGCAGTGCTCGCCGCTGTGGTGGGACTCGCCGTTGCCTCACGTGACGACAAGGTCACCCAGCCGCGGTCGGCGCTACCGAAGCCGGCCGTCTCGAGCGTGAGCGGCTGGTATCCCGCGCTCGCAGGCATCCGCCAGCGGCCACTCGCCGAGCACGTGTCTGGCTGCAGCACCCTGCTCACCCCGAAGACACTCGGGGTTGACCATCAAGTGTTGCCCTGCGGGGCGAAGGTCTTCGTGACCTACCACGGTAAGACGGTGCTGACGACCGTCGTCGATCGCGGTCCGTTCTCGCCGCGGTTCGACTTCGAAGTGACGCCCGCGCTCGCAGAACTGCTCGGGCTAACCGGTGTGCAGACGATCAGGTGGAGCTTCGCCCGGGCGGGCTAGGGGGGTGGGGCGGATAGACCGCCCGGCTTTCGCCCGGCGTCGGCGGGCTTCGCTTGGCGGCGCTCGCGGCTAGTACAGTGGGCGGGTGCCCGACCCTGTTCGTGGCTCCGCATACCAATGTAGAACCAACAGCCAAAGCGAGGGAGCCCGAGTCGGGCGCGGCGAGTCGGGAGACGAGCCGGCCCGCACGGCACCCACCTGGTTCGTCCAGGTTCGCTACGGGGCGGAGACATCGGCAGGGTCGGGGCACGCTTTCCGCTGAGCTGGGCAGCGTGTGCGATCCTGACCGCATGACCGAGATCGCAGGCGATTCCTCTCGCGACGGGTGCTGGGCGCTCATCCGGCTGCGTCTCGACGGCGACCGGATCGTCGATGCGGACGCAGAGGGGCTGGATGCGGACCTCCGCGGTCTGAGTCTGCTCGAGGCCGCGGCCGTGGGCGGAGAGACGCTGGCCGTCGACGCGCTCGCCAACGCGATCGGACCGGTCTTCAGCGCCGCGTCCTCGCCGACCCGAGTGGCGGTGGCGATGAGCGGCGGCGTGGACTCCGCGGTCGCACTGCTCAGGGCCGGACCGGATGCGATCGGCGTGACGCTCCGCCTGTGGATCGATCCAGAGGGAACGAGCTCGGAGCGCGCCTGCTGCTCGCCGGCGGCGGTGATCGCGGCCCGTGAAACGTGCCACGCACTCGGCATCCCACACGTCACACTCGATCTCCGCGAGGCATTTCGTCGGGCTGTTGTCGAGCCCTTCGTGCGCGGATACGCGCGAGGCGAGACGCCGAATCCGTGCACGCGCTGCAACGGCGGCTTTCGCTTCGCGCAGCTTCTGGCGTTCGCGCAGCGCGCAGGCGCCGGGCGGCTGGCGACGGGACACTACGCGCGGATCGTCGAGCATCGTGGCCGTCTACTGATCGCGCGGGGGACGGACGAGGGGAAGGACCAGTCGTACATGCTCGGTCAAGTCGACCCGGCGGTCCTCGGCCGTATCTGGTTTCCGCTCGGAGAGGGACGGAAGGAGGAGACGCGCGCGGAGGCGGCAGACGCCGGGCTTGCCGTTGCGTCGCGTGCGGAGAGCCAGGAGGCGTGTTTTCTGGCCGGTGACGACTACCGGTCGTTCCTCGAGCGTCACGGTCTCGCGGCGTCGACCGGGCCGATCGTCGATACGGCCGGGACCCGCCGCGGCACGCACGACGGCTACTGGCGGTTCACGCCCGGTCAGCGCCGTGGGCTCGGGGTCTCGGCCGACCGTCCGCTCTTCGCGGTGTCCACCGATGCGGCGACGAACACGGTCGTGGTCGGCCCCCGTGACGCGCTCGCGCGAACGTCGCTCCGGGTCGTCGGCCGCCTCTACGTTCCCGTCGATCGGGCTTCGGTGAAGGTGCGCTACCGCGCGCCGGCGGTGCCTGCGACGGTCGATTCTGTCCAAGGTGGTTTCGCGCTGGAGCTCGACGAACCCGTCCACGGGGTTGCCCCCGGCCAGACCGCCGTTCTCTACGAGGACGACGTCGTCGTCGGTGCGGGCCGGCTCGTCTCGGCCTAAGATCGTCCGATGATCGCGTCGGTCGACTGGGGCGACGTTGCGTATGCCGCGTTGGCGTTCTTCCTCGTGCTGGCCGGCCTCGCGATTGCGTACGGGGCGATCAGGCTCGGCGGGACGTTGGGTCGAGCCTCGTCGTTGATCGAGGGGACCGAGAGCGAGCTGATTCCGGTCATCTCGAAGCTCGGGGGCACGCTCGATCGGGTCAATACGCAGCTGGACAAGGTGGATGTGATGACCGACAGCGCGGTCGACGCGGTCACGACCGTCGACACAGGAGTACGCACTATCACCGGCGCGATCACGAGGCCGGTTCAGGTGCTCGTCGGGTTCTTCAGCGGCGCACGACACGCCGCGTCGTCCGCTCGGGCCGGAGCGGGCTGGCGCGAAGCGGTACAGACCGGGCGCGAGGAAGCGGTGCGCCGGGAGCGCGATCTCGGCGCCGAGCTCGACCGCGATCAGCCTTCCTGAGCCGCCTCCGCGTCCGGCCGCGGAGGGCTTGTGCAGCCGTGACGCTTTCGGCCTTGGCCCCTTCGGCTCTGCGCGGTGAACCCGGCCTCCTCCCCGCTGCGATCGTAGACACGTGTCCCGGTACGTGTCAGTGCCGCGTGTGTGCCGGAGGTGAGCCGCTTCGTCCACGAGTGTGGCCGCTTCGTCCACGGGTGCGCGCGGCGGGCCTCCCTAGAATCAGAGCGTGCAGACGACCGCCGAGCTGAGGGAGGGCTTCCTCTCGTTCTTCGAGGAGAAGGGTCACCTCCGCTGTCCGTCGGCGTCCTTGATCCCGCGTGCGGACGATCACTCGACGCTCCTGACCAGCGCCGGCATGCAGCCGCAGATGCCCTTCTTCCTGGGCCGCGAGCCGCCGCCGGCGCCGACGACGACGACCGCCCAGAAGGTGTTCCGCACCGTCGACATCGACGAGGTCGGGCTCGACACCTACCACCTGACCTTCTTCGAGATGATGGGCAACTTCTCGTTCGGCCAGTACTTCAAGCAGGGCGCTATCGAGTACGCCACCGAGTTCATCCGCGAGCGTCTACAGCTCGATTGGGACCACATCTGGGTCAGTGTCCATGCCGGCGACCCGGAACTCGAGCTCGGCCCAGATCAGGAGGCGATCGACCTCTGGGAAGCGGTCGGCATGCCGCCGGAGCGGATCGTCCCGCTGCCGAGCTCGGAGAACTTCTGGTCGGTCGGCGGCCCAGGCCCCTGCGGGCCGGATTCCGAGATCTACTACGACTGGGGCCGGGACGTCGCGTGCGCCGAAGGCTGCCTTCCCGGGTGCTCCCGGTGCGAGCGCTTCCTCGAGTTCTGGAATCTCGTGTTCATGGCGTACGAGCTGCATCCTGACCGGACGCTGACGCCGCTCCCGAAGCAGAACATCGACACCGGCCTCGGGCTCGAGCGTGCGGCGCGGATCGTCCAGGGTGTTGCCTCCGTCTACGACACCGACGGCTACCAGCGGATCATGGCCTGGATCGAGGACACGTCCGGGGTGGCATACGGAGACTCGCCGGACGCCACCAAGGCCCACCGCGTGCTCGCCGACCACGGGCGTGGCATGGCTTTCCTCGCCGGGGAGGGGATCACGCCGTCCAACGAGGGGCGCGGCTACGTGCTGCGGCGGATCGTCCGCCGCGCGATCCAGCACGGTCTCCGGATCGGCATGGAGGCGCCGTTCGTCGGCGACCTCGCCGGCACCGTGATCGCGCAGATGCGCGACGCCTACCCCGAGCTGGAGGACAACCGCGACCAGATCACGCGCGTTCTCACCGCGGAGGAGGAACGGTTCTCGGAAACGCTTCACCGCGGCATGAAGCTCTTCGAAGAGGCCGCGGCCGGGGGCGCAGTCTCCGGCGCCGATGCATTCACGCTTCAGGCGACCTACGGATTTCCGATCGAGCTGACGTTCGAGCTCGCGCGCGAGCGGGGAATCACGGTCGACGAGGACGAGTACGAGCGCGAGATGGATCGCCATCGCGAGATCTCCCGTGCAGGCGGCGGCAAGGGAGAGCTGCAACAGGCGGCCGACTTTGCCCGGGCGGCCGGATTCACGACCGAGTTCGTCGGGTGGGAGAAGACCGACGTCCTCACCCAGATCGGCGCGCTGGAGGAGCTCGGCGAGGGGCTGTTCCTGGCGAAGCTGCGCGAGTCGCCGTTCTACCCGGAGGGCGGCGGCCAGGTGACGGACGCCGGTGAGGTCCTGAAAGACGACGGCGCGCGCGCGACGGTGCGAGCCGCCTACCGGCTCGAGGACGACCAGGTACTCCTGCTCGAGGGTGAGGGGTTTGCCGCCGGTGACCGGGTGCGGGCGGTCGTACCCTGGAACGTCCGCTTCCCGACGATGGCGAACCACACGGCCACCCACCTCCTGCATGAGGCGCTGCGCGCGGTGCTCGGCGAACACGTGCATCAGGCGGGCTCGGCGGTCCGGCCGGACAAGCTCCGCTTCGACTTCACGCATCCCCAGGCGCTGACGCCCGAGGAGCGAGACGCCGTCGAGCAGCGCGTCAACCAGGCGATCTTCGAGAACCACCCGGTCCGGACGTTCGTCGTCCCGATCGACGAGGCGCGGAACCTCGGCGCGATGATGCTGTTCGGCGAGAAGTACGGCGACGAGGTGCGCGTGGTCGAGGTCGAGGGCATCTCGCGCGAGCTTTGCGGCGGCACGCATGTGCGGACGACTGCCGAGATCGGCCCTTTCGTCGTGCTCTCGGAGGGGTCGGTCGGGTCGGGAGCCCGGCGCATCGAGGCGATCACTGCAGGCGAGGCGTTCGCGCTGCTCCGCGCCCGCGCCGACGAGACCGAGGAGCTCCGCCGCGAATTGGAGCGGGTGCGGAAGGAAGCAAAGAAGCCCCAGCGGCAAGCCGAAGCGGACATCGTCTTCGAGGATCGGGAGGGCAGCGTCTTGCTCGTCGAGGTCAAGGCCGTCAAGGGCGGGGCGCTCCGCGACCTCTCCGACCGCCTCCGCCAACAACAGAGCGCGGACGGCGCGATCGTCGCCTCGACCGACGACGGCCAGGCCTACCTTGTTGTCAACTTCGCCGAGTCGCTCGTGTCGCAGGGCCTCGACGCCTCGCAGCTCGTACGAGAGCTCGGCAAGCACATCGGCGGCGGCGGCGGCGGCCGGCCGACGCTGGCGGAGGCGGGTGGGCGGAACCCCGACGGCGTAAAGGCGGCGCTCGAGGCCGGCCGCAAGGCGGTAGCGGAAGCGCTCGCTTGAAGGTGCTGGCGCTCGATTACGGCTCGGCGCGAACCGGCGTGGCCGTCTCCGATCCGACCGGAACGCTCGCACGGCCGCTCTGCACGGTGGAGCAGGCGGCGAGCGACGCCGGGCTGGTCCGTCTGGGCGCTCTTGTCCGTGACGAGGAGGCCGACCTGATCGTCGTGGGTCTGCCGCTGACGCTGCGCGGCGAGCACGGTGCCCAGGCGGAGGAGACGATGCGCTTCGTCGACCGGCTGCGCGGGGTCGTCGACATCCAGGTGGATACATTCGACGAGCGGTTCACAACCTCGCTCGCAGGGCCGGGTGAGGGAGACGATGCCCGGGCGGCCGCGCACCTGCTGTCGAGCTACCTCGAGTGGTCGAGGGCCCGAAGCTGACGCCAAGCCCTACGCCTCGGCAGATCTACCGGCGGAGAGTGGTCGCGCTGATCGTCGTCGCCGCACTCTTCGGCGGCTGCGCCTGGGCCGCATATGCGGTCGTGCGGAGTCACGACGACTCGGCGCCCGAGCCGACGACGACGGTCGCCGCGCCGAAACAGTTCCGCGTGACCTTCCCCGAAGGCCTGACCGTGAGCGAGATGGCGCAAGCGGCCGGCAAGGCGGGCCCGCTGATCACGGCGCCCGGATACGTCCGCGCCGCCCGAACCGCGCAATTGCCGGCGGGTTTCGGCAAGCCCTCGTCGCCGGAAGGCTTCCTGTTCCCGGACACGTACTTCCTGTTCGAGACCGACCCGGCCCGGGCGCTCGTCGAGAAGCAGTTGGAGAACTTCCGTGCCAAGTGGAGCTCGGTCGACCTGCGATACGCACGCTCGAAGAACCTGACGCCCTACGACGTGCTGATCATCGCCTCGATGATCGAGAAGGAAGTCGTCGTCCCGAAGGAGCGGCGCCTGGTCGCGGCCGTGATCTACAACCGGCTCCACGCCCGCATGCCACTCGGCATCGACGCGACGCTCCGTTACGGCCTCGGGATCCCGGCGACGCAGGCGATCACGAAGAGTGACCTCGCCTCCAACTCGCCCTACAACTCCCGGAAGCTCCAAGGCCTCCCGCCGACTCCGATCGCCAATCCCGGACTCGCGTCGATGCAGGCGGCCGCCCACCCGGCGAAGGTCGACTACCTCTACTTCGTCCGCAAGCCCGACTGCCGGAGCCACTTCTTCACCGCCAGCATCGACGAATTCGACTCCTACACCCGCGAGGGGCTGACGAATTGCTGAGCGGCCGGACGACGCTGGTCGGGTTGATCGGCAACCCGGTCGAGCACTCGCTCTCGCCTGCGATGCAGAACGCCGCGTTCGCCGCCCGCGGGCTCGACTGGGCGTACCTGCCGCTGCTGGTCGAGGACGACCTGGTCGAGGACGCCGTGCGCGGACTCGTTGCGCTCGGCTTCGCCGGTGCGAACGTGACCGCGCCGCACAAGGCGGCGGCAGCCCGCGCCGCGAAGTCCGAGCTGGACTCGGTCAACGTGCTCGTCGTCCGCGACGGGCAGGTGGAGGCGCACTCCACCGACACTGCGATCCTCGACGGGCTCTCCGCCGAGAGGCCTGTGATCGTCGGCGCCGGCGGGTCGGCGGCGGCCTTTCGGGCAGCGCTCCCGGAGGCCCGTGTGTTCTCTCGCCGGGGTGAATGGCCCCCGGACGTGAGCGATGCGGACCTGGTCGTGCACGCCACCGCCGAGCGAGACGAGGTGCTCTTCCACCTGTCCGAGGGTCAGACCCTGATCGATCTTCCGTATCCCGAGACGGCGACCGGAGGCGCCGCCCGTCAGGCAGGCGTGGCGGTGATCAGCGGTCTCGAGGTGCTCGTCGCCCAGGGCGCGGCCTCGTTCGAGCTGTGGACAGGCGTCGCCGCACCGGTCGAGGTAATGCGCGCCGCCGTAGGCTTGACGTCATGAGCGTAGGCTTGACGGAGCTCACCAATGAGCGGAGGTGCCGGCCTTGCCGGCGTCGGAGCGGGGAATGAGCCTGGAGCTCGTCACCGCGGGCGAGTCGCACGGCCCGGCGCTGGTCGCGATCGTCAGCGGTCTGCCGGCCGGGCTGGTGCTCGACAAGGCTGCGATCGACGCCGACCTGCGCCGGCGGCAGCAGGGCTACGGGCGCAGCCCACGTCAGCAAATCGAGACCGACGAGGTGGTCGTCTACGCCGGTCTCAGGCACGGCCGGACGCTCGGGACGCCGCTCGCGCTCGTGGTCGAGAACCGCGACCACAAGAACTGGACGTGGGGAATGAGCCCGTGGCCGCCCGAGGGCGACCCGCCGGTCGGCGGCAAGGGCAAGGAACCGGTGACGCTGCCACGTCCGGGCCACGCCGACCTGGCCGGCGTCCTCAAGTACGGGCTCGCTGACGTCCGCGACGCCCTTGAACGGGCCAGCGCGCGGCACACCGCTGTGGTCGTCGCCGCGGGTGCGGTCGCCAAGGCGTTGTTGCGGGAGATCGGGATCGAGGTCGCAGGCGCCGTCGTCGGCGACGACCTCGAGGCACGCGTGGACGAGGCCCGCAAAGCGCGCGACACGGTCGGCGGCATCGTCGAGGTGCGTGCGACCGGCGTTCCGCCCGGCCTCGGCTCGTATGCCTCACGAGACCAGCGGCTCGACGCACGTCTCGCCGCTGCGTTGATGGGCATCCAGGCGGTGAAAGGCGTCGAGATCGGCGAAGGCTTCGCGCTCGCCGCCATGCGAGGATCCGAGGCGCACGACGAGATCCACCGGAACGAGCGCGGTCTCTATCGCGAGACGAATCGTGCCGGCGGGATCGAGGCGGGCATCTCGAACGGCGAGGAGATCGTCGTCCGCGCAGCGATGAAGCCGTTGCCGACTCTCATGCAGCCGCTGCGCTCGGTCGACCTCGCGACCGGCGAGCCGGCGGAGGCGCTCGTCGAACGGAGTGACACCGCCGCTGTCGAGGCCCTCGCGGTCGTCGCCGAGGCGTCGGTCGCGTTCGAGCTCGCCCGGGCGGCGCGCGAGAAGTTCGGCGGCGATGCGCGCGCCGACTTCGTCGGCGCATACGAGGCGTACCGCGGGCGGATCGATTGGCAGCCACGCACGCTCTGAACCATCACCTCGCGCTCGTCGGCTTCATGGGAGCCGGCAAGACGACGCTCGGACAGGAGGTCGCCGAGCGCATCGGACGGAGGTTCCTCGACCTCGATCGCGAGATCGAGCGCGATGCGGGTTCCACGATCCCGGAGATCTTCACCCGCCGAGGCGAGGAAGAGTTCCGCGAGCTCGAGCAGGTCGCGGCAATCGAGGTGCTCCGGTCGGAGAAGCCCGGCGTGGTCGCTCTGGGTGGCGGCGCTGTGAAGAGCCCGGCCATCCGCAAGGCACTCCGCGAGCACGCCATGACCGTGTACCTCGAGGTCGATCCAGGGGTGGCCTGGGAGCGTGTCCGCGGAAACGGGCGACCACTCGCACACGACGAGGACGCGTTCCGTGCTCTCTACGGGGAGCGGCAGCAGCTGTACCGCGAGGCTGCCGACGCCGTCGCCGACGACGCCGAGGGGATTCTGCTCGCTGCCGCCGGCATCCACGTCGGCGTCGGCGAGCTCGAACAACTCGGCGAGCTCGTCCCCGGCGAAGGCGAGGTGGCGCTCGTCGCCGACGCCCACGTCTCTGGGATCCACGGTATGGACGCCCAGCTTGCGCTCGGCCCCCGGCTCTCATCCACCCACGAGGTGCAGGGGAAGACCGCCGACGACCTCGCGAGGCTGTGGCGCTCCCTGCGGATCGAGCGCTCGGGAACGGTCGTCGCCCTCGGCGGGGGCACCACAACCGACCTCGCCGGGTTCGCCGCAGCGACATACATGCGGGGCGTGGACTGGGTCGCGGTGCCCACCTCGCTGGTCGGACAGGTCGACGCAGCAATCGGCGGCAAGACGGCAGTCGACCTTCCGGAGGCGAAGAACCTCGTCGGTGCCTTCCACTGGCCGGTGCGGACGATTGTCGATCCGGCGCTGCTGTCCACGCTCCCCGAGGCAGAGCGGCTGAACGGGATGGCGGAGGTGGTGAAGACCGGTCTGCTTGCGGGCGAGCCGTTCTGGGAGCTGGCCGACGAGCAGCTTGTCCGCCGATGTGCTGCGTACAAGGCGGCGCTCTGCCTGCGCGATCCGCACGACCGAGGACCGCGCCACGCGCTCAACCTCGGCCACACCTTCGGGCACGCGCTCGAGGCCGCGTCCGACTACCGGCTTTCCCATGGGCGGGCGGTGGCGCTCGGTCTGCTCGCCGCCCTCCGCCTGTCGGGGCGAGACACGCGGCCGGTCGAGGAGGTGCTGGCGCCCGAGCCCGTCCAGGTCGATCGCGACCGAGCGTGGGAAGCGCTGCTCCGTGACAAGAAAGGCCGGCTGCGGATCGTCCTGCTGGGCGACGACGGCGCCCGCGAGGAGGAGCTTGCCGAGGCCGACGTGCGGGCAGCACTGGACGAGCTGATCTCGGGGTAGGGTCCTGCTCTGTGAACGTCGACGTCCTCAACGGGGTCAACCTCGACGTCCTCGGGCGCCGGAAGCCGGAGCTCTACGGCGGTCTCGGACTCGAGCAGCTGGAGACGAGGATCTACGAGTGGGGGAAGAAGCTCGACCTCCGCGTTCGCTGCCGACAGACGAACAGCGAGGGCCAGTACATCGACTGGTGTCACGAGGCGCTCGACTCGGCCGAGGGCGTGGTTCTCAATCCCGCGGCGTGGACGCACTACAGCTACGCGATCCGCGATGCGGTCGAGCTCTTCAGCGTGCCGGTCGTGGAGGTCCACCTCTCGAATGTGCAGGAGCGCGAGGAGTGGCGACAGGTGTCGCTGATCGCCGACTTCGCCGCCAAGCGGGTAATCGGCAAAGGCCCGGACGGCTACCGCGAGGCGCTCGAGTTCCTGGCAGGGAACCGGTGACAGAGCGGGTCGAGAAGGTCCGCGCGGCGATCGACGCGCCGCTGCTGATCACCAAGCCGGTCAACGTCCTCTGGCTGACGGGGCTCGACAGCTCGAACGCAGCAGTGCTCGTCGAGGCTGACCGTCTGCGGATCTTCACCGACTTCCGGTACCTGGAGAAGGCGCGGGAGACAGGGATCGAGGTGGTCGAGATCCCACGTGCGTTGTTCGGCAAGCTGCCGGACCTGCTGCCGAAGCGTGTGGCCTTCGAGTCCGAGAACCTCGTGCACGCTTCCTGGGCAGCCCTCGACGCAGCCGGGATCGAGACGATTCCGACGAAGCAGCTTCTCGAGGGCATCCGCGCAATCAAGGAGCCGGGCGAGCTCGATGCCATCCGACGCGCGGCCGCGATCACCAACGAGGCATTCGGCCTTCTCGCGGAGCAGCCGTTCGTCGGTCGGAGCGAGCGCGAGCTGGCCTGGTGGGTCGAGCGGACGATGCGCGACCTCGGAGCCGAGGACGTTGCCTTTCCTCCGATCGTCGCGGCCGGCGCGAACGGCGCCTTGCCGCACGCGAGCCCGGGCGAGCGAACGATCGAGCCCGGGCAGACGGTGGTCGTCGACGCTGCGGCGAAGGTCGACGGCTACAACTCGGACTGCACTCGCACGTTCGCGACCGGCACCCTTCCCGACGAGCTTGCGCGATCCTACGATGCCTGCCTCGAAGGGCAGCTCGCCGGGCTGGATGCGACGCTCGCAGGCCGCGCCGGGCGGGACGTGGACGCCGTCGCACGCGAGGTGATCGCGCAGGCGGGCTTCGGCGAACTCTTCGCGCACGGGCTCGGGCACGGGGTCGGGATGGAGATCCACGAGCAGCCGACGATGCGACCCGAAAGCGAGGATCTTCTGTCGAAGGACGGTGTGGTCACGGTCGAGCCGGGCATCTACCACCCCGGTCTCGGTGGGATCAGGATCGAGGACCTCGTAATCATCGGCGAGAATGGGCCGGAGGTGCTGACGTCGTTCCCCAAAGAGCTGGTCACGGTCCGCTGATGGCGACCGCGTCCGAGCGGCTGGCCGCGGCGATCGCAACGCTTCCGTTCGCCCAGCTCCCGCAGGAGTGGGAAGGAGGCTCGCGGCTGAACATCCCCGGCCTGAGCTCCGTCACCCGGGAGGATCCGTGGGACGCGCTGGTGTCGGCACATGCACCCGGACTTTCCGGCGCCGAGGTGCGCTTCGCGGTCGCCGGCGACGGACGGACGATCGCCGGTGGCGACGCCTCGCCCGATGCAGTCGCCGCGCTCGGCCGCGCGGTCGCGCGGCAGCTGGACGCGCCGTTCTGGGCGATCGGGGTCCCCGACGAGGGCGACGAGTGGAGCGTCGCGGCGACCGAGGCCGAGATCCTCGAGCTGCCGGACGCTCCCGGGGACGAGATCGAAGCGAGCCGCGTAGGCGGCAACCTCACGTGCCGCATCGACGGCGAGGAGTCGGACGTGCAGCTGCCTGCGATCGACGCGCTCCTCGACCGCGAGGGCGGCGACGCCGTCGTGGTCGCGCACCGCTTCTCCGGCCCGGTCTGGGTCGCCGAGGTCTTCTCGCTCTAGAAGCGCGGGAGAACCCATGGTTCTCCCGCGGGCCCTCTCCTTCGCCCGCTCGCTCCGCTCGCATCGCGTGCTGACGGCCAACGTATGTGTGCCGCGCCCGCCATGTCGGTCGCGGCGACGGAGCCGCGGCAGCGAGTGGGTCTCGGAGGAC
>JBKPPY010000034.1:0-40738 GCA_046733845.1 Actinomycetota bacterium | reverse complement strand
ATCCAGCGCGGATCTCGGCGAGCAGAGCCTTCCGTTCCTCGGACGGTCTCGTCGTGAAATTGCTCCACGACCCGATTCGGGCGACCAGCACGTCACGGGGTACGTCGTCTTCGTGCGGGAAGATCTCGTGCCTGAGCGGCTCGAACGGCGAGCCCGCAAACGCATCGCGCCACGCAAACGAGTGGTAGCGCTTCTCCCCGGCTGAGTGCGAGACCCGTTCCAGCACGGCCTCAACCCCGGGCGGCCAGTGAGTGTCCCCCCGGTTCCAGAACATCGCCAGGCGGCCTCCCGCTCGCAGGACACGTGCGATCTCCGGCAGGGCGAGAGGCCAGTCGAACCAGTGGAAGGACTCGCCGCAGAACATGCCGTCGAGGCACTCGTCGCGGAGCGGTATCGCCTCTGCGGTGCCGGCGAGTACCTCCGCCTCGGCCGGGATCAGCGCCCGCATGCCGTCGAGCGGCTCGATCGCGATCACGCGTTCGAACTGCTCGAGCAGAACGCGCGTGAGCTTGCCTGTGCCGGCACCTAGATCGGCGATGTCGGCGGCCCGCGGCAGACCGATGCTCGCCACCGCTTCGGGCGGCCAGGAGGGGCGGCCGTAGTCGTAGTCGGCGGCGACTTGCTCGAACGTGGCCGCGTGCGGATCGATCACCGGAACGTCTCGACGAGCAGGAACACGTTCAGTGCGCTGATCACCACCGCGATCGCCCACGCGGCCACAGTCGTCAAGCGGTTGTTGACGAGCCCGCCCATCACGCGTCGGCTACTCGTAAAGAGGACGAGTGGGACCAGCGCAAACGGGATGCCGAAGGAGAGCACAACCTGGCTGAGGACGAGCGCGCGAGTCGGCTCCACCCCGACGAGCGCGACGATCAATGCGGGCGCCGCGGTGATCGCCCGCCTCGCGAAGAGGGGGATCTGCCGGCGGATGAACCCCTGCATCACCACCTGACCGGCGAGCGTCCCGACCGACGAAGACGAGAGTCCGGAGGCGAGCAGGGCGACGCCGAGCAGGATCGCGGCCCACCGGCCCGGGTCCGCATGCAGCCCGTGGAACGCGTCCTCGATCGAATCGGCGTCAGTCCCGAAGAAACGGGCGGCGAAGATCGACAGCATCGCGAGGTTCACGAGGCCGGCGATCGACATCGCCAGCAGCACGTCGATGCGCTCGAAGCGCTGGATGCGCTTCAGCTCGTCCTCGGTCTTGCCGCGCACGCGCGACTGCGTGAGCGCCGAGTGCAGGTAGATCACGTGCGGCATCACAGTCGCGCCGATGATCCCGACCGCGATCAGCAGCGCCTCGCCGCTGAAGGTCGGCGAGAAGAGGTCGTCGGCCATGTTCCCGGGGTCCGGCGTAACTCTGAGCAGCTCGAAGGCGAACGCGACGACGATCACCCCGACGAAGACGGCGACCACCGCCTCCAGCCGCCTGAACCCGGACGTCTGCAGCGCGAGGATCGTGAACGCCGCTGCTACTGCGATCACCGCGCCCCAGCCAAGCGGGATGCCGAACAGGAGGCTCAGGCCGAGCGCAGCGCCGAGCACCTCCGCGAGGTCGGTCGCCATCGCGATTACCTCCGCCTGGATCCAGAGCCCGAAGCTGACCCGCCGCGGGAGGTTGTCGCGACACACCTCGGCGAGGTTCCGACCGGTCGCAATCCCGAGCTTCGCCGAGAGCGTCTGGACGAGCATCGCCATGAGGTTCGCGGCCAGGACTGCCCAGAGCAGCAGGTAGCCGTACTTGGCCCCGCCGGCGACGTCTGTTGCGAAGTTGCCGGGGTCGACGTAGGCGACCGAGGCGATGAAGGCAGGCCCGAGAAACGGCCAGAGGGCGCGGAGTCCCTTGCGGTGGCCGTCGATCGCCTCCTGGGCGGCGCGGATCGTGGCCGCCTCGCCAGGGAGGACCCGGCCGACGAGATCGCGGGCGGCCCCGAGGCGGGAACGCTCGCGCGAGGGCAGCGCAGCGTCGCTGTTCACCCGAGGCTCCTCACGCGACGGCGACCCGCATGGCGCGAGTCAGCACCGCGCCGAGCACGTGCACGTCGTCTCCGACGCGAACGGAGAGCGGTCCCTCGAACGGCTGGCGGTCGATCACCTCGAGCCGTGTGCCCGGGGTGATCCCGCGCTCGGTGAGGAAGCGCAGCATCTCCGGATCGTCGTCCGACACGCGGACCAGCGTCGCGTGCGCACCCGGCTCGAGCTGGTAGAGATCGCAGCTCGCGCCGTCGTCCGCGATCGCCAGCTCACGGCTGGGAATCGGATCGCCGTGTGGATCGAGGGTCGGGTGGCCGAGCTTGGCCGCGATCACCTCCTCGAGCTCCTCGGAGAGGACGTGCTCGAGGACCTCCGCCTCCGCGTGCACCTCGTCCCACCCCATGCCCAGGTTCTCGACGAGGAAGAGCTCGAGCAGGCGGTGGTGCCGGATCACCTCCAAC
The DNA here is from genome assembly GCA_046733845.1 of Actinomycetota bacterium. Taxonomy (GTDB): domain Bacteria; phylum Actinomycetota; class Thermoleophilia; order Gaiellales; family Gaiellaceae; genus DATBLE01. Next base: position 38,303 of record JBKPPY010000034.1, on the reverse strand, counting down.
GCGACGAGCCGGCCCCGGTCGGTCAGGCGCACGCCGTGGTACGGCTGGTGCTCGACCAGGCCGAGCGTTGTCAGCTTGCGCAGCATCCCCGAGACGGCGGCGGGCGTCACCTCGAGCCGCGCCGCCAACGCGGTCGTCGACACCGTCTCCTCGCGGAGCTCCAGCATGTAGACCGCCTTCACGTAGTCCTCGACCGCCGCTGTCAGCGCAGGCAGCTCGTTCATCGCGTTCTGTCTTTCCATCGTTGTAATCTAAGTATGCTTAATATATCTTCTCGGCAACACGTACTTTGTCTTTCAGGTTACCTGGCGATGAGTAGGCTGACCCGACGGCGCGTCCTCTGCCTGCTCGGCGGTCCCGTGCTCGCAGGCGCCGGGCTCGGCTTCGTCCGCGAAGCGGCCGGCGAGGACCACGCGCACATGGCCGACCCGGCCGACGGCACCGCCCACGCCGCACACGACGCAGCCGGGCATGCGGGTTTTGCCGGGTCGGGAGTCGTCGATCCGGCCGTGAACGGCTTCGACCCGAGCGCGATGGTCCGGGACTTCGACTGGGGAAAAACACGAATGCTGGCCAGCGGGCGTGTCCTGCGTGAATGGGAGCTCGTCGCGGTCGACAAGGAGTTCCAGGTGGCGCCGGGCGTCTCGTACGCGGGTTGGGCGTACAACGGACGCATTCCCGGACCGACGCTACGCGCCCGCGAGGGCGAGCTGCTGCGGATCCGGTTCGTGAATGCCTCGGCCCATCCGCACACCATCCACTTCCACGGCATCCATCCGGCCTTCATGGACGGCATCCCCGGGATTGGCGCCGGGCTGATCGGAACCGGCGGCAGCACGGTGTACGAGTTCGATGCCCACCCGTTCGGGCTCCACCTGTACCACTGCCACGCCGGCCCCTTGGCCGCCCACATCGCCAAGGGCTTGTACGGCGCGTTCATCGTCGATCCCAAGCGCGGTCGACCCGATGCCGACGAGCTGGTGATGGTCATGAACGGCTTCGACACCAATTTCGACCAGGCGAACGAGGTCTACGCCGTCAACACGGTCGGCTTCCACTACCTCTACCGGCCGGTGGTCGTGAAGCGCGGAGCGCCGGTCCGGATCTACCTGGTGAACATCCTCGAGTTCGACGCGGTCAACTCGTTCCACATCCACGCCAACTTCTTCCATTACTACCCGACCGGAACGTCGCTGAGCCCCGCGGAGTACACGGACACAATCGCGCAGGTGCAGGGCCAGCGGGGGATCCTGGAGCTCGCCTTCCCGCACGAGGGCAAGTACATGTTCCACGCGCACAAGACCGAGTTCGCCGAGCTCGGCTGGATGGGCTTCTTCGACGTCAGGTCCTAGCCGATGGCGACCGAGGAACAGACCGTCCAGCGTCCGCCCATGGGACGAGCGCAGATCTGGGTGCTCGGGCTCGTACCGCTTGTTCTGCTCGGAGTCGTCCTCGGACTCTTCCTCGCGCTCGGCGGCACAGGGATCGGCAAGCCGGACGGCGCTCCGCCCCAGGAGGAGCTCTCGATCGAGCGAACGATCTTGCGACCCGGCCAGATCGAGCTCCACGTCCGCAACAGCGGCCTCGACGCGGTCAGGGTCGCACAGGCGATCGTGAACGACCGCTACGTCTCGTTCACGGGCGCCGCGGAGCCGATCGGGCATCTCGACACCGCCGACCTCGTCCTCGGGTTCCCGTGGATCGGCGGCGAGGCGTACGAGATCTCGCTCCTCCTCTCGACCGGAACGACGATCGAGACCGCCATCGACGCCGCCGTCGAGACACCCAAGGCGACGTTTGGCTTCTACGGGTTGATGGCCCTCCTCGGCACGTACGTCGGGATCATCCCGGTGATGCTCGGCCTCCTCTGGCTGCCGTTCTTCCGTTCGGTCGGCTGGCAGTGGTTCCGGTTCCTCATGGCGCTCACGGTCGGCTTACTCCTTTTTCTGGTGATCGAGGCAGTGCTCGAGGGAATCGAGATCGCGCAAGACTCCGCGCCGGCCTTCGGCGGAGCTCTCCTCGTCTTCGCCGGCGCGCTGCTCGCCTACCTCGTGCTCAAGGCGACCGACGCCTACCTGAGCGCGAGGAGCCCGACGCCCTCGACCGGGTCGCGAGGCTTCGCCGGTGCCAACGTCGCACTCCTGGTCTCGATCGGGATCGGATTGCACAACCTGAGCGAGGGACTCGGGATCGGCGCGGCGTATGCGATCGGCGCGGTCGCATTCGGCACGTTCCTCGTTGTCGGCTTCACGATTCAGAACGTTACGGAAGGGCTCGCGATCGTCGCTCCGCTTGCCCGCGGCAAGCCGTCGATTGCGCGGCTGCTCGGACTCGGGCTGATCGCGGGCGCGCCGGCGATTCTCGGAGCGTGGCTCGGCTCGATCGCGTTCAACGCGAGCCTGGCGGCGCTCCTCTTCGGGGTCGCGGCAGGCGCAGTCGTGCAAGTGACGGAAGTGATCTGGCCCGCGATGCGCGACTCGGCCGGACGCGCGATCAACTTTCTGTCCGTGGCAGGAATCGCGCTCGGCTTCGGGATCCTCTACGTCACGAGCCTCTTCACCTAGTGGGAGGGCTTGGCGAGAAAGCTGTCGATCGAGCCGCGGATCCCGGCGGCATCGAGGCCGTGCAGAGCGCGGTGCTCGGGACCGGTGCCGTATCGGCGCAGCTCCTCGTTGGTGACGCCGAGGACGTGCAGGCGGTGCGGCCGATCGATCAACGCGGCCGCGATCTCCGCCGCCGACGTGCCGGCCAGGTACGGCTCGACGAGGACGACGTCCGTGCCGTTCAGAGCCGTGCGCAGCCCCGCGGCGTCGAACGGCCGTACGGTCGAGACATACGCAACGCTCACGTCGAGGTCCTCGGTGCCCGCCAGCACCTGGTCGAGCGTCGGACCAACCGCCAACACGAGCGGCGCCGACTCGCCGCCGCGGCGCACCACGACGAGCCCGTCTCCGTCGATCGGACGCGAGTTGGCCTCCTCTGACATGCGCACGTAGACGTGGTCGTCGCTCGTCGCCGCGCGGCGCACATACCGCGCGACCTCGTCCGGATGGCCGGGCACGCGAATCGTCCAGCCGGGCAGCGCACGTAGCAGCGCGACGTCCGCAGGCGCCTGGTGGGTGCGACCAGACCGGGCGCCGTCATACGACGCTCCCGTACTCACGAGCACCGCGCCGACGCCCTGGTGCACGAGATCCAGCTTGACCTGCTCGAACGGACGCTCGACGAGGAAGGGCGCGTACGAATGGACGAACGGACGCAGGCCCTCCAACGCCAAACCCGCGGCCACACCGATCATTAGCTGCTCTCGAATGCCGACGTTGAACAGCCGCGGGTGCGGCCGGAGCTCGCCGGCACCGATCTCGGCGAGGACGACTGCGACCCGCGGGTCTTCGTCGAGCAGCTCCGCCGCGACGTCGTAGAAGCGGCTCCGCATTGTCATGACGCCGCCACCTCCGCGACGACGACGTGCGGTCGTCCGTTGCCGTTGCCGAGCAGCGCCTGCTCGAGCGCGTCGTGGTCGCGCCCGTCCACGCGGACGGCGCTCCAACCTTCGAGCTCGAAGCGCCGCTCCACCCCGCCCGGCCACCCGTGCGTCGACGAGTCGTTGTCGACGACCACCACCGTCAGCCGCCCCAGTCCCAGCCGGCCCGCGAGCTGCACCGCCTCGAAGTTGCTCCCCTCCTCCAATTCGGCATCGCCGACGAGGCAGACGACGCGGGGTTCGTCGACTCCGCCTGAGTCCAGAGCGAGCGCGACTCCGACTGCGATCGGCAGCCCGTGGCCGAGCGAGCCGCTCGAGATCTCGATCCCAGGGACGAGCAGGCGATCGGGGTGGTAACCGAGGCTCGAGCCCGCACTTCCGAAGCCTGCGAGCGCGCCCACCGGGATGAAGCCCTTCGCGGCGAGCACCGCGTAGTAGGCGGCCGGGCCGTGTCCCTTGGAGAGGAGGAAGCGGTCGCGATCCGGGTCGTCCGGCTCACGTGGATCGACGCGCAGGACGCGGTCGTACAGCACCCACAGCACGTCGAGCGTCGAGAACGAGCTCCGGTCGTGCTTCTCGTCGCCGGTCAGCAGGGTGAGCAGGCCGGGCAGATCGTCGTAGCCGAGAGTCGTCGATGTGGTCACGCGAGCAAGCGTAGAACTTCAACTAATGTTCAAGTCAAGTGGGTCACGAGTTGACGATCGGAGAGCTGTCGGCACGCAGCGGGGTATCTGCCTCGGCGCTTCGCTTCTACGAGCGGGCGGGCTTGATCGACGCCGGACGGACCGATGGCAACCAGCGCCGGTACACCGCGGTCACCCTTCGCCGAGTCGCGCTGATCCAGGCCGGGAAGTCGGCCGGGATTCCGCTCGAGCGCATCCGGGCCGCCCTCGACACCCTCCCCGCCGGGAAGCAACCGACAAAACGCGACTGGGAGCGACTCTCGCGCTCGTGGCGCGCCGAGCTGGACGAGCGGATCGCGACCCTCCAGGCGATCCGCGGGCGCCTGACGACCTGCATCGGCTGCGGCTGCCTATCGTTGAAAACGTGCGGGCTGCTCAACCCGGGCGACGAAGCTGCCGCCGACGGGCCGGGCGCCCACTATCTCGTCAGCTGACGCCCGCGAGCAGAAAGGCGCGCTGCTCCTGGAGCATCTCGCGTGCGATCACGAGGCGCTGGATCTCGTTCGTTCCTTCGTACAGCTGGGTGATCTTGGCGTCGCGCATCATGCGCTCGACCGGATACTCCTTGATGTAGCCGTACCCGCCGAGGACCTGGACCGCCTCCGTCGTCACCTCCATCGCGACGTCGGTGCAGTAGAGCTTCGCCATCGCGGAGGCCTTCGTGAGCTCCTCATCGGCGGCGCCCTCGTCGACCATTCGCCCGAAGCGGTAGAGAAGACCGCGCGCCGCCTCGCACTTCGTCTCCATGTCGGCGAGCTTGGCTGCGATCAGCTGGTGCTGCGCGATCGGCTTGCCCATCGTCTCCCGCGTCTTCGCGTACTCCAGCGCGTAGTCGGTGGCGCCCTGGGCGATGCCGAGCCCCTGGGCGGCGATTCCGGGCCGCGAGCGGTCGAGGATCCGCATCGCGATCCTGAAGCCCTCCCCCTCCTCACCGAGCAGGTTCTCGGCCGGGACGCGACATTGGTCGAAGACGAGCTCGCCCGTGGTCGACCCGGCGATCCCCATCTTGGGCTCGAGGCGTGTTACCTCGAAGCCCGGCGCATCGGCTTCGACCAGGAACGCCGAGATGCCGGAATGGCCGGCCTGCGGATCCGTCTTCGCGAAGACCGTGTACAGGTGCGCGACGCCCGCGTTGGTGATGAACCGCTTGCTCCCGTCGAGGACGTACTCGTCACCGTCTCGTCGCGCGGTCGTCCGCATCGCCGCCGAGTCCGACCCCGAGCCCGACTCGGTCAGGGCATACGCGCCGAGCCACTCGCCGGAGGCGAACCGCGGTAGGTACCGCTCCTGTTGCTCGCGCGTGCCGGCGACCTTCAACCCGAGCGAGCCGAGCTCCTGGACGGCGAGGATCAAGCCGCTCGTCGCGCAGACCTTCGAGACCTCCTCGATCGCCACCAGTCCCATCAGCGTCCCGGTGCCGGTCCCGCCCCACTCCTCGTCGAAGAACAGCCCGAACAGCCCGTGCTCGCGAAACAGCTCGACGACGTCCCAGGGAAACTCGTGACTCTCATCGATCTCTGCCGCGCGCAGCGCGATCCGCTCCCGGGCGAGCGACCGAACCAGCTCCCGAAGCTCGCGCTGCTCGTCGGTCAGCACGTCCCAGGGCACGGGAACGAGTCTAGTCCCGGTGATGGTTGACGGCCTCGACGTTGTTTCCGTCGGGATCGAGCACGAAAGCGCCGTAGTAGCCAGGGTGATACTGCGGCCGCTCGCCGGGCGCGCCGTTGTCGCGGTACCCCGCCGCCAACGCGACGCGGTGGAACTCCCGCACCGTCGCATCCTCCGCGACCGGGAAGGCGAGATGGACGTTCGCGGTCGGCTCGTCGCCCGAGACGAACGAGCATGAGGCGCCTGTACCCCGGTAGCCGATCCAGTCGGGATCGTCTTTCCGCAGCTGGAACCCGAGCACCGGGGCGACGGTCGAGTAGAACCGCTTCGAGTCCGTGACCGACCGGACCCGCAGCCAGAGATGATCGATCACGCCTTCGTCCTGGCGGACGTCGTCGTGGTGGACGGCCTCGACGCTGTTTCCATCCGGGTCGAGGACGAAGGCGCCGTAGTAGTCCGGCCGGTACTGCGGCCGGGGACCCGGCGCACCGTCATCGGGGTGGCCTGCGTCGACGAGCGTCCGCCAGAAGGCGTCCACGTGGTCGCGGGAAGGCGCGGCGAACCCGACGTGCAGCCTGCGGGTGAGCGGCGCCCCCTCGTACATCGAGAAGTCGTTCCACTCGAGTCCGTGCTCGTCCCCGAACGCCGTCCCGGCGAAGTCGAGCGTCCGGAAGGCGAGGTCGTAGAACTCCTTCGACCGGGCGAGCTGCGAGACCCGGAGGGTCACGTGGTCGAACACGCTGCCAGCGTACGCGCCCACTAGAGTCCAGGCCGGTGATCCTGGAGAACGGCGTCGTCCGCACCATGGACCCGTCGCTGCCGACCACCGGAGCGCTGGCGATCGCCGGCGACCGCGTCGTCGGCGGCGTCGGGACACACGAGACGGCGCTGGCCAGCCCCGACGTCCTCGATCTCGGAGGCCGCTGCGTGATTCCCGGCCTCACCGACTCGCACGTGCATTTCCCGACCTGGGCGGTTGCGCGGCGGCTGATCCGGCTCGAGGAGGCGACGTCCGCCGAGGATGCGGCTGCGCGGGTCAGGGCCGGTCTGGACGGCCTCGCTTCGGGCCGCTGGCTGCGTGCGCAAGGCTTCCGGGAGGCCGACTGGCCGGCGCTGCCCACGAGCGCGGTGCTCGATGCCGTGACAGGCGACGTCCCCACCGCCCTCGTATCGAAGGACTACCACGCCGTCTGGCTCAACTCCGCCGCCGTCGCCCGCACAGGCGGCGATCTCCGGGCATACGACGTCCACGGCGGGGTGGTCGAGGTCGACGAGCACGGCGAGCCGACCGGGCTTCTCCGGGAGGAGTCGGCCTGGCGGTTCAAGGAAGACCATCTCGAGTACGGAGACGAGGAGTACCTCGAGGCGATGCGCGAAGGGCTCAAGGTCGCGTCGTCGCGCGGGGTCACGGCGATCCACGACAAGGACGGCTGGCTGCCGTCGATTCCACGGCTCTGGCAGGAGCTCGAGCGTGCAGATGCGCTGCCGGTGCGGGTGTGGCAGTCGATCCCGCACGACCAGCTCGACGGGGTCGCGGCTGCGGGCCTCGCCTCGGGGCTCGGCGGCGACCGCCTGCGGCTCGGGTACCTGAAGGTGTTCATGGACGGGACGCTCGGCTCGCAGACCGCGCTGATGACCGACGGCACCGGCGTAGAGATCACGACCAGGGAGGAGCTCGCCGACATCCTCTGCCGAGCCGCACGCGCACGCTGGCCGGTCGCGGTGCACGCGATTGGCGACCTGGCGAACCGGAACGCACTCGACGCGTTCGAGCAGACGCGCGACGAGTGGCAACCGCTGGGCCTGCGGCACCGGATCGAGCACGCCCAGTGCCTGCGGCCCGACGACATCGGCCGTTTCGCAGAGCTCGGCCTGACCGCGTCGGTGCAGTTCAGCCACGCTCCGTCGGACGAGGAGCTCGCGAACCTCTTCTGGGCCGACCGGCTCGACGGCACCTATTCCTTCCGCGACCTGCTCGATGCCGGCACCCGCCTGATCAACGGGTCCGATGCGCCGATCGAGGAGCTCGATCCCTGGGGCGGCTTCTGCGCCGGCGTCCTCCACCACTGGCGCCCGAACCAGCGCGTCACCGCCGAGGAGGCCCTGACCGCCGCCACGGTCGCGCCGGCTTGGCAGACCTACGACGAGCGTCGCCGCGGGAAACTCCTGCCCGGCTACCTCGCCGACCTGGTCGTCCTCGACCGCGACCCGCTCGCGATCCCGCCCGAGGAGCTACAGGAGATCGGGGTGGTCGCGACGATGGTGGGCGGCCGCTGGACCTACAACCCGCCGCCCTGGTGACGCTCGAGGCGGCGTCGCCGCCCGGGCTCGCTTGCCCAGGACGGCTCAGGCTTCGAGGAGCCAGCCGAGCCAGCGGCCGTGGCGGGCCTTCACCCTCGGACGGGGCGGGATCTCCGCGTCAGCGAGGATCGCCGAAGGGACGTCCCAGGTGAGCCATCGTGCCAGCGCCGGGTCGCCCACGCGCTCGGCCGCGTCCGCCATTCCGACCTCGCGGACTGAAGCGTGATGGGCGTCGCTGGCGAGTAGGTGCGCAAGCCCTACGCGGATCAGGTAACGGCCGCACTCCAGCGCCCTGCGACCGACCCGGCCGTCGATGGAGGCGGCAGTGACCTGCACGAGCACGCCCGCTTCGACGAGCTCGGCGAGCCGCTCGGGGTGCGCGGCAACGTCTGCATTTCGTTCCGGATGCGCCAGCACGGGCGTGAAACCCTCGTCCAGCAGCGAGAACAGGACTCCGGGGAGGTCGCGGCGCCACCCGTAGTACGGCGTCTCGACGAGCAGGTGGCGAGTCCCGCCGATTCCGAACCGCCGCAGCTCCTGGGTGTCGAGGCGGATGACCCAGTCCAACGCGATCTCACCGCCTGGGCGGACGTCGAGCGGGACCTGGGCGAGCTCGAGCTCCGCCCGGAGCTCGGCGACCCGCTCCTCCATCAAGTCGGCGGACGTGGGCCAGTCGTCACGGACGTGCGGGGTGGCGGCGATGGTGACGATCCCGTCCCGAACAGCGGCTCGGGCGATGCCGACGCTGTCCTCGACCGTCCTGGCGCCGTCGTCGACCCCAGGCAGGATGTGGGAGTGAAGGTCGATCATCGCTCTACAATCTGAACATGGCCCTTCGCACCATGAAACCCGTACACGACGCGACGTGTGCGGTGGCATGCTCGGCCGACATCATCGGTTCCAAGTGGACGGCGTTGCTCGTCCACGACATGTCCGAAGGGCCGCGCCGCTTCTCCGAGCTCGAGCATGCCTGCCCGGGGATCAGTCCGCGGACGCTCTCGGAACGGCTGCGCTGGCTGGAGGAGGAAGGGGTAGTCGTCCGGCACAGCTACGCCGAGACGCCGCCACGCGTCGAGTACCAGCTGACGCCCAAAGGCCTCGGCCTTTTGCCGGTGATCGAGGAGATGCGACGCTTCGGCCGGGACTGGCTCGTTCAGGACCCGGACCACCGACACGACTAGCGCGCAGCATCGGCGGGCAAAGCCCGCCGATGCGCGAAAGCCGGGCATTCTAGCCCGCCAGTCCGGCGAGGGCCGACAGGAGCTCTCGCGCAGCGGCGACACCCAGCGGGACGTGCTCGACCAGCAACCGCTCGTTCGGCGAGTGGAGGTTCCCGTCGGGAAGATCGAACCCGGTCACGATGGTCGGCATACCCCGGTCTGCGAGGGCAGGGACGATCGGGAGCGATCCACCCGAGCGCAGCAGCAGCGGGCGGACGCCCAGCACTCGTTCGAAGGCGTCCTGACCGAGCCTGATCGCGGGCGAGTCCGGTGACACCAGACCCGGCCTCGTCGTCGCCAAGACCTCGACATCTACCTCGGCTCCCGGCGGCGCCGAATCGCGCAGCAGGCGCTCGACCTGGGGCACGATTTCCTCGACCTTCTGGCCGGCCGCGAGCCGGATCGACAGGTTCGCCTCGGCGTTCACGGGGATCACCGTCTTCTGCAGCTGCGGCGACCCGCCCTCGACGCCGTTCACGTCGAGCGAGGGCTCCGCCCAGGCGCGCACGTAGAACTCATCCGCCGCGTCGGCGTCCATCGGGCGCGCTCCCTGGCCGGCGAGAACCTCTGCGCCAGGAGTCTGCGACGACCAGTCCCTGAGCTCCTGCTCGGTCGGTGGAATGGCGCCCTTGCGCAGCACCTCGGGCAGGCGGCCGTCAGGTCCGGCGAGCACACCGGCGAGGGTCCGGATCAGCGCATGCGTCCCGGACAGCGCCGCTCCGCCGAACGTGCCCGAGTGCAGGTCGCGGTCACCCGTCGTAACGCGGACGTGGAAGTAGCAGAGGCCGCGGGTCGCGATGTAGAACGCGGGCTGCCCCCGCCGCGGCATGTGCGCGTCGAAGATCACCGCCGCGTCCGCTCCTCGATCGTCCTGGGCCAGCCAGTCGACGATCGTGTGCCCGCCGATCTCCTCCTCCCCGTCGCAGGCGACTCGGACGTTCACAGGCAGCGCACCCTCGGCGGCGAGCATCGCCGCCGCCTTCAGCAACAGGTAGAGCTGGCCTTTGTCGTCGGCGACGCCGCGCGCGTAGAGCCACTCGTCTCGAACGGTGGGCTCGAACGGAGGGCTCTCCCACCGCTCGAGCGGAGCCGGGGGTTGAACGTCGAAGTGGCCGTAGACGAGAACCGTGGCCGCGGAGTCGGGATCGCGGGACGCGCGCAACTCGCCGAGCGCGAGCGGCCGCCCGTTGAAATCGACGAGCGTCGCGTCCCCGCCCGCTGCGCGGACGAAGGAGCAGGCCCACTCGCCGGCGGCGCGTACGTCGTCCTGATGGGCAGGATCGGCGCTGATGCTGGGGATGCGCAGCCACTCGGAGAGCTCCTCCAGCCAGACGGGATCGATCGGCACCAGTGGAATCTAGCTAGGCCGTGGATTGCGCCTAAGCGTTCCCTGCGCGCAGAAGGGACAGGCTTCAGCCTGTCCCTTCTCTAGATCACGAAACTACGCGACGTCGCGCAGCTTCTGGCTGTCGGCCAGGGCGCGCAGCTTCTTCAGGCTCTGGTTCTCGATCTGACGGATCCGCTCGCGCGTGACGTTGAACGCGCGGCCGACCTCGTCCAGCGTCCGCGGATGCTCGCCGTTCAAGCCGTAGCGAAGCTCGAGCACGCGCCGCTCGCGCATCGAGAGCTGGCCGAGGATCTTCTCGAGCGTCTCCTTGCGCAACGTGACCTCCGCCGCCTCCTCGGGCAGCGGAACGGACTCGTCGGTGATGAAGTGCCCGAACTCGGACTCCTCCTCGTCGCCGACCGGCTTCTCCAGCGACACCGGCGACTGCGCGGTGCGGCGGATCTGGTCGACCTCGTCGGGCGTGAGTTCGAGGTCGCGCGCGATCTCGGCCGCGAGCGGCTCTCGCCCGAGCTCGGCCCTGAGCTTGCGCTCGGACCGCACGATCTTGTTGAGCTTCTCGACCACGTGCACCGGCATCCGGATCGTGCGCGCCTTGTCGGCCAGGGCACGCGCGACCGCCTGGCGGATCCACCAGGTCGCGTACGTCGAGAACTTGAAGCCCTTGCGGTAGTCGAACTTCTCGGCCGCGCGGACGAGGCCGATGGTCCCCTCCTGGATCAGGTCGAGGAACGGCAGCCCCTGGTTCCGGTAGCGCTTCGCGATCGACACGACCAGCCGGAGATTCGCCTCTACCATCTCCTGCTTGGCGCGATGGTCGCCGCGCTCGATCCGCTTCGCCAGCTCGACCTCCTGCGCCGCGGTGAGCAGGTCGACCTTGCCCACGTCCTTGAGGAAGAGCTGCAGCGCGTCGGTGGAGACCTCCTGGGCCTCGACCTCCTCGGCGGCGCTGTCGTCCTCGTCCTCCTCGGCCTGCACGACCTCGATCTGGAGGTCGTCGAGCGCCTGGTAGAAGTCGTCGATCTGGCCGGCGTCGAGATCGAGCTCGTCGAGCGCGAGCGTGATCTCGTCGGCGGTCAGCGATCCGGACTCCTTGCCGGCCTCCAGCAGCGTCCGTGCCTCGTCCGTCTCGAGGACCTGAACCCTCGTCGCGACGGCACCTTCCGTTCCGCTCATGCCTCCTCCCCTCCCGTCAAGGCCGACAAGCTAGCCGCCACCTGGTGTCCCGTCAAACGCCCCACGAAGACCGCGGCACTGTGCCAGATGCAGCGGACGTTCGCATAGGCCGAACGGCCTATCTTCGCGTCAGCGCGGTTTGATTCCTGCAAGCTGATCGAGGAACTTCGCGGCCTCGACGCCGAGCTGCGTCCTCGGCCCGAGGTCACGTGCGAGCCGCAGCTCCTGTCTGGCTTGACTCAAATTGCCGAGCCAGAGCAGACAGAGCCCGAGGTGGAAGCGCACGCTCTGGCTCTTCGGATACCGGCGGGAGAGCGGGCCGAGGCGGGAGAAGGTGCGCGACGGATCGCTCTTGTCGAAACGTGCGACCGCCGCCGCGACCTGCGGCTCGGGATCGTTTGGTGCCTGCGCCGCGGCAGCCTCGAACTGGCGGAGCGCCGAGACCTGGCGTCCCAGCCGCTGGAGCGCGACGCCGTACAGGAGCCTTCCCCGCTCCCCGCCCGCGCGGGCGAGACCCTCGAGGTACGCCAGTTGCTTGGGCGGGGACAGCCGGTCGAGGTCAGCCGGAGCGCGGAAGCTCGGGACGAAGGTCGGCAAGCCCCGCGGGAAGTTCGGATAGAGCAGGTCCTCGGCCCGCAGCGCGTACGGCGTGTCCGGCTGCGCTTTGCGGCCGGAACGCCACGCCGCCTTGGCCGCCGGGACGTCTCCGCGCCAGTAGAGGCCGAGGCCGTAATGGAGCTGCGCCACGGCGCTCCGAGGATGCTCTTGCGCGAGCGTGGCGAGCCGCGCGAAGCCCCCAGGCCACGCAGCGAGCGCCGCACCCACCTGTGCGTCCACGGAGCCGTACCGATCGAAGATCCGGGCCGCCTGGCGTTTCTTCCCGGCGTTGTAGAGGTTCGCTGCCCGGCGGAGGGCGACCGCCTCCGGATCGGTGCGGACGCCGAGGTCGAGCGCCAGCGGCGGCGAGCCCGCCTGGCCCGTGGGTCGCTTCGGTGTCGGCGTCCGGGTTGCGAGCGTGATCCCAATGGTGAGGCCGGCGGCCGCAACGGCACACGCCGCGACGATCGCGTACAGCCGTGCGCGAGAGGTCACGGGCCGCGACGTTACCCACGGGGGCCGCTCGGGGTCGTGTCCAGCGCGGATAGCCGCGGATCCGCCGCATATGCGAAAGCGCTATCTTTTTAAAAGCAATGCCGACCTACCGTGAGCTTCTCAGCCAGGTCAAGGGCGAGATCGACGAGATCGACGCCCGGGCGGCCGCGCCGCTCCTGAAGAACGGCTCGGTCTTCCTCGACGTCCGCGAGCGCGACGAATGGGACGAGGGTCACATCCCCGGCGCGATTCACGTGCCCCGCGGCAACCTGGAATCGCGCGTCGAGAATGCAGTCCCCGACCACGGCAGCCGCATCGTCGTCTACTGCGCGAGCGGAGCGCGCTCCGCGTTCGCGACGAAGACGCTGGAGGAGCTCGGCTACGTCGACGTCGTCAACCTCGCAGGCGGCTACGTCGAATGGAAGCGGAACGGCTTCCCCACGCAGCTGCCGAAGTCGCTCGGCGAGGAACAGCGTCGCCGCTACAGCCGTCATCTGTTGATTCCCGAGGTCGGAGAAGAGGGCCAGCTCAGGCTGCTCGAGTCGCGGATCCTGCTGATCGGCGCCGGCGGCCTCGGCTCGCCGGCCTCGCTCTATCTCGCCGCGGCCGGCGTCGGCACGCTCGGGATCGTCGACGACGACGCGGTCGACGCCACCAACCTCCAGCGGCAGATCGTCCACTCGACCGAGCGACTCGGCGATTCGAAGGCGGAGTCGGCAAAGCGCACGCTCGAGGCGCTGAACCCCGACGTGACCGTCAAGACATTCCAGGAGCGGCTCACCTCCGAGAACGTCGACCGGATCCTCGGCGAAGGCTGGGACGTGATCGTCGACGGCGCCGACAACTTCCCGACCCGCTACCTGCTGAACGACGCCTCGATCTGGCACGACATCCCCGTCGTCCACGGCTCGATCTTCCGCTTCGAGGGCCAGGTGACCGTCTTCAAGCCGAATGAGGGGCCGTGCTACCGCTGCCTCTTCCCGACCCCGCCGCCGCCGGAGCTCGCTCCGAGTTGTGCCGAGGGCGGCGTCCTCGGAGTGTTGCCGGGTGTGGTCGGCTCGATCCAGGCCACCGAAGCGCTGAAGGTTGCGCTCGGGATTGGCGACACGCTCGTCGGGCGGCTTCTGCTCTACGACGCCCTCGCAGCGGCCTTCACCGAGGTGACCCTCCGCCGTGACCCGAACTGCCCGGTGTGCGGCGAGCAGCCGACGATCACCGAGTACATCGACTATGTCGAGTTCTGCGCGGGACCGAGGGCGCACGCATGACCAAAGTCCGGATCCCACCGACGCTCCGTCCTGCCGTCGGCGGCGAGCGCGAGGTGCCTGCGGCCGGAGCGACGGTCGGCGAGATCCTCGATGACCTCACAGCGCGCTTCCCCGGACTCGAAGGGCAGCTCCAGTTCGCAAACGTCTACGTCGACGGCGAGGACATCCGGACGCTCGATGACCTCGAGACGCCGGTCCGCGACGGGGCGACCGTGATCCTCCTGCCGGCGATGGCCGGCGGCTGACATGACGACGGTCCTCGAGCTGTACGAGCTCTGGGCCGGCGAGTCCGCCCTGGCCGCCGAGCTCGCGGACAGCCTCGATCCGCACGGCACCGACTGGCTCTTCGACTTCTTCGCCTCGCTCGATCCGCAGCCCGGACAGCTGCTCGTGGACGTCGGCGCCCGCGATGGGCAACACGCGATCCGGCTCGTTCGTGAGCACGACCTCCGCGCGGTGGCGCTCGACCCCCTGCCCCACCACGTCGAGCTGGCCCGGGAGGCCGTGGCGGCCTCCGGTGCCGACGTTGAGGTGGTCGAGGCGGCGATCGAGGCGATGCCGTTCGATGATGCGACCGTCGACTGGATCTGGTGCCGGGACGTGCTCGTCCACGTCGACGTCGACCGGGGCCTCTCGGAGTGCGCGCGTGTGCTCGCGCCGGGCGGACAGATGGTCGCCTACGTCACGTTTGCAACCGATCTCCTCGAGCCCGCCGAGGCGGCGTTCCTCAGCCGCGCGCTCGCGCTGCGCAACCTCGACCCGGCGCGGCTCGAGGCGGCCGCGGCCGATGCAGGGCTAGGGCTCGACCGCGTCGTCCCCATCGACGGCGAGTGGCGCGAGCGGATGATCGAGGACGGCGAGTGGGACGCCGGCGACACGCTCCTCCACCTCTCACGGCTTCGACGGCGCGAGCCCGAGCTCGCCGCCCGGCACGGACGCGCAGCCGTCGAGGCCTACGTCGCCGGCGCGCTCTGGGGCGTGTACCAGCTGCTCGGCAAGCTTCGGCCAACCGTCTACGTGTGGGAGCGGCGTGGCTAGCCGGCTCGCACCGGGACTGCTCGACCTCGTCGGCGACACGCCGCTCGTCGAGCTGACGCGTCTCGCGCCGACGTCCAGCGTCCAGATCTACGCGAAGCTCGAAGGGGCGAACCCGACCGGCTCGATCAAGGACCGTATCGCGGTGGCGATGATCGAGGCCGCCGAGGCAGCCGGAGAGCTCGAGCCCGGCCGCGCGCTGATCGAGCCGACGAGCGGCAACACGGGGATTTCGCTGGCGATGGTCGCGAAGCTGAAGGGCTATCCGCTGACCTGCGTGATGCCGTCGAACGCGACCGAGGAGCGACGCCGCCTGCTGAGGATCTACGGCGCCCAGATCGTCGACTCGCCGGCCGAGGAGGGCTCGAACGGCGCAGTCCGACTGGCACTCGAGCTCGCAGAGCGCGACCCGAGCCTCTTTATGCCGTTCCAGTACGCGAACGACGCCAACCCGCGCGCCCACTACGAGGGCACCGGCGCCGAGATCGCCGAGGCGCTCGACCGTGTCGACGTGCTCGTTGCCGGCCTCGGCACGGGCGGCACGCTGATGGGAACCGGTGACCGTCTGCGCGAGACGTTCCCCGACCTCTCGGTCGTCGCCGCCGAGCCCCTTCCCGGCGACCCGGTGATGGGGCTGCGGTCGCTCGAGGACGGCTACGTCCCGCCGATCCTCGACGTGTCCAAGCTCGACCGGAAGCTCCTGGTCTCGAACGAGGAGTCGCTCGAGGGCGTCCGCGCGCTCGTGGACGAGGAGGCGATCTTCGCGGGCGTCTCGTCCGGCGCAGTCGTCCACGTCGCCCGGCGCGTCGCGGCCGAGCTGGACGAAGGAGTCGTCGTCTGCATCCTTGCCGACGGAGGCTGGAAGTACCTCTCGGCCGACTTCTGGGACGCGGGCAACCCCGGAGCGGCGATGGAGCACGGCCACTGGTGGTAGTGGTTCCGGCCGACCTGCGCCGGGCACTCGAAGAACACGCCGCGGCCGAGGCTCCGAAC
Organism: Actinomycetota bacterium; assembly: GCA_046733845.1. Taxonomy (GTDB): domain Bacteria; phylum Actinomycetota; class Thermoleophilia; order Gaiellales; family Gaiellaceae; genus DATBLE01. The sequence goes on along the minus strand of JBKPPY010000034.1, from coordinate 22,098 downwards.
GAAGCCTGTGGACTGCTCGCGCTCCGGCACGGAGTCGCGGAGCGTTTCATCCCCTGTGTCAACACCGCCGCGAGCCCGTATCGGTTCGACCTGCGCGTCCCGGATCCGGCGCTAGTCTTCGACCTCGAGGACGCGGGCTACGAGCTCGCCGTCTTCCACTCCCACCCGACCGGCTCCGCGAAGCCGTCCCGGACGGACATCGCCAACATCGGCCTTTGGGAGTCGAAGCCGTATCTGATCCTCTCGCGGCCGACCGGCGAGCTTGCCGCCTGGAAAATCGAGGCGGGAGCGGCAACACTGCTCCCGCTGTCGAACGAGCCTTAAGTCACCTTGAAGCTGCCGTGCATCGTGCTCTCGTGCGGGGCGCAGTAGAACTTGTACGTTCCCTTCTTGAGCGTCAGCGTCACCGTCTTCGTGCCGCTGAACGAGATGCTCGTGATCGCCTTGTCGAGTCGCGGGCCTTCGATCTCGAAGTTGTGAATCGAGGCCTTGTCCGCGACGACGAAGGTGTACTTCCCGGCCTTCAGCGTCTTGACGGCCTTGCCCGCCTTCTTCAGCGAGATCGTGAAGCCCGGACCGACGGTGCCGGTCAGCTTCGGTGGTGCCATGGACGACGCGGTCGCGGCCGCAGCCAGCGCCACGGCCGCAACGACAAGTGTGATTCCGAGTCTCATGGCCGAGAGTACGGGTCTCGGCTGCGAGCGGTTTTCAGAAGGTCTTGAAGCTTCCCTTCATCACGGTCGCATGGGGATCGCAGATGAACTTGTACGTCTTCCCCTTCGCCAAGGTGACGGTGATCGTCTTCGTCCCGACGAACGAGACGGTGGTGATCTCCTTGTTGAGGCCGGGTCCCGTCAAGTGGAAGTTGTGGATGTTCGACTTGTCGGAGACCGTGATCGTGTACTTCCCGGCCTTCAGCGTCTTGAAGGTCTTCCCGGCCTTCTTGAGCGTGATCGTGAAGCCGGGGCCGACCGTCCCCGTCAGCTTCGGGAGGGCGGCCTGCGAGGGCGCGCTGAGAGCGAGCGCGCCTGCCGCGAAGGCCGCGAGCAGGATGAGCGTGCGAATGCGGGTCAAGACATCTCCTTCCGAGTGAAGAACTCGTTCGCTGCCAGGATAGAGACGCGGTGCGTGTCGACGAGATCGCAACCGGCCTCTGGCGGTGGACTGGGCTCCATCCAGGGTGGACGCCGGCTGACGGCGGCCCGGACGGCTGGGAGCAGGAGGTCAGCTCCTTGTTCTACGAAGCTCCGGGCGCGATCGTGCTCATCGACCCGCTCGTGCCGATGGAGGATCGTGACCGATTCTTCATGGCCCTCGACCGCGACGTCGAGCGTCTCGACGCCCCGGTTCGGGTGCTGCTGACCGTCGACGACCACCGCCGGTCGTCGGCAGAGCTCGCCGAGCGGTACGGGGGGACGATCGGCGAGGTGCCAACCGGCGTCGAGGTCGCTCTCGAGCGATGGGGCGAGACGGTTTACTGGATTCCAGAGCACGGCGCGCTCGTCTTCGGCGACGTCGTCCTCGGGCGCGCAGGCGGTCTGCGGCTCCCGCGGACGTGGATCGGCGACGAGCACTACGACGAGGTCGTGGCAGGGCTTCGGCCCCTGCTGGAGTTACCGGTGCAGCGCGTGCTGGTTGCACACGGCGAGCCGGTGCTCGAGAACGGGCATTCGGCCCTTGCAGCCGCGCTGGCATGACGTAGAAGGGACAGGCTTTAGCCTGTCCCCAGCCCTCTCGTCGGAACCAACGGAAGGCAGGGGCCAGGCTAAAGCCTGGCCCTCCTAAACGCTTACGCGGGGACCGCGGAACGTTCGAGCACGGCGACGAACGCCTTCGACCACTCGGCGAGGTCGCCCCAGCCGCGACACGAGACCATGTTCCCGTCGACGACATCGGGTCCCTCGACGTAGGTGCCGCCGGCGGCTTCGATGTCCGGGCCGAGCGGCGGAAAGCCGGAGCTTTTCCGCCCCTGGAGATAGCCGAGCGCAGCCGGGACCTGAGGCCCGTGACAGAGCGTCCCGACCGGCAACTCGTTGTCGAAGAAGTGCCCGACGATGCGGCGCACGTCCGGATCGACGCGGATGTACTCCGGCGCCCGCCCGCCGGGGATGACCAGGCCGACGTACCGTTCCGGCTCGACCTCCGAAAAGGCCAGGTCGGGCTCTACCCTCCGCCCCGGTTTCTCGACGTACGCATCGGAGTCGGGCTCGAAATCGTGGACGACAGTGCGCATGGTGCGGCGCGTCGGTGCAGCGACGTCGACCGCGTACCCGGCCTCACGAAGGCGGTAGAGAATGAAGAAGAGCTCGAGGTCCTCGACGGCGTCGCCGGCGAGGGTCAGCACGCGTTCCATCCGCGGAGTATCGCTCAGGCGCGCAACGGGCGCAGCACGACCACCGCGACGAGTGGGAACACGGCAGCGGCGAAGAAACCGGCCCGCCACGAGGTCGACTCGACGAACGGCGCGAAGGCCAGCGGCGTCAGCGCAACGCCGACGCCGAGCACCGTTTGCTGGAGCCCGAGCGCCGCGCCACTCCGTCTCGGCCCCGCGGTCTCGACCGTCGCCGCAACAGCCAGCCCGTTCCAGCACATCGACAGCCCCCCGCCCGCGATCAGCGCCGGCACGAGCAGCCATACGGTCGCGCCGGCGAGCACGGCTGCAGCGGCGACAGTTACCGTCGTCGCGATCGCGATCTCCCGGATCATCGCGACCCGGTTCCCGCCCCGCCGGTCGGACTGCCGGCCGGACAGCAACCGCCCCGTGGCACCGACGACGTTGATCGCCGCCAGCACGAGACCGGCCTGCGTTGCGCTGAGGTCGTGCTGAGACTCGAGGAAGATGACGACGAAGCCCGTGATCGCGACTTGCGTCGAGATCAGCAACGCGCTGCCGGCGGACAGCCGCCAGATTCGCCGGTCCCGGAGAGGGTGGTGCAACACATTCGCGGTGGACTCCTCGTCCTGGCGTACCGGCCCCTCGACGAGCCAGACGGCGGCGAGCAAGCCCGAAGCAAGCGAGAAGCCCGCAAGCATGAGTAACGCGGCGCGGGACCCTGACTGGTCGAGGATCAGCGGGATAGCGAGGGTTGCCACGAGCCCACCGATCGGGACCGAGGTCTGGCGAATCCCGAGCGCGAAGCCGCGCTGTTCGCGCCGAAACCAGCTGGTCACAGCCCGCCCGGTCGCGGTGTTGATGCTGGCACCGAGCGCACCGGCGATTGCGAGCAGCAAGATCAGCACGGTGAAGTCGGGGGCGTACGCCGACCCGGCCAGCGCCGCGCCTGCGCCGAGCAGGCCGGTCGTGCCGGTCACCCGCTCGCCGACGTGGTCCGCGGCCAGCCCCCACGGGAGGAGGGTCAGCACGGCGCCGATGCTGGACACGCCGAGCATGACGCCGACCTCGGTGAGGCTCAGGTGGTACTGGTCGCGGAGGGCGGGCGCGAGCACGGCCAACCCGAACAGGACGGCGGCCTGGGAGGCCTGGGCGACCGTCCCGACCGCGAGGACGAGCCGTGCCTGGTTCACCTAGTGCCCCTTCCAGCGATAGTCAGGGCAGTTCTGGCGGCGCCCGGAACCGCCATGCGGCGTCCTCAGTCGCGCCAATGTCTTGTTTTGATATTGGCGCTCCCTGCGTCCTTGCCTGGCGGCCCCCGTCGCTCGCCAGAAACGCGAGACCATCACTGGAAGGGGCACTAGCCCCGTCGGAGCGGGTACGCCTGGAGGCTCGAGCTTCCCTCGAAGCGGCTCTTGGTGGCGAGGAACGTCTTCACGTCGCTGCGGCGAAGCAGCACGGAGGTCTCGGTGTCCCAGGGGACGACTGTCCCCTGCGAGATCTTGGCGAGGAAGAGCTGCATCACCGGCGCGAACCCCTGGACGTACGGCTGCTGGTCGACGACGAAGTCGAGCGTGCCGTCGGCGACGAAGGACAGGTCGCCCGGCAGGAGGTCGTAACCGCCGCCCTTCACGCCGCGCTTCCTGATGCCGAGCGCCGCGATCGCCCGTGCACAGGCGAGCGTCGCGACCCCGTCGACCCCGAACAGCCCTCGGACGCCGGTCTGCCGCTTGTACGCCGCCTCGACCGCACCTTGCTGCTTGCGCGCGTCACCCGTGACGCGCACGACGGTCGCAACAGGAGCCTTCCTGGCGGCCGCGAGGCCGGCAAACACGCCCTTGAGCCTGCGCTCCGCCCACTCGTGTGACTGATCCGGCGCGAACAGGATCACGCTTCCCGCCGGCGTGAGCCGCGCGATCTCCGCGCCGGCGTTGACACCAGACATGTGCGGGTCTTCGCCGACGTACGCGTAGCGGCGGGCACCTGCGCTGGCTCCGACGTTGAAGGCGAGAAGCGGGATCCCCATCCTCGACGCCCTCGCCATCTCGGGCGCGAATCTGGGCTCGTCGAGGATGGAGACAGCGATCCCGTCCGCCTTGTGCGAGATCGCCGACCGCAGCGCCCCGACCGTCTCCTTGACGTCGCTGCGCGGCGATCCCGTCCATTCCATCGTGCAGCGCACGAGCGCAGCGGCATCTTGGGCTCCGAACTGCGTCGCGACCAGCAGCGGGTCGAGCGTGTCGTGGCTGACGAGCACGAACTTCCAGCGTGGGTGCGCCGGGAAGTCGCCGCCGCCGTCGCCCGCGAGTGCCGCGGCAGGCCCGAGCACCTGAGCCAGGGAGAGGCCCGCCGCTCCGGCGCCGGCGCGGCGGAGGAATTGGCGTCGATCGCTCACGGTGTCTCGTGCTCGAGCAGGATCCGGCCGACCACCCCGTCGCGCTCTGCCATCAGCGCGAACGCCTGCTCGAACCGTTCGGCCGGAAATCGGCGCGCGACCACCGGCGAGAAGTCGACGAGACCGCTGCCGAGCAGCTCGACGACGCTCGACCAGATCGCGGCCGTGTAGCCGACGCTCCCGATCAGCGTCAGATCCCGGAGGACGAACCGGTCGGCGGGCATTGCCAGCTCCCGGTCGCCGCCGGCGATGCCGAGCGCGACCACCCGCCCGCCCATCCGCGGCAGCCGAGTGGCGAGCTCGATCGCGGGGACAGCACCGGCGGTCTCGACAACCAGGTCGAGCTCCCCCTCGCGCGCCGACGGCTGCGAGGAGAGATCGACGGTTTCGTCCGCACCCAGCCGCCGCGCCAGCTCGAGCTCGGCCTCGCGGATCCCGTAGGCGACCACCGCGGCCGGCGAGAACAGGCGGGCGAGAACAAGAGTGAGGGCACCGAGCGTCCCGACGCCGATCACACCCAGCGTCTCGCCGGGCTCCGGCCGCGCACGCAGCAGGCCCTGGAGGACGACCGACGCGGGCTCGACCAGGACGGCGGCCTCGAGGTCGACCGTCTCAGGGAGCCGATGGACGACGCGGCGCGGCGCGAGCACGAGCTCGCCGTAGCCGCCGCCGCGCGTGAAGCCGAGCTGGTCGTAGGTCTCGCAGAGGTGGGTGTCGCCGGCACGGCAGCGGCGACAGACGCCGCAGTAGCAGTAGCCCTCGCAGACGACCCGCGCTCCGGGGGTGAGGTCGGTGACCGCGTCGCCGACCGCCTCGACGACGCCGCTCCACTCGTGTCCGGGGATGCACGGATAGCGAACCCAGCGTCGATCGAGCTCACCGGCCAGCACCTCCACGTCAGTGCGGCAGAGGCCGGCAAACCGGCTGCGGACGAGCACGTCCGACGGCCCGCAGCTCGGAGTCTCGACCTCCTCGAAAGCCACCGCGTGCGGGCGCTCGATCACGACCGCCTTCATCGCGGCCTAGTCTACGGAGGCGCTACGCCTCGGCGGCGCGTTGCTCGGACTCCTCCTCGTGCTCGGGCCGCGGCAGGAACTCGACCTCGAGGCGTTCGATGCGCGTCCCTTCGAGGTCGACGACCTGGAACCGGAGCGAGTCCTCGACGACCTCGTCTCCCTGCTCCGGTGCCCGGCCGAGCAAGCCGAAGACGTAGCCGCCCATGGTGTGGAAGTCCTCGATCGGCAGCTCCGTGTCGAACTGCTCGTTGAAGTCGTCGATCGGAAACGTCCCGTCGATTCGGATGTGGGTGTCGTCGATCCGCTCGACCGACTCGTCCGGCAAGTCGAACTCGTCCTCGATCTCGCCGACGATCTCCTCGAGCACGTCCTCGAGGGTGACGATCCCCTCCATGTCGCCGTACTCGTCGACCACGATCGCCATGTGCTGGTTCGTTCGCCGGAACTCCTTGAGGAGCGCGGCGATGTCCTTGGTCTCCGGGACGATGTACGGCGGTCGCAGGATCTGCTCGATCTCGACCTGCGCGATCCCGCGCTCGTTCATCGCGTTGAGGAGGTCCCGTAGATGGAGGACCCCGACGATGTGTTCCGGCGTCTCTCGGTAGACGGGGAAGCGCGTGTACGGCGAATCGAGCACCTTGCGCAGGCACTCCTCCGGCGGCATGTCTGCGGCGACGACGACCACCTCGGGTCGCGGAACCATGATGTTCGCGGCCTCTTTGTCGGCGAAGTCGAAAACTTTGTAGAGCATCTCCTGCTCTTCCTCCTCGAGCTCTCCCTCGACGGTCGAGCGCTCGAGCAGGAGCTTCAACTCTGCCTCCGAGTACACCGCCCCCTCCGCGCCGGGCGGTTCGAGACCGAGCAGGCGCAGGGTGACCTCGCTGGACTTCTGGAGGAACCAGATCAGCGGCTTGACCAGGATGAAGAACAGACGGACGGGCGGGGCAACGATGAGCGCCGTCCGCTCGGAGTGGCCGAGCGAGATGCCCTTGGGAACGAGCTCGCCGACGACGACGTGGAAGAACGTCAGCACGAGGAGCGCGATCGCGACGGCGAGCGCAGTCGCCATGATCGGGTCGAACAGGCGGGTGAGCGCGTGCTCGCCCAGTGCACCGATGGCCAGGGAGGTGACGGTCACACCGAGCTGCATCGCGGCGATGAACCGAGGAGGAACGGCGGTGAGGCCAAGCACCTGCTTCGCGCGCCGGTTCCCCTCACCCACCAACTCCTGGAGCCGTGTCCGACGCACGGTGACGAGGGCATACTCGGCCGCGACGAAGAACCCGTTCAGGAGAATCAGGGCGGCGACCGCCAGCAGCTCGAGGAACAGAGTCATGCCGACGCCCCGGTCACCCAGGCACCGTAGGCGCCGTGCTTTTCGGGCCGGGCGGCACCGGCTTGACCGGGGCCGCTGCAAGCCCCGGCGCAGGTACTAGGAAGGAGGTCGTTCTCCAAGGGAACTTAGGGCTGAGTATAGGTGACCCCTCCGTCGTCACCTGCCCGCGCGGCCCGTCCCTCGACGACCAGGCGTTCCGCATGGGAGAGCGCCTCGGCGACGGCGAAGCGACGCTGGGCGGCACCGAGGGCGTCCGGAAACAGGACGCACGAAAGCTCGTATCCGGTCCGAGGACCGCCTCGGAGGGCCGACTCCGTCGCGACGAGCCGGTCGCGGTGGTGCTGGACGATCTCGCGTGCGCGGCCGGCCGGGTCGCTGATCGGGTCCCCGTGGCCGGGCAGCGCGATCGTGGGCGCTAGCTCCGCGACCCGCTCGAGCGACGCGATGAAGTCGCCCAACGGATCGGGCCGCGAGTCCGGGTAGAGCCCGACCGCGGGGGTGATCCGGGGGAGGAGATGGTCGCCGGCGATCAGCACGCCGTCCTTCAGCAGGCAGATGTGCCCATCCGCGTGACCGGGAAGCTCGATCACCCGCCAGCCTGCGACTTCGTCGCCTTCGCGTAGCAGGCGGGCGTCCGCGACGAAGTGGACGAACGTGCGGTAGACGCTGCCCACCTCGAGCAACTCCGCGGTTTGCTCCGCCGGGACGCCCTGCTGCGCGAACCACGCGGCGAGCTGCGGCACCCAGGCGTCGCTGCCCCACACCTTCTCGCACTGGTAGTGATCGATCGTCCCCTGGAGCACGGGCGCCCCGGTCACTTCGACCGCGTCGGCGCTGCCCCCGACGTGGTCCGGGTGGAAGTGAGTGACCAGAATCGCCGTCACGGGCCGGTCGAGCTGCGGCACAAGCGCCGCCCAGTGCCCGACCATCTCCGGAAGGCCGAGCCCCGTGTCGACGAGTAGGTAGCCGTCGTCGGCCGGCAGGAGGTAGCCGTGGACGTGGCCGGGCTTCATCGGCATCGGGTACGTGAGGCGCACCACGCCGGCCGCCACCTCCATTGGGGCGAACATATGTTCTATCATGTCGGCATGCGCGTCGAGTATCGCGAAGAGCCGTGTCGGAGCGCGCTGAACCGGGTGAAGGGGATGCCGTTCGGCTGGTCGCTGAACCCCTACATGGGCTGTGCCCACCGCTGCACCTTCTGCTACGTCCGGGCGTTCGAGCTGCGTGCGGACCGCCCCGCGGACGATCGCTACGGCCGCTCGATCAGGGTGAAGGTGAACGTCGCCGAGGTGCTGCGCGCGGAGCTGGCGCGCGCGTCCTGGAACGGCGAGACAGTCGCGATCGGCGCGGCCACGGACCCGTACCAGCCGGCGGAGGGCCGCTACAAGCTCACGCGCGGCTGCCTGGAGGCGCTTCGGGACGCGTCGAACCCGTTCAACCTGATCACGCGCAGCCCGATGATCGTTCGTGACCTCGACGTTCTCGTCGAGGCGGCCTCGCGAACCGACGTCGCCATCATGTTCTCCGTGCCGACGCTCGACGAGGAGGTCTGGCGGCAGACGGAGCCTGGAACCCCGCCCCCGCACAGGCGGCTCGAGGCGGTCGCCCAGTTGGTCGAGGCCGGCGTGAAGGCGGGTGTCGGGATGGCACCGATCCTGCCGGGGATCTCCGACTCCCCCGAGCAGCTAGAGCGGGTCGTGCGGGCGGCCCGCGAGGCCGGCGCGACCGGCATCTGGGCGAACGTGCTCTACCTGAAAGCGGGGACGCGCGAGCACTTCCTCGACGCCCTGGCGCGCGACTGGCCCGAGCAGCTCGACCACTACGAACGGTTGTACGCCTCGCGCGCCTACTTGCCGAAGGCCGAGTCCGAACCCGTCAGGCAAACGGTGGCCAAGCTCCGGAAGCGGTACGGCATCGCCGACCGCCGCGCGGTGCGGCTCGAGCCCGCGCAACCGGCCGAACAGCTCGCGCTTGCGCTGTAACGGCCTGTTCCCGCTCTATGATCCGGCGCATGCCGGAGGAGATCACCTGTCTGATCGTCGATGACCACGAAGTCGTCCGGGAAGGACTGCGACTCTCGCTGTCGCGCGCGCCGCACATCCGGGTGGTCGGTGAGGCGGCCGACGGCGAGCAGGCGGTCTCCCTGGTCGAGCGGCGCAAGCCGAAGGTCGTGATCATGGACGTCCGCATGCCGGGGATGGACGGCCTCGAGGCGACGAGGCAGATCCTCGACCAGTCGCCCGAAACCGCCGTCCTCATCTTCACCGCGTTCAGCGAGCGGTCGCTGCTCGCGCGCGGGATGGAGTCCGGCGCGAAGGGCTACATCCTCAAGGAGGCGCCGCACGAGACGCTGCTGCGGGCGATCGACAAGCTGGCCGCAGGTGAGAGCTACATCGACCCGGAGCTGATGCCCGCCTTCCTCAGCGGCAAAGAGGGCACCGACATGCTCACCGCTCGCGAGCGGGAGATCCTCCAGCTGCTCGCGGACGGGATGTCCAACGCCGACGTGGCGGCAAAGCTCTTCATCAGCCAGGAGACCGTGAAGAGCCACGTGCGGCACATCCTCACGAAGCTCGAGGCCGACACACGCACGCACGCGGTGGCGATCGCGCTGCGCGACTCGATCATTGACTGAGCCGGAACCGCCCTTCGAACGGCGGCAGGGCGAGCGCCGCAAGGAGGAGCGCGACCGGATCAGGCAGTTCGAGCAGCGGATCGCCGCCGAGCAGGACGAGCGCCGCCGCCTCGCGCTCCAGCTCCATGATGGGGCGGTTCAGGCGCTCGCCGGGATCGCGCTAATGCTCGACGCGGTCGACTACGCGATCGCGGAGGGGCGCAACGACGAGGCGCGGCGCGTGCTCGCGAGCGCACTCGAGCAACACCGCGCGACGATCCAGTCACTCCGCGATCTCTCGTTCAACATCGAGCCGGTGGCGCTCCGCGACCAAGGCTTCGAGCCGGCCGTGCGCGACCTGGCCGAGCGCACCGGCCTCGACCGCGAGGTGCGGGTGGACGTGAACGTCGGTCCGGCGGAGACGTTGGCCGAGCGGGCTCAGGTGACCTTCTACCAGCTGATCCGCGTCGCTCTCGACCAGGCCGTCGGTCGGAAGCCGGCGCGCATCTCGATCGCTGTGACCGACATGGAGGACGGCGGGGCGAAGCTGACGATCGACGACGACGGTCACCCGGAGCGGCGCGATACGTCAGAGGCGTTCCAGGAACGCGCACGGGCGCTGAGCGGCAAGGTCGAGGTCGAACGGGGAGAAGAAGGCACAACCGTCACGGTCGTCCTGCCCCAGTACGCAGCGCGAAGCTAGGATCGTCGCCGTCGTGAGCTACCTCCTCTTCGTCTGGAAACCGAGCGGGTACGAGCTGCGCGAGCGCGAGGGCGAGGCCCCGGCGATCGGCGACGAGGTCGAGGAGGACGAGACTCGGATGACGGTGACGAAGGTCGGCCCTTCGCCCCTCCCGAGCGACGACCGGCGGTGCGCGTACGTCCAGCCGGCGTAGGCGCCGCGCTACTTCTTCGCGCCCTGCTCGGTTGCCTGTTTGCGCTCGCGGGCCTTCTTCTTGCGTTGCCTGTCGTTCTTCCAGCGCCTAATCGGCCGTGAACCGCGTCCCATAGCAAGACTGTAAACGGTGGAAGAGTTCGAGGTTCTCATCGACGACGCGGTTGCCTCGCTCCCCGACGATCTGCGCTCGTTCATGTCCAACGTCGCGATCGTCGTCGAGGACGAACCGCCCGCAGGCCTGCCGCTGCTCGGCCTCTACCAGGGGATCCCGCTGACCAAGCGGACAACCGACTACGCCGGTGTCCCGCCGGACCGGATCACGATCTACCGTGGGCCGCTGGAGCGGCTGACCGGAGGCGATCCGGATCGACTCCGCGAGCAGGTGCGGCGGGTCGTCCTCCACGAGATCGCGCACCACTTCGGGATCTCGGACGAGCGGCTGCGCGAGCTCGACCGCTACTGACAGGCGTCCTCGGCGGCGACGAGGCCGAGGACGAGCGCCTGGGCGAGGCCACTCGCGTACCCGCCGTTGGAACACCCGCCGGCGTCGACGCCGGCAACCCAGACACCGTCTGCAGCCCGGGCGCGAGTGTCGATCTTCACGCCGCCGTAGGTGTGGGTGACAGCTGCGTACACGCGCACGCGCAGTCCGCCGCCGGGGAGCGGCTCGGTCTCCTGCGCGTAGGGGAGCTTCCCGGCCACCTCCGGACGGGCGAGCGCGGTCTCTTCGAGCTCGTACCAGGCCCGCCCGCCGGGTTGCGCCGCGATCGCCTGGGCGAGGTCGTTCTCCGACCACGACACCTCGCCCGGAAAGAACTCCTCGCCGCGGTCGTTCACGCAGCGGGCGAAGCGGCCGTACAGCTGGGAGGCGGCGACGAACTGCTCTTCGGCCACGGCCCCCGGCATCGCCCGGCCGTAGAACTCGTCGCTCGGGGCCTCCTCCGCCCCGCGCCCCAGCGCGAGGACGATCCCGTCGCCCACCGACCACCGATTCGAACGAACGAGCAGACCACGTTCCCGCGCGAGCCGTACGGAATAGCCGCCGGTCGCGACGATCAGCTCCGACTCTTGAGAATCACTATCACTATCAACGTTGAGGCGTGCCCCACCCGCTGCTCTGACCAGCACGTCGGTCAGTCCTCGTGGATCGAACCGCCGGCCGGTGGTCAACGGGTTCTCCGTCTCGGGCGCGACGATCGGAGCACGAAGCCGTTCGAGCCAGGCGATCCCGTCGTCCAGCCGTTCCCAGACGAGCCGCTGGAGCGCCTCGTCCCCGTCCGGGCACTGGCGTCGATACTCGTCGAACGCGGCGTAACGCCAGACGACCCCGCTGGAGAGCAACATCGACCCTCCGGGCCGGTCGCCCTTCTCCACCAACCTCACCGAAGCGCCGAGCTGGCGCGCGCGGGCGGCGGCGACGAGCCCGGCCATGCCCGCTCCGAGAACGGTGATCAGAAGCTCGCTCCGGAGCGATCACTCGCCGACTGGGTGCGATGGACGGTGCGAGGCAAGGACGCAGGGAGCCCCGATAGTGAACTAACTATCCGGGCGACTGAGGACGCCGCAGCGCGCCGCCCAGCGCGGCCGGGCGGCAGCATGCTCGTTCCGGAGTGAGCTCACTAACGCAGCGAGAAGCTCGCCTTGTGCTCGACGTACTCGAGCTTGACCCGTTCGGGGCCCCAGACGAAGACGGCGAAGGTATTTGCCGCGTCGACGACGTCGGCGACCTCGACTCCGAGCTGCTCGGCCGGAGCAGCCGCCTCGACGAGCACGCCGAGGTGGTTGAGCAGCGGCCGCTCCGCGTCGCCCGGATCACCCGGGACGAGCTCGAGGAAGGCGCCGCCGACCTCGACGCGGGTCGGATCGTCCGTCGGCGAAAAGCCGTACTTGAGCCAGTCGTGTGCGGCGGCGGCCGGATCGGGTGAATAGAGCGCGACGTGGTCGAGGTCGTACTCGGTGTCGGTCTCGCCTTCGACGAGCGTGACCTGCAGCCCGCCGCGAACCTCGAAGATCTCCGGCAGCCCTTCCGGCAACGCGGCTCGGGCGGCGGCGAGATCCGAGACCCGGAGGCCGATCCGCGCGAGCACCCCCTGCTCCCGCGGTCCCTCCGCTGCGAACAGCGTCAGCTTGCCGCGGCGCGCATCCGAACCCACGAGGGTAAAGCGGTCGGTGCGCTCGATGACGTGCATGCCGAGGTGCGCGACGGCGAAATCCGCAATCGAATCGCGATCTTCGACCCAGAGAGCGACGTGGTCGAGACTGGTTGGCTCCATGCCGCCCAGCTTACCCACGAGGGCATGGTCTACTCCTGCTAGGCCGAAACAGTTGTCGACACCCGGATCGGCGGCGTCGGTGTGGCCGACCCGGTTGCCTGCTCGAGGGTGACCGCGACCGTCGCGCCGACCGGTGCAGGGCGGGTCAACATCACCGGCTCGCCGGTATCGGTGAAGAGGCCGGCCGGCTTCGGGGCCGCCGTTCCCTCGATCACCCAGATCTCGTACGCCTTGCCGGCCGGCGCGTCAGGAAGGCCGGAGACGGTGAGCTCCGCGACGCCGTTGTCGACCGAGACCGACGCGGCCAGCTTGGTGCTCGACGAACCTCCGCCGGAGAGAGCCACCGAGAGACCGATCGCGAGGCCGACTGCAGCGACTGCAGCCACGGCACAGACCGCATACCAGCGCCTGCGGCGGCTCGAGGCGATCGAGACGACATTCGACGGGCCTTCCTCGCGTGCCGCGACGAGGATCCGGTCGCGCAGGGCATCCGGCGGCGCCGGACCCTCGGTGGCGAGCCCGAGCGCGCCGACCGTCTCACCCAGGTCGCGAAGGTCCGCCCGGCACCGATCGCACTCGTCGAGGTGGGCTTCGTATGCGCTCCGCTCGTCGGCATCCAGCGCGTCCAGCGCGTACGCGGCGGTCAGCTCGTGGAGATCCTCGTTCGTCGTCATTCCAAGCCCTTCGGCGGTATTCGCCGGCCAGGCCAGATTGGTTCGAACCTACTCGAGAGGAGGATTCTGAACGTTGTGCTCGGTCGCGTACTCGTCGGTCAGCCGGTTGATCTCGCCGGGTTCGGGATAGGCGTAGTTGATCTTCACGAACGGGCTCCACTTCTCCGGGAGCGCGTCCTCGGGGAAGATCGCCTCGACCGGGCATTCCGGTTCGCACGCCCCGCAGTCGATGCACTCCTCCGGATCGATGATCAGGATTCGCTCGAACTCGTGAATGCAGTCGACGGGACAGACGTCGACGCAGGAGCGGTCTTTGATGTCGATGCACGGCTCGGCGATGATGTACGTCACTGATCCTCCGGGGAACGAAGCGGTCTCTGGAGGATCTACTCTACCGGCGTCAGAAGCTCCTGGATCACCTCTGGCCCGCGTTCCTGGAGCGCCGACTTCGCGAGCACCTGGTCGAAGCCGGCGGCGTGCGCTCGGCGGAGGCCCGCGGTATCGGTGTGGCTGGAATACCCGACGATCGGGATGTCCGGATAGGTGTCCGCCACCTCCTCGGGTTCGACCCGCGAGATGTCGGCGATCACGAGCTCTGGCTCGGCAATCGTGTCCGCGGTGACGAAATGGTGCCCCGGCAGGAGCACGTCGAGCTTGCCCCGGAAAAAGAGGTCGACCCCAACGAGCAGGATCGTCGCCACGGTTGCTGACACTAGCACTCCCCTCGCACGGGGGGAACGGCCGGTTTCCCCCCATGAACCCCCTCCCTAAGCATTCCGCTCACCGCGACGCGGCAGTGGGCCGCGCCCGCCATGTCGGTCGCGGCCACGCTGCGTCCTTCTCCAATACCCTCGCGGAATTGAGCTACGAGCACGGACTCGAGCTGATCCGCACCGGGCGGTACTTCGAGGCTCACGAGGAGCTGGAGGACGCCTGGCGGGCTGCCGAGCCGACCGAGCGCGACTTCCTCCAAGGCCTCGTCCACGTTGCCGTAGCGTGGTACCAGGCGGGTCGCGGACGGCGGATCGGCTGCGAACGCCAGCTCGAGAAGGCAACCCGACGGCTCACGCCCTATGCCCCGAGCCATCGCGGCCTCGATGTCACGCTGCTACTCGAGTCGGTCGCTGAGGCACAGTCGATCGCAGCGACGGGCCGATTGGAGCTACCGGCCCCGCACGTGAGATGAGCTGCGTCGCCGCGACCGACATGGCGGGCGCGGCCGAGGGCGGTGTCGAACTCAACACGCCTGGGGAAGGGGGCTCACGGGGGAAAGCTGGCCCCGACGGTTTGGCTCTATGCGGGGCCAGTGCCCTGGATCACGCGGCGTAGCCGCGTGGACAGAAACCGGCTGTTTCCCCCGTGCGAGCGAGCGGCGCGGCGAAGCCGCGGCGAGCGTTTAGACCCGATCCAACCCCACTGACTCCAGGACTCGGTTCAGCGCGACCTGCAGCCACCAGTAACGCTCGAAGAACAGCAGCAGCCCGAGCGCGATCAGCATCGCGCCGCCCGCGATCTGGATCAGCCGGTAGCGGTCGCGGAGCCAGCGGAATGTCGACATCGCTTTCGCGAATGCGACCCCCGCGGCGACGAACGCCGCTCCCAGGCCGACGGAGTACGCGGCGAGCAGCACGACGCCGCGCGCGATCGAGCCGGCGCTCCCGGCGAGGACGAGGATCGAGGCAAGCACCGCGCCGATGCACGGGGCAGCGCAGACCGCGAACGCGGCACCGAGGAGGATGCTGGAGCCCCGGGCGCGGGCGAGCAGGCCGGGAGCGACCGCACGCTCCGGCCACGGCAGCAGGCCGACGAACCCGAGTCCGATCACGATCAGGAGGAAGCCGGCGAACTCGGTCTGCGTGCGCTTGTCGAGGACGCTGCCGATTGCCGCCGCCCCGGCGCCGAGCAGTACGAAGACCACAGTGAAGCCGAGCACGAACGGCAGGCTGGACAGGACGACCCGCTTCGCAACGCCACGATCGCCCAACCGGTTCGCCTCGACCGCCGAGACCGCCGAGAGGTAGCCGGGGACGAGCGGCAGCACGCAGGGGGTGATGACGGAGACGAGTCCGGCGAGGAACGCAACGAGTGTCCGCTCAGCCATCGAATCGAGCGAGCTCGTCGTCGAGCCGGCGCTCCAGCTCCGGATCCAGCGGGCCGGCGCCGGCGACGGCGGGCGCCTCGGCATCGCGGCGCCGCGACCACCGCCAGACGAGCCACGCCAGCACCGCCGCGCCGAGTCCGAGCGCCACGAACGGCAGGACCCACGCGAGCAGGTTGAAGCCCGACTTCGACGGCTCGGCGAGCACTGCCGGGCCGAACTGGAGCACCAGCTTCCGCTTGATCTCGCTCTTCGTGTCCCCGGCGGCGATACGGGCCGAGATGAACTCGCGGATCCGGTTGGCGATCGGCGCGTTCGACTGGTCGAGGGTTGTCTTGCAGGTCGGGCACATCACCTCGCCCTCGAGCTCGCCGAGGGTCGGGTGGCGCTCGCTCGCCGCCGCCGGCGCCGCCAGCACGAGGGCGAGGAGGAGCCCGAGGAGGACCTTCACGACTGGAGCGCGCGCTGGATCCCGGCGGTCAGCTTCGCCGCGCTCACCTCGCCGACCACCCGGTTGCCCACGAGGCGGCCGCGCCGGTCGACGAAGTACGTCTCCGGATAGCCGCTAACGCCGTACTTCGACCCGATGTTTCCGGGTCCGTCATGGACATTCGGGTACGTGATCCTGTGCTTGCGCAGGAACCGCTTCGCATCGCCTGAGAAGTCCTGGCCGTCGACGCCGACGACAACCACGCCCTGCCGGCGGTAACGCTGCCATGCCGCCTCCAGCCGGGGAGCCTCGGACTTGCACGGGGCACACCACGATGCCCAGAAGTTGAGGACGACAACCTTGCCGCGCAACGAGGCGAGCTCGAGCTTCCCCGGCGCATCCAGCCGCGAGAGCGCAAACGCGGGAGCAGGCGGCGTCCGCCCGCCGCCGAGCTTCACTCCCTTGTCCTGGTGGACGACTTTCCAGATCAGGAGGCCGAGCAGGCCGACGACGACCAGCACGGTCACCCCCTGCAGGCCGTACTTCAACCGCACGGGCATCTCCGGGAACTATGCCGGGACGATGAAGACCGGGGTGCCGATCTCGACGTGTTCGAACAGCCACTCGGCGTACGGGATGTACATCCGGATGCAGCCGTGCGATGCCGAGTACCCGAGGGAGGCCGGGTCGGGAGTGCCGTGGATGCCGACGCCGGGCGCCGACAGGCCCATCCAGCGCGTGCCGAGCGGGTTGCCCGGCCCCGGCGGGATCGGCTTCGCGCCCTTGGCCCACGGCGAGTCCGGCGGGTACCACCAGGGGTCCTTCCACTTGACGACGATGTCGAAGTGCCCGAGCGGCGTCGGGTAGATTGCCTGACCGGTTGCGACTGTGAACGTCCGCCACGGCTTCATCCCCTTGTAGAGGAAGAGACGGTTCGAGCCGCGGTGGATGACGATCACCGGTCCGAATGTCCCGCGCGTGACCTTCTGGGGGACGTCGCGGAACGGCAAGACGATGCCGGTGCGGACGTTCTGGCGAAGCGCGCCCAGGATCGCCGCGCGTGCTTCCTTCGCCTCGACCCGCTTCCCGGAGGCGCCCTTGGTGATGAACGGCTCGAGGTTGCGAAGGAGAAGCTTGGCGTCGATCGGATCCCGGTCGTAGCGGTTGCCGAGCGAGGTGACGAGGCGGCGGACACGCGAGCCCTCGATGTTCACCCCCAATGGGATCGCCGTCCCCGGCGGGGCGAACCTGGCCCGGGAAACGGCGTTCTTCGCGTATGCGACCGCCCCGAGCTTCGCCGGCGACACCTCGATCTTGTGTGCGCCGAGCGTGAGCACGAGCGGCGAGTTGAAAGCGGCGCGGACGACCAGGTACGCAGCCCGCGGGGCGAGCCCGCCGACGTGGATGCCTCCGATCGTCACGCCTTGCGGCAGCACCTTCGGCGTCGGCTTCGGACGCGGCTTGGGCTTCGGCGTCGTGGTCGTCGCCGGCGTCGTGGTGGTCGTGCTCGTGCTCGTCTCCGTGGTCGTGGAGTCGGTGGTCGCCGTTGTCGACTCGGTCGAGGTCGTCGGCGGCAACTGCGCCCAGCCGACGGGAACCACCGCGGCGAGGACGCCGGCGGCGGCGAGCGCCAGAGCGCTGACGGCAATGGCGAACGAGCGCTTCACCGGCCTTGAGTGTAGTCAGTCGAGGCGAAGATACGAGGGTCGTTCGTGATCACGCCGTCGACGCCCGCCGCGACCATCCGCTCGAGCAACGGCCTGTCGTCGATTGTCCACGCGAAGACGGACGCGCCGAACGCATGCGCACGCTCGACGGCAGCTCGCGACACGACCGAGAAGTGGAGCATCGCCACCGACGCGCCCGCCCGGCGCAGCATTGCCTGGATTCGGCGCGGCAGCGCCGTGCGCAACGTCGCGGTCGCGGTTCCCGCCGCGGGTGCGAGCCACCGGCGCTTCGAGAGTCCGTAACGGTCGGCCGGATAGGTCAGCCCCCGCGCGAGCGACGGCTCGGCCTGCCTCAGTCGGATCAGGCTCGTGACCCGGTGCGTGCTCACGATCGAGCGCTCGACCAACCCGTGGCGGCGAAGCGTCTGCGCGACCGCCTGCTCGAATCCGGCGTCCTTGAGGTCGACCTGGAGACCGATCGGGTCGAGTCCGCCGAGCAGTTCGAGCGCCTCGTCGAAGGTGGGGAGCTCTGGCGCCACCTCGCGAAGGGCTGCCAGGCTCTTCGTGCGCACGCGCCCGGGGGCGGCGCCGTGGCTGACTTCGAGCAGGTCGTCGGAGTGGGCGAGCACGAGCGTGCCGTCGGAAAGGTCGAGCACGTCGAACTCGACGAGATCGCAGCCCAGCTCGGCCGCGCGGGCCAGCGAACGAAGGGTGTTCTCCGGTTCCAGGGCGGCGGCGCCCTTGTGACCGACGCACAAGGGTCTCCCTACTTCCCGCAGGTGCACGGCGAAAACGTATCCGTCGACTCGACCGAAGACGCGACCGGCCCGCCCGATCACTCTAGAATCCAACGGATGGCCGAGCCCGCACAGCGGCAACGGGCGCGGGTCGAAGCTCCTCCTGTCGACCCGCACGCCGTGGACCGCGCGTATCGCTTCTACCGGGCCCAGCGACACGCAAAGGTCGAGCACCGGCGCGAGACGAAGATGGCCCGCGTTCGCTTCTGGGCCTTTCTCGGGCTCTTGGTTCTCGCCTGCGCCGTCGTCGCCGTGACCGTCTGGACCGAGATCGCGCGGATCTTCGGGATCTGAACCGACGGTCATACTCCGCCCCGTGGAACCCGACCTCTTCGATTTCGACGATCCCGAGCTGGACGAGCCCGAAGAGCCCGCCCGTTCGTCGCAACCGGCGTTGCCGCAGCTCCGCGCCGGCGGAGGGATCTGGTCCGCCGGCGGGCGCATCGCCTGGGTCGCCGGGCTGATCTTGATGCTCTCTTCGTTCATGTCCTGGTATTCCGGCAACTCGATCGAAGGGCCGACGCTGTCCGTGATCGGCTGGCACACCGGGACGATCGGGAAGCTCGTGTTCTTTCTCGGCCTGGCTCTCGTCGTACTCGCGATCCTGCGTGAAGCGGGAATCGAGCTGCCGCCGACGATTCCGGAAAGCCTCGTCACCATTGGCCTCGGGGCGCTCGGCACGATTCTCGTCCTCGTCAGGCTCATCTCGATCCCGGACACCTTTGCCGGAACGAGCGGGCGGTCGATCGGCCTCTGGATCGCACTCGGCTCTGCGCTTGCGGTGATCGCTGCCGGCCTGCTGCGGGCCGGCGAAGACCTGTAGAAACGGAATCCCAACCCAGAGCATCTTCGGCACGGATGCCGTTATTTCGTCACCGTCACCGTCTCCCGAGCCGGCGGCAACGGGAGCGGCTTCAGCGTGCGGACGAGCGTCTGGGTGCC
This sequence comes from Actinomycetota bacterium, assembly GCA_046733845.1. Taxonomy (GTDB): domain Bacteria; phylum Actinomycetota; class Thermoleophilia; order Gaiellales; family Gaiellaceae; genus DATBLE01. The sequence continues at coordinate 2,623 of JBKPPY010000034.1, read as the reverse complement.
ACCGCCCGAGGGGTTGTCGTGCAAGGCCTCGCCGAGGGCGAGCCCGAGCGCGAAGACGACAGCGATCACCGCCAGCCCGATGAGCAGCCGCAGCAGTGGCCTCCGCCGCCGCGTCCTGCGCATCGGCCTCGGACTCGAGGACGTGGTCATGGCGTCGGCGAGGTCAGGGTCGAAAATCCTGCGCGCCGCGCGCGTAGAGGTGGAAGGCGGCGTCGACGGCGATCGTCAGTCCCGGCGCCCACTGGGCCTCCTCCGGTAGCTCGGGTAGGAGGTCGTGGGCCGAGGTGTCCCAGCGCCGGTACTCGGCGACCAGCTCGTCGAGCTCGAAGCGGGCCCCCACGCGCCTGCGGAGCTGATCGATGATCGCGTCCACCTGCGCGCGCAGGACGTGGTAGCGGGCGGGATCCTCCCGCGCGCTCTCGAGCCGTCGGTACCCATCGGCCCACTCGTGGCGAACCAGCTCAGTCCCCGTCGACATGGCGCGATGCTACGCGACGTCCGTGCAACAGCGGTCGGCCGGCCAGGGCGAATCGACCTCCGCGAGGATCCTGTCGCCGAGCTCGTACCCGGCGCGGGCAAGCGCGTAGGCAACGTGGGCGTGGAGGCACTTCAGGCTCCCGTGCCGGGCGGCGCCGCCGATCCCGAGGTCGAGCGAGGCACCGCCGTCCGCACCCTCGCGCCCAGCCGCCAGGCGCCGCCGAAGCTCGCGCTGCCGCTCGTTCGCCCGTTCCCGGCTGAGCCCGAGCGCGGGCTCGGCAGCGGCGGCCTGCGACCAACGCTCGACACCGCCGGCCGCCTCGAGCCTCGAGACCGCCGCGACCAGGTGCGGGCAGGTCAGGTAGTACGTGGTCGGGAACGGGTTGTCGGCCTCGTCGTACGGCTCCTGCTCCGTCACCGCCGGACGACCGAACGGGCAGCGGACCGCGACGCGCCGGAAGGCCCGAGGCTCGCGTCCCAGCTGCCGGGCGACGATGGCGCGGTCGTCCATGCCCGTGAGCGTAGACCCGCGCCTTGTAACACTGTGTTACTAGCGCGCCGGGGCGCTTGGTCAAGCGGTTTCGTGAGCTTGTAACACTGTGTTACTTGCTCTTGGCGTGGGCGCGCCGCCACTGCTGGATGCCCTGGACGATGAACAGGTGCTCGCCCGGCTTGACGAGACCGAGCCGGCGCGCTCCCCGAACGAGGGACGAGCCCTGCTCGATCTCGGTCAGGCGTTGTTCGAGCCGCTGCTTGCGCGCGGCAAGCTCGTGAACCTCCGCCGTCCGCTGCTCGAGCGTGTGGCGCGTGGCCACGTACGTGCGCACAGGGCGGTAGTAGAGAAGGGCGAGCAGCACGGCGACGCCGAGCGCGACGAGGCGCATCCACCGCCGGCGTCTGCGGGGCCGGAGCATGGAGCGTCGCTTCGACGCCCGCCTCGGCCGTTCCTCCTACGCCACGTCCACCTTGATCACGTTCGTCGTGCCCGGGATGTTCACCGACGTTCCCGCGGTCATGACGATCCGGTCGCCCGCCGAGACGAGACCGGCCTCCCTCGCAGCGTCGATCGAGAGCTCCCAGAGGTCCTCGACGTCGTTCGCCTGGCTGACGAGCAGCGGGATCACCCCCCACTCCAGCGCCATCTGCTGCACAGCGAACTCGTTGTGCGTCAGCGCGACGATCGACCGTCGCGGTCTGAGCCTGGCGACCGCCGAGGCGGTCCGCCCGGTCGCGGTGGGGACGAGGATTGCCGCCGCCCGCAGCGTCTCGGCAAGGTCGCAGGCCGCGTTGGACATCGCCCGTCCCACACCCGGCGCGTCGTCAGCCTCGGGCAGCTCGTGCCGGTAGCCGAGGCTCGGCTCGACCGCCCGAGCGATCCGGTCCATGTACGCGACCGACTCGACCGGGTACGCGCCGACGGCCGTCTCGCCGGAGAGCATCAGCGCGGACGAGCCGTCGAGGACCGCGTTGGCGACGTCGCTTGCCTCCGCCCTGGTCGGCTCGGCGTGCTCGATCATCGACTCGAGCATCTGGGTGGCCGTGATCACCGGCTTTCCGGCTTCGAGTGCGCGGAGAATGATCCGCTTCTGCAGGAGCGGTACCGACGCGACCCCGATCTCCACGCCCAGGTCGCCGCGGGCGACCATGATCGCGTCGGTCTCGGCGAGGATCTCGCCAAGCGCCTCGACCGCCTCGGCCTTCTCGATCTTCGCGATCACCTCGGCGTGCGATCCGGCCTTTTCGATCAGCGCGTGCAACTCGCGGACGTCGGCGGCGGAGCGGACGAACGACAGCGCGACGTAGTCGACGCCGATGGAGAGGGCGAGCTCGAGGTCGGCGACGTCCTTCGGTGTCAGCGAGGGGATCGGTAGCGCCACGCCCGGCAGGTTCACACCCTTGTGCGCGCTGACCGGCCCGCCGACGATCACGGCGCAGCGGGCCCTCCCAGCCTCGACCTCTTCCACCTTCAGATGGACGAGCCCGTCGTCGATCAGCACGTCGTTGCCGGGTGCCAGCACTTCGCCGATCACTGGCGGGGAGACCGGCAGGTCACCGTCGCCGCACGAGCCCTCCGGCGCGATCACCACCTCCTGGCCGCGCGTGAGCGTGCGCGGCTCGGGCAGGTCGCCCACCCTGATCTTCGGCC
>JBKPPY010000033.1:0-11353 GCA_046733845.1 Actinomycetota bacterium | reverse complement strand
CCGAGATCCCGAGCATCTCCGCGACCTCGCGCACGCGCGCCGCGCGGTCCGCCTTCGAGACGCCCGACATCTTGAGCGCGAACCCCATGTTCGCCTCGACGGTCTTGTGCGGGTACAGCGCGTACGACTGGAACACCATCGCCAGGTTGCGCTTGCCCGGTGCGACGTTGTTCACCACGCGGTCACCGATGAGGATGCGGCCATCGGATACGTCTTCCAGGCCGGCAAGCATCCGGAGCCCGGTCGTCTTGCCGCACCCCGACGGCCCGACGAGGACGAGGAACTCGCCGTCCGCGACGTCGAGCATGAGGTCGTCGACAGCGACCGTGTCGTCGAAGCGCTTGGTGACGTGCTCATAGGTGATCGTCGCCATCAGGCAGCCTCCTCCTCCGGGGTGACGAGACAGCGTGCGGTCACCAGGAAGGTGTACGCGATCGTGAGCGTCAGGAACGGCATCACGGCCGCTGCGATCCCGGCGACGTTGACGAGCAGGAGAGCGAGCCCAAGTGCGAGGGTGTGCCCGGGCCGTGCCAGCGCGAGGACCGCAGACTCCCGCGCCGCCCCAGAGAGCGTGCGGTCCGGGACCGCGATCGCGAGGGTCCACAGCACGAGCTGGTAAATGGCGAGGAGCACCAGCACATAGAGGGTGAGAAAGGCGAGCGGCCAGAGGGACGTCGCGGTGTAGAACCGCACCCCGAGCACACCGAGTGCCGCGACGGCCGCACCAAGGGTCGCGAGCGCAAGCCCCCGGCGCCAGTGCAGACGGAAGCCCCACCACGCGTCCGCGAGCTCGAGGTTCCCCGTCCGGACGAGCGTGACCGCGCAGTGCACGAGCGCCGCCACTATCGGGCCCGTGGCCACAACCAGAACCGCCGCGAGCGGAAAAGCCAGGGCGGCGAGAACGCTCACGACCAGCGCCGCTCCAAGGGCAGCGTTGACGACGAGCAGGCGCCATGCGTTCGCGTAGAGGTCGCGGAGCGCGAGCCACATCGCGTCACGTGCCTTCATCCCTTGATCCCCGCGGCCGTGACGCCCGAGATGAAGAAGCGCTGGAAGATGAGGAAGACCGTCAGGATCGGGATGATCGCGATCAGGCTCCCGGCCATCAGCTGGGGCCACAGCGTCTGATACGTCAGGGTGAACTGCGCCAGCCCGAGCTGCATGGTGTAGAGGTGCTCGTTGCCCTGCCCGAACAGGATGAGCGGCCAGAAGAAGTCGTTCCACGTGCCCTGGAACTGCAGGATCGCGAGCGCCGCGATCGCCGGTCCGGCGAGCGGGAGCATGATCCGCCAGAACGTCTTGAAGTAGCCGGCGCCGTCGAGCTTCGCCGCCTCCTCGAAGTCACGCGGGATGGTGAGGAAGTACTGCCGCATGAAGAAGAGGTTCACGGCAGTGACCATGTTGATCAGGATGTAGCCGGAGAAGTTCCCGATCAGGTGCCAGTTCGTGAGCATCACGAAGACGGGGATGAGGCGGAGCTGATCCGGGATCATCAGTGTTCCGAGGACGAGCAGGAACAGCACCTCGCGACCAGGGAAGCGCAACCGAGCGAAGGCATAGCCCCCCAGCGATGCGAAGAAGAGGTTGAGCACGGTGACGACGACCGCGAGGAAGAGACTGTTGAGCGCGTAGCGCTTGAAGTCGTAGTCGTTCCAGACGGTCGTCCATGCAGACGTCGTGAACGGGTGCGGAATGAAGTTGAAGTGCTGCGTGTCCGGAAGTGTCTTGAACGAGGTCGAGAGGCTCCAGAGGAAGGGGACGAAGTAGAGGAGCGCAACGGCCAGGAGGATCAGGTACAGGACTATGCGCCCGACCGCGAATGTCCTCGGCCGCGGGGGAACGTACGGCTTGGCCTCAGCAGCGGCAACAGACGTCTGCAGCGTCACCCGAGCTCCGAGCGCCCGACCGTCGCACGCTGGAACACCGTGAGCATGAAGATCGCGACGAAGAGGACGACACCGGCCGAAGCGGCGACCCCGAAGTTCGCCGACTTGAAGGCCTCGTTGTAGATGTAGAGCACCGGCGTGTACGTCGAGTAGACGGGCCCGCCCGTGCCGCCCGAGACGATGAACGATTGATCGAAGAGCTTGAGCGCGCCGATCCCGAAGACGACGAGCACGAAGAAGTGGGCGGGTTTCAGGAGCGGAAACGTGATGCGCCAGAACGTCCGCCATCTGCTCGTCCCGTCGATCGCCGCCGCCTCGTACACGTCCGTCGGGATCGACTGGAGCGCGGCGAGGTAGAAGAGCATCACGGTGCCCGCGGTCGTCCAGGCGTTGAGGCCGACGATCGACCAGAGCGCGGTGCTCGGATCGCCGAACCAGGAGCGGTTGCTGCCGATGATGTGGTTCAAGAGGCCGTTCGCGTTCAGGATGTAGATCGCGATCGCGGTGATCGCCGCCGACGAGACGAGCGACGGAAAATAGAAGGCCGAGCGGAAGAATGCGCGGCCGCGGATCCTGGCGTTGATGACTAGCGCGATCGACAGCCCGAGGGCCATCTCGAGCGGCACGACCACGAGCGTGTACTCGACGATGTTGCGCACGGACCGCCGGAAGATCTGGTCGTTGAAGAGTGTGTGGTAGTTGGCCGTGCCGACGCTCTCAACCTTCCCGAAGATCCCCCACTCGAAGAAGCTGATGTACACCGCGTACCCGAGCGGGTAGATGAAGAAGACGCCGAAGATGGCCATTGGGAGCAGGACGAATGCATAGCCCCACCCAGCTTCGCGAAGACGTGCTCCGCCGAGAGAGGGCCGCCGCCCCCTCGTAGGACCCGACTCAGTCGCGGTCGTCGTCATGGGGAACCGGCTCCTCCGCGCGGCAGATCGCCGCGCGGAGGAGCCGGAACTCGTCTAGCCCTTCAGCGACCCGGCCACGTCGGCCAGCATCTGCTGCGTCGTCATCGACCCGTTGACGACCGCCTGCAGGTCGTTGTTCATGATGGTGTAGGTAGCCGTGAAGTTCGGGAAGCTCCAACCACGCGCGAACGGACCCGCAGCCAGGAACGCTTGACGGCCGCCCACGGCCTTCACGTCCATACGAGGCGGCAGCTCGAGTCCCTTCGACATCCACACTGTCATGCCGGCCTTGCCGGTTAACCAGCTCAGGAGCGTCCAGGCAGCCTGCTTGTTCTTCGCATCCTTCGCCATCGACCACGACACCGTGAAGCCGAGGTTGCCGTTGACCTTGCCCTTCACCATCGGCCCGACACCGAAGCCGACCTGCGGGAAGGTCGACTTCATGTACGGGAGCATCCAGTTGCCCTCGAACACGATCGCGGCCTTTTCCTTGCCGAGCGCCTCGCCGGGCCAGCCGACGCCGAGCTGGGTCGGAGTCGCGGCCAGACCCTGCTTGATCAGGCCGACGTAGAAGTTCACGGCCTGCACGACCGCAGGAGACTGGACGTTCGCGAGCGAGCCCTTGTTCTGGTAGATGAACGCGAGCAGCCGCGCCCAGTCGGTCGGCAGGCAGATCGGCTTGCCGCCAGGCACCGCGTTGGCCGCCTGGAGTTTCTTGGCCGCGGCGGCGAGCTCGGCCCAGGTCCGCGGTGCCTTCTTTAGGCCCGCCTTCGCGAACATCGCCTTGTTGATCTCCGTCGCAAGCGTTGACCAGCCCTTCGGGATGCCGTAGTAGTTCTTCCCGACCTTGAAGGTGTTCAGAAGCCCGGGATAGAACTTGGTGAGGTCGAACTTGCTCTTCGTGATGTACGAGTTGAGCGGCTGCACCACGCCCTGCTTCGCCCAGGTCGGCAGGACGGCTGAGTCGATGTAGAAGAGGTCCGGCGGATTATGGGCGGCGAACCGCGCCGTCATGGCCGTCGCGTAGTCGCCGTTGATCACCGAGTAGTCGGCATGGATATTCGGATGTGTGCTGTTGAACGTGTCGACCACTTGCTGGAAGAGGTCGTCCTCGGTCTTACCGGCCGACCAGCCGGAGAGCGTCACTGTGGTTGCGGTTGCCTTTTCGGACCGCGCGTCGGCTGCTGCAGCAACGACGACTGTCAGCAGCGCCAAGACGACGGTCACCGCTACGGCGGCTCGAGCCCTTCGCATCGGCGTACCTCCAAGTAGATGAGAGAGATCGCCCGCCACCACACAGCTGCGGGTAGCTACACGGTTACCACGCTACGACCTATTTCCAAACGTCCGGCGACCAGGCGGACGCACCGGAGCCGCTCCGCAATGCCGGGGGCGGGACTCGAACCCGCACGCCCCCGAGGGGACACCCGCTTTTAAGGCGGGCGCGTCTCACCCGTTCCGCCACCCCGGCGGAGCGGAGTGTAAAGCTACATCCCCGGCTGCAGCTGGCTCGGGTCGAAGCGCTCCGGCCCACGGAACTGGAGCGTACGGAAGAAGGTGCCGAACGCGTTCTCGTTGAACCCTGTGCACTTCGCGAGGAAGCCGTTGTTCTTCCCGCCGTCGTCGACCCAGGCGCCGAGGGCGATCTTGTCCGCAAGTCGGGGAAGGGGCGCCAGGATCGTCCCGGTCTTGTGGTTCTCGTAGAACGAGCGCAGCTGCTCGACCGTCGACGGCGGTACGTCCTTGCCGTACAGGATGTAGACGCCACCGTGCTCCAGGTTGTGCACGACCCTGGCGATCTGGAGCGGCTCCTCGTAGATGCCGAAGACGGCCGGGACCGCGTAGTGCGGGCCGCTCGTCGGAGGGTCCGTCGTCCAGACCGGGGACGTTCCGTTCGGGTTCTTGATCGAGTGGGAGTTACCGGGATATCCAGGCGTCGCTCCGATCTGCAGCGTGCAGCCGGCGTTCTGCAGCGTCGTCCTCAGTGCCGGTATATCGGTCGTTCCACCCCCACCACCCATGAAACCGAGGGCGGCAGCGACAACGCCGAGCCCCACGACCAGACCGACGACGCCCGCGACGATCGCCCACACGCGGTTGTTGCGCGCGCCTCCGGCGGCTGCTCCGCGCTGCTTCGGCGCTTTCACACGAGGCTTCTCGGCCATGCCGCGCGCGAGGGTACCAGCGCGGTCGGTTCAGCCCCGGTTGCGTAAGAAGTGCCGTCCGCCGACGGGATTACCGTGCGTTGGCTCAATGGTCATCGTGGTACTTCTCATCGGCCTCGCCCTCGGGGCGCTCGCCGTTCTCGTCGCGGTGCGGCCTGCGCTGCTCGAACGGCGCCGGCGAGTGCAGGAGGTCATCGAGCTCGAGCGCGCACTTGCGGGCGCCGAGGCCGAGCTCGCGCTGGAGCGCGACTCACGCAACGAGCGTCTCGAAGCCACGATCAAGGCGCTCTCGACCGAGGCGCTGGATGCCAACAGCGCCCGCTTCCTGGAGCTGGCCGAGACGCACCTCACCGGCCACGTCCGCCCTCTGAAGGATTCCCTCGAGCGCATGGACAGGCAGCTCCAGAGCGTGGAGCGCGTGCGGCAGGAGTCGTACGGCGCGCTCCAGACGCAGGTAACGACGCTCGCCGAGCGGGCCGGAAGCCTCACGAACGCCCTCCGAACGCCGCACGTCCGCGGCCGCTGGGGCGAAGCACAGCTGCGAAACGTCGTCGAGTTCGCGGGGATGGTGGAGCACTGCGACTACGTCGCGCAGGCGACGACGTCGACCGACGACGGCATGCTGCGTCCCGACCTCGTCGTGCGTATCCCCGGCGGCAAGAACGTCGTGATCGACGCCAAGGCCCCGCTCGCCGCGTACCTCGACGCATTCGAGACGTCGGACGAGGCCGAGCGGCAACTGCGATTCGCCGACCACGCACGACAGGTGCGGCAGCACGTCGGCAAGCTCTCGGCGAAGGGCTACTGGCGCCAGTTCGACCCGTCGCCGGACTTCGTCGTCATGTTTCTTCCCGACGAGTCGTACCTGCGTGCGGCGCACGAGCACGACCCGTCCCTGCAGGAATACGCGTGGGCCTCGAACGTGATCCTCGCGTCGCCGAGCACGCTCATGGTGTTGCTCCGCACGGTCGCGATGACCTGGCAGCAGGAGACGATCGCCGAGAGTGCGCGCGAGGTCTCCGACCTCGGGCGTGAGCTGTACAAGCGCCTGTCGACGATGGGGACGCACTTCGCAAAGCTCGGTCGCACGCTCGGTGGTGCGGTGGAGGCCTACAACCAGACCGTGGGCTCACTCGAGCGCCAGGTGCTCCCCCAGGCGCGGCGCTTCGAGCAGCACGGGATCTCGGGCATCGAGACCCCCGAGATCCAGCCGATCGAGCGTCAGCCCCGGTCGCTCACGGCGGCGGAGCTCGTCGACCCTTCGGAAGCGCCTCTCGAAGCCGTGTCTGCCGGCGCCGACGCTGCATGAGCCCGGGAACATCGAAGATCATCAATACGTTCTACTCCTTGGCTGCGCGGAAACGCGGGCTAGGCTCTGTCTCAGGAACGTGTGTCTGAGGAGGCTGTGTGACCGAGGTACGTGACGTGCTCATCATCGGCGGTGGCCCTGCCGGCTACACGGCTGCGCTGTACACCGCGCGCGCGAACCTCCATCCGCTGGTCATCGAAGGCTTCAACTGGGGCGGCCAGCTCATGATCACGAGCGACGTCGAGAACTACCCCGGCTACGTCGAGGGCGTGATCGGGCCGACGATGATGGCGGACTTCCGCCGCCAGGCCGAGCGCTTCGGCGCCGAGTTCGTCACGGACGACGTGACACGTGTCGACTTCTCGGAGCGGCCGTTCCGCGTGTATGTCGGCGGCGACGAGTACCGCGCGGAGTCGGTGATCGTCGCCACGGGCGCGAGCGCGAGGCAGCTTGGGCTTCCGTCCGAGCAGACGCTCCAGGGCCGTGGCGTCTCCTACTGCGCGACCTGCGACGGGGCGTTCTTCCGCGACAAGGTCGTAGTGGTGGTCGGCGGCGGCGACTCCGCGATGGAGGAGGCAACGTTCCTCACGCGCTTCGCGAGCAAGGTCGTGATCGTCCACCGCCGCGACGAGTTCCGCGCCTCGCCGATCATGGTCGACCGGGCGCGGGACAACGAGAAGGTCGAGTTCGTCCTGAATGCCGAGGTCGACGAGGTGCTCGGCGAGGGGAACGGCCACGTCACCGGGCTCAAGCTCCGCGACACGGTGACGGGCGCGATCACGGAGATCGAGGCCGACGGCCTCTTCGTCGCCGTCGGGCACGACCCGAATACGGCGCTTTTCCTCGACTGGCTCGACCACGACGAGGGCGGGTACCTCGTGACGGAGCCGCGCTCGACGTACACGAACATCCCCGGCGTTTTCGCAGCCGGGGACGTCCAGGACCACACGTACCGCCAGGCCGTGACGGCCGCGGGTTCGGGGACGATGGCAGCGCTCGATGCGCAGCGCTGGCTCGAGGAGCAGCGGCACAGCTCCGAGGTCGCAGCGGCGCCCGCCTAGCGGCGGCCGCGTCCGACGGCGGGCCTAGGCTCGCGTCACCATGCCCGAGTGGCGCGATCTCCTCGACCCGAGCCGCGACGAGCTCGCCCGCGCCCTGTCCGTCGAGGTCCGCGCGGACGAGATTGAGACGATGCTCGCCAAGCCTGCGGAGCGGCCGCGACCGAGGCTCGAGGCCCACGGGGACTACGTCTTCGGAATGCTCGTCGCGATGGCGCCCGAACGTGGGGCCGACGTGCTCGAGAACCGGGAGATCGACTTCGTCGCGACGGTCGATCGCCTCGTGACAGTGCGCAAGACTCCGCCGGATGGGACGCCGTGGCATCCCGAATGCCTGCACGCAGCCGGCGACGTTCCGGTTGGGAAGCTCGTCTTCCATCTGGTCGACGACGTCGCCCAGTCCTTCCTCGAGGTCGTCGACGCCGCGGACGCCGCGATCGACGAGCTCGAGGACCACATCGACGATTGGCCCAGCGTGCGCGTGCGTCGGCGGATCTCCGGCCTGCGGCACGACCTGATTCATGCACGCCGGACCGTCGGCGCCACTCGAGGGAAGGTACGGCGGATCACGGACAAGCGGCTCGACACGGTCGGCGAGACGCTGTTCCCGGAGGAGGTCGAGCGACTCTTCTCCGACACGTACGAGACGTTGTTTCGCGCCGGTGAGGAGCTCGACGTCGCGCGAGATCTCCTCGCCAGCTCCCGCGACTACCACCAGGCGCTGATCGCCGAGAACCAGAACGAGGTCGGCAAGAAGCTCACCGTGATCGCGTCGCTCGTGCTCGTCCCTTCATTCATCGTCGGCTTCTACGGTCAGAACTTCGCGGGTGTCTTCAGTCGTGAGTTCTGGACGTTGGGGGTCTCCGTCGGGCTCATCGTCGCGTCGTCGCTGATCCAGCTGGCGCTCTTCCGCTGGCGACGCTGGATCTGAGGCCGCGCAGATCGGGATCTGCAAATGCAGATCCCGATCGCGAAGGTCAAAGACGCTCGCGTGCCAGGACGAGACGCTCGTGGCCGCGCGCTCTCCTTGGACGTCTCAAGCGCTCTCCTTTGATATCTCAACCGCGGAGACGACTCGACGGGCAGAGATCCTCGATCACACAGTCCTCGCAGCGTGGCCTGCGCGCGTCGCAGACGCGGCGGCCGTGCCAGATGAGGAGGTGCGGGAAGCGTGCCCAGTCCGCGCGCGGAACGACGCGCTGGAGGTCGCGCTCGATCTTGACGGGATCCTCGTTCCGTGTAAGGCCGAGCCGCTGCGAGAGCCTCCGCACATGCGTGTCGACGACGATGCCCTGCGCGTGTCCGAGCTCGGCGGCGACCACGTTCGCCGTCTTGCGCGCGACCCCGCGAAGCTTCACGAGATCCTCGAGCCTGCTCGGGACCTCGCCGTCGAAGTCTTCGATCAGCATCTGCATCGTGCCGCGGATGGCCCTCGCCTTCTGCCTGAAGAAGCCTGTTGCGTAGATGTCCCGCTCGAGCTCCTCGACCGGAACCGCGAGGTAGTCCTCGGGCCTTCGGTACTTCTCGAACAGGGCGGGCGTGACCTTGTTGACGTTCACGTCGGTCGTCTGCGCGGAGAGCATCACCGAGACGAGGAGCTCGAGATCGCTTCGGAAGCGCAATGCGATCTCGGCGTCCGAGTGCTCGGCGGCGAGCCGCTCGATGATCGGACCGATCCGCTCGCGCCGGCGCCCGAGACCGCGGCGCGCCTCGCGGACGTAGCTACGAGCCACGGAGTGACTCGAAGTACTCGGTGGTGCTCTCCGATTCCGGCGGGTCGACGAGGTTCTCGAGCATTCCCGCGTCCAGCGGCGCGCCGAGGACCTCGATCGCCGCGACACATGCCTCGACGTCGTACGCCGTGCGGCGGAAATCGACGTCAGGCCCGAGAAGCGCCCAGTACGCCCCCGTCTCGCCCTCGTACGGAGTGCCCACGCTGCCGGGATTGACGACGCGCAGACCCGACGACAGCCTGCGGTCGAATTGCATGTGCGTGTGTCCGCAGATCAGGACGTTCGCCTCGACGGACTCGAAGACGACTGCCAACTCTTCGTCGGGTGTGATCCGTGTGTAGATCGGATCTTCGGACGACGGCGTCGAGTGACATGCGAGCACGTCACCGAGCCCGTCGATCGAGAGCTTTACGGTGAGCGGCCAGCGGCGGACGATCGCGAGCCGGCGCTCTCCCAGACGATCGGCGCTCCACGGAGCGAGCGGCCCGTAGCGATCACTTCGCTCGATCACCTCGCGGTCGGCGTTGCCGCGAACGCAAAGCGCTCCGCGCTCCTCGAGGAGGTCCACGACCTCCGCCGGCCAGGGGCCGTGCGCCGTGTCTCCGACGACGACGATCTCACTGACTGCCTCGCGGTCGATCTCGGCGAGCACCGCCTCGAGCGCCGGAAGGTTGCCGTGGATGTCGCTGATCGCGGCGACGCGCACCGCGCGAGGCTATCGGGTGAGCCCGAGCCGAGGCCCCGCGCAGACGAGATCGAGCGCCGGGCAGTCCGAGCATGCGAACTCGCTGGGGGTCGGCCGGAACTCGCCGGCGCGGATCCGTGCGATCGCAGCCGACAGCTCCTCCTCGAGCGCCTGGGCGTCCGTCGGCGTGAACGTCTTCGAGACGACGTCGTGCGGCTGCTCCAGGAACTGGTACGCGACCTCGACGTCGGTCGCACCCGCGCGGAGGCAGACGAGCGCATACACGAGGCGCTGAAGCGTGTACTCGGACTCGATGATCTCCGCCGGCGTTCGCCCTTCGAGCGCATTCGACTTGTAGTCGACGACGAGCGCTCGGTCACCCTCGCGCCACAGCACGTCGAGCCGGCCCCGAATGACGACGCCGTCGTGCTCGAACGCGAACGGCCGCTCGGGCTGGGCGCCGCGCAGCTCCGCGATGCGCTTTGCAAGTTCCGAGTCGCAGTATGCCTCCACGAGCACGGCGACCCGGTCGAGCTCCTCCGGAGAGACGTCCGCGTACCAGCTGCGTACACGCTGGTCGAGCTCGTCGCGCGTCGGAGGGACCGGCTCGTCGAGCGGGACGAGCTCCAGGAGCCGGTGGACGGCATCGCCGATCTCCGTCGCAGCGAGCCCACCGAGCCCGTCGCCGCTCGACACGGCTGACTTGCGCCACGGCAGGCCGAGCACGCGCTCTGCGTAGTAGCGGTACGAGCAGCGCTCGAAGAGTGCGATGGCGCTGTACGAGAGCCGCCGAACGTCGTGCGGCGCCGGGGCCGGGATCTCGCCGAGCGGCGGGAGCTCGATCCCTCGCCGCGGCTTTCCCGCCGGAATCTGGTCGAAGAGGGCCAGCTGCAGCTCGTGCTCGTCCATACCGGCGCGCTCGGCGGGCTCCTGCTCGGCGGCGACGTCCGGCTCGGGAACGTGGCGATGCACGGTGAGGACGAAGCGGGCATCGCCGCGCTCGAGCTCGACCGGGGTGTCGTCGGCCTCCACCACCGACCCGTGTGCATCGAGCCGCTCGAGCACCCACCCGATCGGCGTCGAGCGGTCCGACGTACGAGCCGGATCGATTGCACCCGAGACGACGAGCCGATCGATCGCGCGCGTCATCGCGACGTAGTAGAGGCGGAGCCTTTCGGCACGCTCCTGGTCGCGCTCGGCGTCGCGAACCTCCTCGAAGCCGAACACCGGCTGCCGTACACCCTGCGTCGGGTGCACCATCCGGAATCCGAAGCGACCGTCCGAGAGGGCGACGATCTCGTCCGGCCCGCGCGGCCCGCCGACGTCGCGACCCGCGTCCGCGACGATCACGACCTTGAACTCGAGGCCTTTCGCCGCGTGGATGGTCAGCAGACGAACAGCGCCGCCGCCCTCCTCCTCCGCCACGGCCTCGAGCTCCTTCGCACCGAGCGCGTCCTGCTCGCGCACGAAACGGACGAAGCCGGCGATGTCCGCGCCACGGATCGACTCGTACTCGCGTGCGAGTCGTCCCAGCTTGCGCAGGTTCGCGAAGCGTCGACCGCCGTCCCAACGCGCGAGCACGGCGAGGTCGTAGTCGTGCTCG
>JBKPPY010000032.1:0-13731 GCA_046733845.1 Actinomycetota bacterium | reverse complement strand
GTCTTCCCCTCGTACTCGATGCCAAACGCGTTGATCTTGGAGCGCGTCGCCTCGGCGATCGTGAGGTCGGATCCGACCGGGTGGAACATGCCCTGGAAGCGCACGGGCTGGCCCAGATCGCAGGAACAGGTCTCGACGTAGCTGCCCTTCAACGACCAGGACATCGGAGCCCTCCTTCCGTAGAGCGGTCGATTCTGAGCGGTCTTGCCGCGAGCGTCAATTCGTGCCGCGCGCCGCAGACGCGACCTTACCGGCCGTAGATAGCCTCGCGCCATGAGGCGCTTGCTTCCCTTCGTGTGCGTCGTCGTCGTCGTCGACACGATCCTGTACACGGCACTGACGCCCCTGCTGCCGCACTTCGAGCACACATACGACCTCTCGAAGAGCAGCGCCGGCGTTCTCGTCGCCGCCTACGGGGTCGGCGTGCTCGTCGGCGCGGTTCCGGGCGGCCTCGTCGCAGCCCGCCGCGGTGCCCGCGGCGCCGTCCTCGCGGGACTCGTCCTCGTCTCGGTGGCCAGCGTCGGAGTCGCGATCGCGGACAGCTACGGCACCCTCGTCGCCGCCCGATTCGCGCAGGGGTTCGGCTCGTCACTGACCTGGGCCGGCGGACTCGCCTGGCTCGCGCTCGCCAGCCCGCGCGCTCAACGCGGGCAAGCGATGGGCACGGCGATGGGCGCGGCCGTCTTCGGAGCGCTGCTCGGCCCGGTCGTCGGCGCGGCCGCGAGCCTGATCGGCGTCCGGGCGGCGTTCGCGACGATCGCCGGCCTCGAGGCGCTGCTCGCGCTCGCAGCCCTCCGGCTCGAGCCGTCGCCGCCGGAGCGCCAGCCGATCGCGATGATCACCGTTGCTGCCCGCGACCGCGAGTTCCTGCTCGGACTGTGGCTGATGACGATCCCGGCGCTGCTGTTCGGCGTGCTCGGCGTGCTCGCCCCGCTTGCGCTCGACGACGACGGTCTGGGCGCGGTCGCGATCGGCGCCATCTGGTGGCGACGGCCGCGATCGAGACTGCGATCAACCCGTGGCTCGGTCGCCTCTCCGACCGGCTCGGCCCGGCGCGGCCCGCGCTGATCGCGCTCGCCGCCTCGACGGTGGTCTGCCTCGGTTTCGCCGCGACCGAGTCGGCCTGGTTGCTCGTGCCGCTGATCCTCGCCTCGGCGTTCACCTGGGGCGCCTTATATTCGCCCGCGCTGACCATGCTGTCGCACGCGGCTGAGCACGTCGGCCTCGCGCAGGGCCTGAGCTTCGGCGTGATGAATGCGGCGTGGGCGGTCGGCAACGCGATCGGCCCCGCCGGTGGCGGCAGCCTGGCCGAGCTGACCAGAGACGCCGTGCCCTACCTCGTTGGCGCCGGGGTCTGCGCGCTCAGCGCGACTGCGCTCCGGCAGGCGACCGTGCGGCGCGCCGCTGCGGACGTCGCCGAGCTCTGACGATCAGTCCCAGAGGCGGAATCCGCCGAGAAACGCCAGCTCGTTCCCGCCGACGCGGACGTTCGGCGGCAGCCCGACGAGTTCGTCCGCCAGCCCTCCGCCGAGTACGACGTAATCGGGCAGGAGCGCCTTCGACAAGTGCTCGATCGTCTTGAGCACCGCCTCTCGCCAGCGCTTCGGACCGAGTCTGTCCCGGCCCGCGCGACCGACGTAGTCCTCGAAGGTGGCCCGCCGGAATGGAAGGTGCGCGAGCTCCATCGGCACGATCTTGTCGTCGACGATCATCGTCGATCCGAGCCCGGTGCCGAGCCCGAGAAAGAGCATCCGCCCGCCCTCGTAGCTGCCGATCGCCTGCATCACCGCGTCGTTCACGACCTTCGTCGGCTTTCCGAACGCGGCCCCGAAGTCGAAGCCCTTCCAGCCGGGGCCGAGGTTGACCGGCTCGCGCTCGACGACGTCGCCGGCGACCGGGGCGGGAATGCCGACCGAGACGCAGTCGAACTGCCAGTCTTCGACGAGCTCGAGCGTCTTCGCGACCATCCGCTCGGGAGTCAAGTCCGGCCCGGACTTGAACCGGCGCCGCTCCGCCTCACCCTGCGTCATTGCCTTGACATGTCGCCCGCCGACATCGACCGCGAGGACACGCATGCGTGGACGCTAGCCGACGACGATGTTGACCAGCTTGCCCGGCACGACGACCGTCTGCCGGATCTCCTTGCCGTCCAGGTGAGCCTGGACCTTCGCCGACCCCTTCGCCCGCTCGACCAGCTCGGCCTCGGCCAGGTCGGCCGGCACCTCCATCCGGTCGCGCACCTTGCCGTTCACCTGGACGACGAGCTCGAACGTCTCGTGGACGAGCAGGGCCGGGTCGGCCTCCGCCCACGGCCGTTCCCAGAGCCGGCCTTCGCCGCCCAGCACGTCCCACAGCTCTTCGGTCACGTGCGGCGCCCACGGCTGGAGCAGCGACAGCGCGGTGCCGGCTGCGAACCGCGCGCCCTGCGCTTGCGGATCGTCAGCCAGGTCGTTGACCAGCTCCATCACCGCCGAGATCGGCGTGTGGAACTGGAGCCGCCGCTCGATGTCGCCGGTGACGCGGTCGATCGTCTGGTGCGCCTTGCGGACGACCGGACCGTCGCCGGCGTCGCCCTCGGGCGCACGCTCGGCGACCTCGTGGACGACGCGCCACAGTCGGCGGACGAAGCGGGAGATGCCTTCGATCCCGCTGTCCGTCCACTCCATGTCCTGGTCCGCCGGCCCCATGAACAGGATGTAGAGGCGGACGGCGTCGGCCCCGTACCGCGCGACGATCTGGTCGGGCCCGGCGACGTTGCCCTTCGACTTCGACATCTTCGAGCCGCCCATCGTCACCCAGCCCTGGTGGAAGAGACGGGCGAACGGCTCGCGGAAGCCGAGCAGCCCCATCTCGTTCATCACCTTCACGAAGAAGCGCGAATAGAGGAGGTGCCCGGTGGCATGGTCGATGCCGCCGATGTAGTGGTCGATCGGGCACCAGTAGTCGATCAGCCTCCGGTCGAACGGTGCCGTGTCGTTCTGCGGGTCGACGTAGCGCAGGAAGTACCAGGAGGAATCGACGAAGGTGTCCATCGTGTCGGCCTCCCGCTGCGCCGGGCCGCCGCAGCGCGGGCAGTGCACGTTGAGCCACTCGGCGTTGCTGGCCAGCGGGGGCATGCCCTTCGGCCGGTAGTCGTCGACCTCCGGGAGCAGGACGGGCAGCTCGTCGTCGGGCACGGGCACCTCGCCGCAGGTCGGGCAGTGGACGATCGGGATCGGGCAACCCCAGTAGCGCTGCCGGCCGAAGCTCCAGTCGCGCAGGCGGTAGCTGACCGCCGGCGCGCCCCGCCCCTCGCTGTGCAGCTTCTCGACAATGGCGCGTTTCGCCTCGTCGGCCGCCATCCCGTCGAACTCGGCCGAGTTGACCAGTACGCCGTCCTCGGTGACGACGTCGATGACCGGCAGGTCGAACGTCTCGGCGAACTCGCGGTCGCGCTCGTCGTGCGCGGGCACGGCCATGATCGCGCCGGTGCCGTAGTCCATCAGCACGTAGTCGGCGACCCAGATCGGAATGCGCGTCCCGTTCACGGGGTTGGTGGCGTAGAAGCCGGTGAAGACTCCCGTCTTCGCCTCCTCGGCCGCGCGCTCCTCGGTCTTCTTCTGACCGGTGTGGCGGACGTACGCGTCGACCTCGTCGTTCGCGACCCGCTCGACGAGCGGGTGCTCGGGCGCGAGGACGAAGAAGGTCGCGCCGTACAGCGTGTCGGGCCGGGTTGTGAAGACGGCGATATCGATGTCCAGCTCGTCGACGCGGAAGAGGATCTCGGCGCCGTCGCTACGGCCGATCCAGTTGCGCTGAATCGTCACCGTTCGCTCAGGCCAATCAGCGCCCTCGTAGTGGAGCAGCTCGTCCGCGTACGCGGTGATCTTGAAGAACCACTGCTCGAGGTTGCGCAGCTCGACCGGCGTCCCGCAACGCTCGCAGCGTCCGTCGATCACGTACTCGTTGGCAACGACGGTCTGGTCGTGGGGGCACCAGTTCACCGGCGCAGCCTTCCGGTACGCCAGGCCTCGCTCGAAGAAACGGAGGAAGAGCCACTGCGTCCACCGGTAGAAGCCCGGCTCGTGCGCGCCGACCTCACGGTCCCAATCGATCGCCCAGCCGAGCCGCTTCATCTGCTGGCGGATCTCGGCGATGTTCTCCTCGACGATCTCCCGCGGGTGGCCGCCCTCGCGGATCGCTGCGTTCTCGGCCGGGAGGCCGAACGAATCCCAGCCCATCGGGCGCAGCACGGACAGCCCGTGCCGGCGGTGGAAGTGCGTCAGGACGTCGCCCATCGTGTAGTTGAGGACGTGTCCCATGTGCAGCGTCCCCGAGGGGTACGGGAGCATCTCGAGCTGGTACCAGTGGTTCGGCGGCTCCTCGCCCGGCCCGGGGTCGGGCGTATAGAAGCTGCGCTCGTCCTCCCAGACGCGCTGCCACTTCGCCTCGATCTCGTGGGGGTTGTACGTCCTCATGGGTAGAAGAAGCCTAACGGCCTGTCCGCGCACGAACCCGACCAGAAAAGGGGGCTCTCATGCGGATCTCCAAGCCTGTCCTCGCGGCGATTGGCCTGCTCGCCGTCGCCGCAATCGCCGCCCTGGCCGTGGCGCTCACCGCCCGTCCCGGAGCCGCGCACGCGAGAACTGCGAGCGTCGGCCTCTGGCAGGTGTACGACCAGACGCTTCGCCGGGCGCGCTACATCGACCTCACACATTCGATTACGCCCGGCATGCCCGTCTGGAAAGGCTTCGGGCCGGGGCAGTTCAGCGCCACGGTCGATCCCAAGACCGGGAAGGCCTACACCTACGGGAAGGACGGATTCGAGGCGACCGCCTACCGGCTATCGACGGATCAGTTCGGCACCCAACTCGACCCGCCCGCTCACTGGGCGCCCGAATACCCGGGCATCGACGAGCTGCCTCCGACCTATGCCGTCCGGCCGCTCGTCGTGATCTCGATCGTCCCCCAGGTTCGGCAGAACCCGAAGTACGCCCTCCAGGTCTCCGACATCCTGGCGTTCGAGAAGGAGCACGGCCGCATTCCGGCCGGCTCGGTGGTGATGGTGCGATCCGACTGGTCGAAGCGCTGGACGGACGACCCGGCGAGGGCGAAGGCCCTTGCCGCGGACCCTGTCTTCCCAGGCGTCAGCCTGGCGGCGCTGAAGCTCCTGCATCTCCAGCGCCACGTCCTGTTCCACGGCCACGAGCCACTGGACACGGACTCGACACCGACGCTCGAAGGCGAGCACTGGCTGATGCACCACGGCTACACGCAGGCGGAAGGCGTCGCCAACCTGGACGGCGTGCCCGCAACCGGTTGTCTCGTCGCGATCGGCTATCCCAAGTTCAAGGGTGGGCTCGGCGGGTATGCGCGCTACGTCGCCGTCTGTCCGCCATCGACTGCGAAGGGGACGGCGATCTCCGGTCGCGACGCGCCGCTGCCGAGAAGCAGCAAGCCTCTCCACTGGAACACGAGCCTGGGCTACCGCGTGCGCTGAAGCCACTGCAACGCTTTGGGGACAGTCCCTCACGGACTGTCCCCAAAGGCTCGTTGGGGCTCGCGGGGAAGCGGATAGGCTCGGCGCGGTGCTCGAGCTCCTTCCCGACACCGCGGAGATCGTCGACGGCGTCCTGCACGTCGGCGGCTGCGCGGCGCCCGGGCTGGCCGAGGAGTTCGGGACGCCGCTCGTCGTCTACTGCGAGGAGACCGTGCGCGCGGCGGCGCGGTCGTGGCGGACGGGTGCTCCGGAGGCGACGATCGTCTACGGGACGAAGGCGTTCCCCAATGTGGCGGTGATGCGCCTGCTCGCCGAGGAGGGGATCGGCGCCGACGTGTCCACGCTCGGCGAGCTGCGGTTCGCGCAGGCGGCGGGCGTGCCCTCGTCCTCGCTCGTCGTCCATGGGAACAACAAGTCCGACGAGGAGCTCCGAGCCTCCGTCGAGGCCGGCGCGTGGCTCGTGGTGATGGACGAGCCCGCAGAGGTCGAACGTTGCGTCGAAGCCGGTGTCCGGCGTGTGTTGCTGCGGATCACCCCCGGCATCGACGCGGACACGCACGCCAAGATCACGACCGGCCACGTCGGGTCGAAGTTCGGGGTCCCGCTCGAGGAGGCCGCCGAGGTCATCGGCCGTGCCCGCGCCGCCGGCCTGGAGATCCTGGGGCTCCACGTCCACCTCGGGTCGCAGGTGGTCGAGGATGCCCCCGCACGGGCCGCGGTCGAGTCGCTCGCCGAGTTTTCCGGGGAGGCGGAGCGGACGCTCGGCTGGACGCCGGCGATCATCAACCTCGGCGGCGGCCTGGGGATCCGCTACACGCTCGACGAGCCTGAGCCGCCGAGTCCGGACGCATACGCCCGCACGCTGGTCGCCCGACTCGGGGCTGCCTGGTCGCAGCGGAACCTCCCCGCACCGCTGGTGATCTTCGAGCCCGGGCGCTCGCTCGTCGGCCGGGCCGGTTTCACCGTGTACCGGGTCGGCGTGGTGAAGCGCTCAGGCCCGACGACCTGGGTCGCGGTCGACGGGGGCCTGAGCGACAACCCGCGCCCCGCCCTGTACGGCGCGCGGTACTCGGCGCTCCTGGCCAACCGGGCAGACGAATCCCCCGCCGGCGCCTATGCCGTCTGCGGCAAGCACTGCGAGTCCGGCGACGTCCTGATCGAGCGGGCGGCACTGCCCGAGCCGCGCCGCGGCGACGTGCTCGCCGTCGCGGCGACCGGCGCCTACAGCCTCGCCATGGCCAGCAACTACAACGCTCTTCCGCGACCGGCTGCGGTGCTCGCCGCTTCCGGTACCGCGCGGATCATCCGGGAGCGGGAGCCGGTCGTCCTCTCCTGACACTGCCCGAAAGCTCGCAATTTGCGGACTTCTTCGGGGTGTCAGGTTTCGATTTCGGACCAGGCGACACCAATGGTCCCGTGGCGCCACGCTTTCCTGCGGTTTTGTTCGTCGTGCTCGGGCTCTTAGCGGGCCCGGGCAATGCACTCGCCGACATCGGCGCCGTGTCGACGGCGACGTCGGCGGTGCAGCAGACCCAGCAGACCGTCACCAGCACGACCCAGCAGACGACCCAGCAGGCCACGACGAGCGCACAGCAGGCCACGGCCCCTGTGACCCAGGCGACGGCTCCGGTCACGCAGGTGGCCGCGTCGACCACCGAGTCGGCAGCGCAGGCAGCCGCGCCGGCCACGGAGACTGCCGAGCAGGCAACCGCGCCGGTCGCGCAGACCGTGAGCTCGGCCGCCGGAGCGGCGACACAGGCGGCGGCGCCGGTGACGCAGAAGGTCGCCGAGACGGCGGCGCCGGTGGCGGACACCGTGCAGCAGGCGGCCGCGCCCGTCAGCGACGCGGTCGAGCAGATGGCAGCGCCGGTGGTGGAGACCGTGACGCAGACGGCGGCACCCGTGGCCGACACGGTCGAGCAGGCCGCCGCGCCGGTCGCCGATGCGGTCGAGCAGGCGGGAGCGCCGGTCGTCGAGACAGCCGCGGGCGCGGCCCGGCCGATCGCGACCGCGGTCGACCCGACGGCTCCGAGCGCGCCGAACAGTGCCGGCCCCGCCTCGACCTCGGCTTCAGCTCCAGCTGCAGCCCCGACGGAGGTCTCCGCGCCGGCCGCCGACCCCGCTCCGCTGACTCAGGCGACGACCGCCGCGTCCCCCGGCAAGGCCACGGTCGCCGCGGCAACTCCGGCACCCTCGTCGAGACATGCGGCTGTCATGAAGGCGACCGGGCTTCGGCGCGAGGCGATCTCGATCGTCGGAGTCCGTGATCAGGCGGCACCGACGACTCCGGCGCCGGCCGGTACCGACGCGTCTGCGATCACTCTTTCTCCCTCGCCTCCGACCGCGTCAGTGGCGCAAGCGACGACGGCAGCCGAGCGTGGACCGACGTCCGCGCGGCCCTCGACGCCCCAGACGGCACCGTTCTGGCCCGGCGGCGGCGGCGGAGCGGCAGGGCCCTCGCCGTTGACGCTCTTCGGACTCTTTGCGGCGCTCCTCGCCGCGTCAGCTCTGGCGGCCCAGAGGTTGATCCGATGGCTCCGGATCACACCGGACCTCTGGCGGCCGCTGTTGATCGTCTCCCCGCTCGAACGACCCGGCTAGCGCGCTCCGCGTTGCCTCGTGGCCGGGCCCAGATGGTCCGGGCCCGGACGTCAATCGTTCGAGTACGAAAGGAGACACGACGTGAAACGCTTGCTCATGGTCGCCGTCGTGACCGTGGTGGCCGCACTGACCGCGGTCGGCACGGCGGCAGCCTGGGACAACCCGACCACGCCGCCCAGCCCGCCGACCCAGTCGATCGAGCAGGGCCAGGGCAACCAGAGCTCACAGAGCCAGGTCCAGGTGGTCCCGATCGCGCCGCAGGTCAACGTCCAGAACGTCAACGTCCTCACGGGCGGGGATGTCGACCAGGGTGACGCGAACAACGCGAACACCGGCCAGGCGAACCAGCAGCAGAACACGCAGGTCGCCGTCCAGAAGGACGGCGGCGACCCGAGCGGCGGTCAGAGCCAGACCGTCGACCAGGGTCAGGGCAACCACAGCTCGCAGGGCCAGCTGCAGGTCGTCCCGATCGCCCCGCAGGTCAACGTCCAGAACGTGAATGTGGGGACGCACGGCGACGTCGAGCAGGGTGACGCGAACAACGCGAACACCGGCCAGGCGAACCAGCAGCACAACACCCAAGTCGCAGTGCAGAAGAGCTCCGGTGGCTCTCGGCACGACGGATGCAACTGCTCCTCCGCTCCCACGGGCGGCGATCCCTCGATCAGCCAGCACCAGGGGAACTCGAGCACGCAGAAGCAGATCCAGATCGTCCCGATCGCGCCGCAGGCGAACGTGCAGAACGTCAACGTCCTCACGTTCGGCGACGTCCATCAGGGCGATGCGAACAACGCCAACACCGGCCAGGCGAACCAGCAGCACAACACGCAGGTCGCAGTGCAGAAGACCGGTGGCGGCCCGACCAAGACCGACGGCTGCGCCCAGCCTTCCGGCTCGGGTGAGCAGTCGGTCACGCAGCGGCAGGGCAACTGGAGCGGTCAGAAGCAGATCCAGTTCATCGCGGTCGCCCCGCAGCTGAACCTGCAGAACGTCAACCTCGGAACCTGGGGCGACGTCCGGCAGGGTGACGTCAACAACGCCAACACCGGCCAGGCGAACCAGCAGTCAGGCACGCAGGTCGCCATCCAGAGAGCCGGCACGGCGGCTGAAAGCAGCTGGTCGCCGACATGCTGCACGTCCGTGCCCCCGAGCTCGGGCAGCCAGTCGGTGAGCCAGCATCAGGGCAACTGGAGCTGGCAGAAGCAGTTCCAGTTCATCCCGATCGCCCCGCAGCTGAACGCCCAGAACGTGAACTTCCTCACGTGGGGCTACATCTCGCAGGGCGACGCGAACAACGCCAACACCGGACAGGCGAACCAGCAGGAGAACACCCAGCTCGCCTTCCAGCGAGGGGGGTGGTCGATCACGTAGTCCTCGCGGCCGAAGAGGCGGCGGCGGTGATGCGGCGCCGCCGCCGCCTCTTGTTTCTAGCTCGAGTCACGTCGCAGGCCGGGCAAAGCCCGGCCTGCTTGCTCGCGCTCCGCGCGGGGAACGACCAAGGCCAGATGGACCGGTCATCGCCTCCGCTCGAGGGTTAGCGGCGGCGCTTGTCGACAACCCGGACGGCCTTGCCTTCGCTTCGGGGCACGCCCCCCGGTGGCAGCACTTCGACCTCGAGCCGGATCCCCGTGTGCTCGTGGAGGATCGTCTCGACCCTCGACCGCAAGACGGAGACGTCGACTCCGTCCGCCGCCGGCTCGCATTGGACGGTCACCTCGTCCATCGCGCCCGGACGCTCGACCACGAGCTGGTAGTGCGGTGCCACCTCTGGGACGGAGAGCAGGAGGTGCTCGACGTTCGAGGGATAGAGGTTGACGCCGCGCACGGTGATCATGTCGTCGATCCGCCCCCGCAGCCCGCGGATGCGCGCGGTCGTCCGGCCGCAGGCGCAGCGCCCGGTCGTGAGCGAGCCGACGTCGCCGGTCCGGTAGCGCAGCAGCGGCATCGCCTCCTTCGCGAGCGTCGTGAACACGAGCTCGCCCTCGGCGCCCTCCTCGACGGGCTCACCCGACTCGGGGTCGATCACCTCGACCAGGAAGTGGTCCTCGTGGACGTGGAGTCCGTCCCGCGCCTCCAGACACTCTGCTGCCACTCCCGGCCCGCACATCTCCGACAGTCCGTAGAAGTTCACCGCCCGAAGCCCGGGGAGAGCGCGCTCGATCTGAGCGCGCAGCCCCTCGGTCCACGCCTCCCCGCCGAACAGGCCGAGCTCCAGGCGAAGCGACGCAGGGTCGATGTCAGCGTCCGCGACCGCCTGTGCGATCACGAGCGCGTACGACGGCGTCGCGATCAGCACCTGCGCGCCGAGATCGTGGAGCAGGAGCGCCTGCCTGGCCGTGAAGCCGCCGGAGACCGGGAGCACAGGACATCCGATCCGCTCCGCGCCTTGGTGAAAGCCGTGGCCGCCCGTGAACAGCCCGTATGTGTTCGCGTTGTGGATCAGCATTCCCGGCCGGACGCCGGCCATCGTCATGCAGCGCGCCATCAGCTCGGTCCATGCCTCTAGGTCGGCCGGCGTGTAGCCGACCACCGTCGGCTTCCCATGCGTGCCGCTCGAAGCGTGGAGCCGGGCGAGCTCGGCGACAGGCACGCGCAGCAGTCCGAACGGATATGCCTCGCGGAGCGCCGACTTGGTCGCGAACGGCAGGTCCGCGACCTCGTCGAGCGAGCCGACCTCCAGCCCGAACGTGGCCCGCAGCTTCGACAGCTGCAGTACGCGTAGCTCGTCGCGCGGGAGCTGCTCGGCGGGGTCCCGAATCACCGCTCAGAGCACGCGCTCATGCGCGTTCCAGTGCTGCTCCAGGTTGTCGACGAGCGCGGGGCTGAGGTGGCAATGCGCCTGCTCGCGACAGAAGGTCGCCATGTAGCGGCGAAAGAGGTCGAGGGGCTCGGCCCCGACCCGCAGCGCGCGCCGGTTCCCGGCCGCGTTCACGAGCCCAGAGCTGCTCAGTGCCTCGACCCGCGCGGCAATCGCCGCGTCCATCTCATCGCCGGAGTCGACCACCTCGTCGATCAAGAGGTCGCCGTTCGGCGTCCCCGCCTCGAACTCGAGCCCGGAAAGGATCGCCTGGCGCGCGAGGCGGTCCCCGACCGATCGCGGCAGGCGCAGGTTCGATGCGCCCGGCAGGATCCCCTCCTTGCGCGCCGGGAGGAACAGACGGGCACCGCGCACCGCAATCACGTGGTCGACGGTGTGCAGGATTTGGCACGCACCGCCGATCGCAAACGTCTCGACGGCAGCCACCCAGAGCTTCTCGGTCGTCTCCTCCGGCTCGTCGGGGCGATGCTCATCGGCGCTCAGCCCGCGGAAGAGCTTGTTCACGTAGCCGAGATCGCGGGTGACGAAGAAGAGGTAGTCGACGCGGCCGTGGTAGAGGTGCGTGAGGTTGACGCCGGCACCGAAGACCCGCATGCCCGTATAGCGCGGATGGCTGACCACCGCGCCGCGGATCACACCGACGTCGATGCCCGGATCGAGCAGCGCGAGGTCGACGGCGACTTCGGTGGTGGGCAGAGTGTCGCAGTCCTCGGCATTCAGATACCGGTCGTTCCGGATCTCGAGGTAGGCAGCCCGGCCGCGTCGTTCGAGGTAAGTGCCGCCGAGGTCGACGACGCCGGTGGCCCGGAAGTCGTCGAGTCGCTCGAGTGCCTCCGCGGTCGGGCGCAGCATCGCCCAGACGAGATGCGCGCCGCAACGCTCCGACGCGAGGATGTGCGAGAAGAACAACCCCTGCGCGATCTCGATCCCCTCCTTGTCGGGAAGCGCAAGCTTGCGCTCTGCGGCCGTCCGTTCTCTGGTCGGCACCAGCCCGGGGACGAGGTCGGCCGCCGCGTAGACCAGATCCTCGTCGCGGACGGCCCGGCGGAGATCGTCGGTCAGCGCGGCGTACAGATGCTCGGCGTGGGCGCGCAGGAACCGCGAGCGCGCCTCGTCGAGCGCACCCGTCAGCTCCGCAGCCGCTTCCGCCTCGGCGTCGTTCCGTTCCCGGCGGGGAGGCAGGCGCTGGAGCAGCTCCTCGCCGCGGATCAGGAACTCGGAGGTCGCCTGCGCCGCCGCCGGGTACGCGGCGTCCACAGGCGGCGCACTCGTCGCCCAGTCGGCAACCTCGGTCGGCGAGAGACCCGCGGCCTCGAGCATCGGCACAGCCTAGTGCCCGAACTCGAAGCGAAGCACAGGACGCCCACTCGGCACGCTAGACGGCACGAGCCGGCGGAGGTTGTCCGGCGTTGCCCGAGGGTCGAGGAGCGCGTCCCGCACGAACGCGACCAGGTCGTCGATCTGCGTGGCGTCGAGCAACCTCGGATTGGCGACGCGAGGATCGAGACGCGCCAGGATGGGGTCGATCGGCCCCACCTGCCTCAGATCCGGCGGCAACCCCTGGGCGGCGGGGTCGTAGGAACGCGCCGAGGCGACGACGTCGAGATGGTGGACGATGGCCGCCCTCAGGCTCGTGAAGGCGCCGTCGTGCATGAAGGCGGGCGACAGCGAGATGTTTCTCAGCGGTGCGGTCCGGAACGCATACCGATCGTCCCGATTGCCGGTGAAGTCCTCACGGCCGAAGTCTTGGTTCGCTCCCGGACCGTCGAACGTGTTGTTCGAGTCGCTCGGCACGAGCTGCGGCACGCCGATCACATGCTGTTGGAAGTCGCTGAACATCTCGTTCGACCGCCCCGAGACGGCGTGGCACGAGACGCAGCCCGCTGCGCCGAGGAACAGGATCGCGCCTCGCTTCTGCGCGGCAGTCATCGCCTTCGGCTCTCCCCTCGCGAAGCGGTCGATCGGCGCGTTCGCGAAGGTGAGCGAGAACTCGAACTCGGCAATCGCGCGCGCGAAGTCGTCGAAGGTGATCGGGCCGCCTCGACGGACAGTTGGGAACACCTGGCCGAAGAGCTTGCGGTATCCCGGGGTTGCGTTCAGCCGGCGCATCACCTCGGCACGGATCGCGTCGTTGTCGCCGGGGAAGTCGAAGCCCGCGACTTCGGTGCGCTCCGTCGGAGGGATGAACGCCTGTGCCTGGAGCAGGTGGTGGAGGTACGAGAGCGACAGGCTCTCCGGCGGCGGGAACGAGAAGCCGTCGGAGTTGTCGAAGGGGTCACCGGAGAGGGCCGAGAAGCGAGAATTCCACATCAGGTCGCTGTACAAGGCCGTGTTGATCACCATCGGCGCCCGGCGCATGTTTCGTGGCCCCGTCCGGTCGGGGCCGACGATGCCGTTGTTGCCGATGCCGATCGCGATCGGCTGCGCGTCGCCGAAGCCGTTCGTCGGCGAGTGGCAGCCTGCGCAGGTGTTGTCGTCGTTGAGGCCGGTGATCGTGTCGAACCACAGCAGCCGGCCGATATCGGCGAGCTTCGGATCGAGCGGACGGCCGAGCCTCGAGGTCAGCGTCGACCCGCCTCGACCGGTGAAGCCGAGCTCGCGTAGACGCTGAGTCAGCTGGGTGTCGAGAGGACGCTGGTCGCTTCCGCCGACAGCACGCGAGGCGAGCACGACGACCGGCGCGAGGAGGAGAGCGAGGATGGCAAGCCCGCGCCTGCTCATCCTCGCCTCCCTACCGTTCCTCTACAGCGGATCGCAGCGGGCTGTCCCGGCCGCGAAGTCGAGCGGGTCGCCGCGCGACTTGAGCGGTGTGAACGAGGCGAACGTCGTGAAG
>JBKPPY010000031.1:0-11878 GCA_046733845.1 Actinomycetota bacterium | reverse complement strand
GGCCCGGCAACGTCGGCCTCGTTCAGGTTGCGGTCGCGACGCCGCTCGTCCGCTACGGCGTCGACTACGGTAAGGGCGTCGCGTTCGGCTTCGGGCTCCAGGCGATCGAGGCGTCGGTCGGCGTCGGCATCGGCCTGGTCTTCCTGGGGCGCGAGGGTCTGTCATTCGCGCGGCTGCGCGAGATGCCCGGCGCGGTGAGCGCCGACGAGCCGGAGGGCGGAGACGACGTCTCCCCGGTTGCTCCGGAGGAGGCGACCGAGCATGAGCCCGAGCGCGCTCGCGTGCCCGGCTAGCCTCAAGAACGTTCTTCGCGCCTCCGCCGCAGCGGCAGCGCTCGTCCTCGGGTTCGGACGCGCTGGAGTCGAGTGCGGCGAGCTGCCACTCGGCGACGGTGGGGAGGGAACGGTCGACGTGCTCTGCACCAGCTTCGAGCAGGTGGCGACGGTCGACGCGTTCGGGCGGCCGCGAGTCGCGCGCACCGGGGTGTTGCCGAACGGAACGCGCGTAATCGAGGCGGCGGAGGCGATCCCGCTCGACCCGGCCCATCTGGACGTGATCGCCGCGTCGAGTCGCGGGCTCGGGCTGTGGATGAAGCGTTACAGGGACTGTCCCCTGGTCGTGACGGTTGGCGGCACGGCCACGATGGACGCCGGAGCCGGACTGCTCGAGGTGGTCGACGGCCTGACAGGACCGGTGCGTGTGCTCTGCGACGTGTCGACGACGCTCTACGACGCGCCACGGCTGTTCGGGCCGCAGAAAGGAGCCACTCCCGAGCAGGTGGCCGTGCTGGAGGAGCAGTTTCGTGCGGACGCGAGGCTCGTGCCCTACGCGGAGCTGCCCGGATCCGGGGCGGCGGGCGGGCTCGGAGCCGCGCTCGCTTCGCTTGGCGCCGAGCTCGTCCCGGGGGCAGACGCGGTTCTCGATCTGGTCGGGTTCGATCCTCGTCCCTTCGGCCTCATCGTCACCGGCGAGGGAACCGTCGACGGGACGACGTGGGAGGGGAAGGCCCCGTCCGCAGTCGCGCGCCGCTGCGCCGGCGCAGGTGTCCCGTGCGTCGTCTTCGGGGGACGTGTCACAGGGACAGTCCCTGCAACCGACTTTCCACAGACCGAGCTGGTCGCGTTGAGCGGGGACCCCGCCCGCGCTGAAGAGGATCTCGTCGAGCTCGGAGTCTCGCTCGGGCGGCGACTACAGGCGCTCGGCGGCGCGTAGGCGCTTCGCCAGCACCTGGAGCAGCTCCCAGGCGATCCCGGCGCTCTCCTCGACCAGAGGACGGAACTCCCAGGAGGTCAGCCCGTAGGCGGTGACGTCGGTCGCGGCGGTAACGGTCGCGGACCGTGGCCCGTCGTCGATCAGCGCGACTTCGCCGAAGTAGTCGCCGGGGCCGCCGGATCCGGTTCGTTCTCCCTGGACGCTGTAGTCGACGGTGCCCTCGGCGATGACGAAGAAGCCGACGCCGCGCTGGCCCTCCGTCGCGATCACGTCGCCCTCTCGGAAGGAGCTCTGCTTGAACGTGCGGGCCAACCGTTCGAGATCGCGGTCCGACAAGCTCTCGAAGAGCTCGACCTGGCGGAGCAGCTCGGGAGGGGCAGGCACGAGCGCTGAGCTTATCCGTCTGGGCGGGCCGAGTCGACCCGCCTAGAAAGCTCCTCGATCCGACCTTCCGCCGCCTCCAGATGCGCCGCGCAGAAGCGGTACAGCTCCTCGCCGCGCTCCCACAGCTTCAGCGCCTCGTCGAGCCCGGCGTCACCGCGCTCGAGCTGCTCGACGATCTGGGTGAGCTCCTTCTCGGCCTCCTCGTACGTCATTCGACCGTCGCTCCGAACGAACCGTCAGCCACGTCGACCGAGATGGTGTCCCCCGGCGCTACCGCGCCCGCTGTCCGGACGAGCGCGCCCTCGCGGCGGACGATCGCGTAGCCGCGGTCGAGGGTGGCGCGAGGGGACAGCGCCCGCAGCCGCCCGGCCTTCTGCGCAAGTGCCGCGCGTCGCCGCTCGACGAGCAGGGCCGGTGCCCGGCGCAGGCGCTCATGGGTCTGGGCAAGTCGCTGCGAGTGACGGTCGAGCGTGCGACGCGTCCCACGGGCGAGCGCGACGCGTGACCGGCCGAGACCGGCGAGCAACTCTTCGAGGTCGGGCACGACAAGTCGTCCGGCCGCGGTCGGCGTCGATGCCCGCCGGTCGGCCGCGAGGTCGCAGAGCGGCATGTCCTGCTCGTGCCCGACGGCAGTCACGACCGGTACCGGACAGCCGGCAACCGCACGAACGAGCCGCTCGTCGCTGAACGGCAGGAGGTCCTCGAACCCGCCGCCGCCGCGGGCGAGGACGACGACGTCCACCTCCGGCTCGGCGCAGATCACGGCGAGGGCTTCGACCATCGCCGCGGCGGCGCGTTGGCCCTGGACGAGCGTCTCGGCAACGACCACCCGCGCCGGCGGAAAGCGGGTCTGGATCGCCGTGAGCACGTCGCGCTTCGCCGCTGCGTCGTTGCCGGTGACGAGGCCGATCCGCCGCGGGAGTCGAGGCAGCGATCGCTTCCGGCTCTCGGCGAAGAGCCCTTCGGCGGCGAGCCTGGCTTTCAGCCGCTCCAGCGCGGCCAGATGCTCGCCGATCCCGAAGCGCTCGATCGACAGCGCGCGCAGGCGGAGCTCGCCCTTCTGCGGCCAGAGCTCCGGCCGCCCGTACACCTGAATGCGCTCGCCGCTCGCCAAGTCGAGCCGAAGAGCGTCGAACTGGCCGCGGGGCATCGCCGCCGACAGGCAGGCGCCGTTCTCGGGATCCTTGAGCGTGAAGAAGACCGTCTGCCAGCCGGCCTGGCGGCGCAGCTCGGTCACCTCCCCCTCGACCCAGAGCGTCGGCAGCCGCTGGAGCCACTCGGCGACCCCGCGGTTGAACGCGGCCACGGTGTAGACCTTCCGGTCGCCGTAGACGATCGGCTCGATCTTCATGCGCCCATCGTAGGGCGCCGAGCCGCCTCGTCCGCGTCGGAATCCGTTACGACTTAGAGGAGGATTCGCGCAGCGGTCTCGTGCGTGCAGCCCGACGCGACGAGCTCGACCGCGTCATGCAGATCGGCGTCGCTGTCCGCGATCTTCTCCGCGAGCGGCAGCGGGTAGCCCGCCTCGATCAGCACGTGAAGCCGCCAACTCTGAACCTTGGCGCGCTCGTTGTGGTCGGTCTCGATGGTCTGTGCCATTTCGGTGATCTCGCTCACGTCGGCTTGGTTCGCTCTCTCCTAGACGTTCCCTCTCGGACGAAGTTGGATCCCTCATCGTTTGTTAACGACCGAGGACGGTCGCGGAGAGCGGCCTCGAGCTCGCGGACGCGTCGCTCGAGCGTGCCCAGCGTTCCCTCGTAGCGTCGCTCGAGACGGCCGCCGGCGGTGTCGTTGAACTCGGCGAGCCGTTCGGCCAGGAGGCGGTCGGCCTGCTTGATGAAGCTGTCGATCGACCGGTCGAGTTCGCGGGCGAGTTGACGCCCTGCTTCCTCCCTCGCCGTGCGGATGGTCGAGTTGAACTCGACAGCAGCCTCTTCGGCAAGCCGGGCGGCCTCGCGGCTGACTGAACGCTCGACCTGCTCGACGAGGCGGCGCTCGACATCGTCGAATGTCTCGGCGAGGGTGCGCTGCGACTCGGTGAGCTCGCGGTCGATCTGCTCGGTCAGCGCCCGCTCGCGGTTGCGCAGGCGGTCGGCGACCTCGTGCAGCGCGCGGCGTCTCTCGGCTGCGTGCGTCTCCAGCTCGTTGTTCGCCTCGTCGATCGCGTCCTTGATCTGCCGGGAGATGTCCTCGCGCAGCCGCGTCACCGCGGTGCGATGCTCTTCCGTATCGGAGACCAGCCGCTCGGTCTCGGCGGCGAAACGAGACTCCGCGTCGGTCATGAGCTGACGCTGTCGCTGCTCGAGACGCGCAACCTGCGTCGCCAGACCCTCCCGCGCGCGTTCCACGTCCTGCGACCAGGCGCTCAACTTCCCATCGATCTCCTTCTGGGCGGCGATCAGCCGCCCCGACAGCTCCGTGAGCACGCGCTGCTCCGCGCGGACCAGCTCGTCGCGGCGCTCGTCCGCGAGCCGGCGGTGCTCCTCGGTCAGCAGCGCACTGGTCTCGGCGCGGGCGACCGAGAGCACGCGCTGGAGCTCCGCCGCGCTCTGCTCGGTCTCGCTCTTGACCAGCGCGTCCAGCCGGGCCTTCGCCTCGAGGTAAGTCTCGTCCTCGGTCGGGCGCTTGCGGCGCATCGTCTTCCAATCGTAGGCGAGTATCTGATGCACGTGGAGTTGCAGGCTGAACTCGAACGGATCGCCGTGGCGGCCGCAGAGCTCGCCGGGCCGGGTGAGCAGCTCGAGGGCGTGATCCCGACCGAGCCGGAGCCCGGGACCCGCATCTACCTCTGCTCGTATGCGGGTCCTTTGCGGCGGTGGGCCGCGGTGGACCAAGGCGGAGCGCTTGTCACCGAGCGGTCGCGTGTCCGTGCCGCGGTGTCCATCGCCGCCCTGTGCGAGCTCGCCGAGGAGTCGGCGGGCGGCGGCAAGCTCGAGGAGCTGCGTCAGCAGCTGGTCGCCCTCCGGATCACCGAGCACCCCGAAGGGATCGAGGAGGCAGAGGCAGCGGCGCTGGCGCTCGAGCGAGCGATCGCGTCGCCCCCGCGGCTCGCCTCGCCGGGCTACCTCGACACAGTCGGCGTCGCGGTCCGGCGGCTCGAGCTCACCCTCGGCGAGAGCATGAGCTCGCCCTTCGCCGAGACGATGAAGCAGGCCTCAGCGGTGGTCGACGAGCTCGAGCTCGACGTCGAGGCCGGCTACAAGGGCGACCTCACCTGAGCCCCGCGGGCTACCCTGGAGTCGTGGAAGGCAGCTTCAATTTCCCGTTCGGAGGGGACCCGGAGGATCTGATGCGCGGGCTGCGGGAGTTCGCGGAGCAACAGGCGGAGTCCGTCGCCGAGGCGCAGCGCGAGCAGTTCGCGACGCTGACGCTGAACACGGCGGTGGAGCTGACGGCCGCGGCACTGTCGCGCGTGGAGACCACAGGCGGCGTCGACGAGCAGGCGCTCGCGCTCCGGGACGCGATGCGGATCCTCTTCCCCGAGGCGGTCGCGCTCGTCAGCGCGGCCCGCCAGGGGTTCATGCGCGAACGCTGATCGCTTTCGGTCGCCGTTCCTCGACGACGACGAGGATGGCGAGCAGCGCGACGACGATCGCTGCGGCGACGAGCCCGGTCGTGCGGGCTCCGACCGGGACGAGCGCGGCGAGCACGACCATGACGGCGATCCGAGCCGAGGAGGTCGTGTGCCCGATTCGCGCCGCGCTCGCCGTGACGCCGGCGAGGTAGAGGGCCGGGCCGCCGAGGGTTACCAGCGCTCCGGCCGTGTGCAGCTCCGATCGAGGGTGCGCGATCACCAGCTCGTCCCCGACGGCGGCGAGGACGAT
This sequence comes from Actinomycetota bacterium, assembly GCA_046733845.1. Taxonomy (GTDB): domain Bacteria; phylum Actinomycetota; class Thermoleophilia; order Gaiellales; family Gaiellaceae; genus DATBLE01. The sequence goes on along the minus strand of JBKPPY010000031.1, from coordinate 6,458 downwards.
GCCCGCGACGATCGGCAGATGGAGGTACGTGTAGACGTCGCGACCGATCTGCCCCGCCTGGGTCGGCGCCGCACCGGCGATTCGCTCTGCGACCGATGCCGCCACATCGTCGAAATAGAGCCACCACAGGGCGGTCGAGATCAGGAAGCAGAGCCCAAGGGCGACGAGGTGTGCGCCGCTGAGGCCGGTGCCGGAAGCGGTGACACCGGCGAGGACGATGCTCTCGCCCAAGGCAATGATCACGAAGAGCTGGAACCGCTCGGCGAAGTGCGGACCATGGATCTGCCACTGGCTCATCGGTGTCGAGCCCACTCTCGGGACCCAGTACATGACGAGCGGTGCGGCCAGGTCGAGTCCGAGCGCGGCCAGCCAGAGAGGCCACCGGGCCGCACCCGAGGCGAGCCCGCCAGCCACCCAGAACGGCGCCGACAGAACGCTCCAGGCGAGGATCTGCTTGAAGTTCCGGTTGAAGTCGCCCGGCGGAGTGACGACCACGACGAAGGCGTTGCGGCCGACCTGGAGCGCGGCATACGAGCTCGCGAACAGAAGCGCCTCACTCCCGAATCCGCTGGGGATGGCGACCGACATGAGGAGGCTCGCCAACATCACGAAGACGAGGATCAGGCGAACGGGGACGGTATCCGGATCGAACCAGTTCGTCATCCACGTCGTGTAGTTCCAGGCCCAGTAGACGGCGACGAGCATGAACGCGGTCTGCGCAGCCCCGGTCCAGGTCAGCTGGCCGAGCAGATGATGTGAGAGCTGGGTGACGGCGAAGACGTAGACGAGGTCGAAGAAGAGCTCGAAGAAGGTGGCGCGCTGCTCGGAGCCGTCGCGGCGCCGGATGTACGGGATGTCCGGGATCGGCGATTGCCGACTATCGGGCGCGGTGACCTGCATCGGCGCTCAGCGTCGCGGACGCGTCGGCGGAGCGTCCGTCTTCACCGCCTGGATCACGAACGCGGCTGGAACACGTGGATCGTGTCGTCCGCCGGTTTCCTTCCGCGGCGGCGGCAGCTCCTCGAGCTCGACGAGCTCCAGCTGCGCGCCGACGATTGTCGTGACGATCTCGCCCAGCCGCCGTCGACCCTCCTCGAAGTAGCTCTCGCGCCAGCGCAGGTCGACCGGGTCGATGCAGTCGAGGACGGGATGGCGGTCGTAGAACATGAGCCGGCCGTTCTTGCGTAGCGCAGCGGCGAGCGCGGAGGCGAGCAGGCCGAGGTCGGGCGAGAGCGCAAGCGTTCCCTCGCCGGCGTAGACGAGCGAGAACCGGCGCCGCCTCAGCTGGAGCGGAAGCTCGTGCAGCTCGGCCTGGAAGAACGCCGCCGTGGGCACACGCTCCCGCGCGACCGCGAGCGCCTGCTCGGACGGGTCGATTCCGCTGACGAGCGCACCGAGCGCGAGCAGGTCAGCCGTCGCCTCGGCGGTCCCTGAGGGCAGATGGAGGACGTGCTTGCCGTCGATGTCGGGCAGCCGCTCGCGGACCGCATCGGGCAAGCGGCGCTCCGGCTGGGCTGCATGACCGAACCGCGCTTCCCACGCCTCGCGGTTCTGCTCCGTCGGCCACATTGCCTACCTCGCCTTACACCACGAGCGAGAAACCGCCGTCGACCACGATGGTCTGGCCGCGGATCATCTCAGCCGCGGGCGAGCAGAGGAAGCCAACGGCGTCGGCGACGTCGCGCGGCTCGACCAGGCGGCCGGCCGGCGTGCGCTCGACGCTCCAGGAAAGCATCTGCTCCCGGTTCGGAAAGTGGTCGAGCGCCTCCGTCTCGATCACGCCGCCGGAGACGGCATTCACGCGGATGTCACGAGGAGCCAATTCCACCGCGAGGTAACGGACGAGCGCCTCCAGTGCGGCCTTCGAGGTTCCGACGAGGACGTAGTTCTCGAGCACGCGGCCGGAGCCGAGGCTGGAAATCGCGACGATCGAGGACCCCGCCGGCATTTGCGGAGCCGCCGCCCGCGCGAGGGAGAGAAAGGCGCGGGCATTCGCCGCGAGTGTCCAGTCGAAGTGCTTGTCGGTGGTCTCGAGCGCCGAGCGGATCACGCCCGTCGCCGCGCAGTGCACGAGCGCGTCCAGTGGGCCCAGCGTGGCGACTTCCTCGGCGACGCGGCTCGAGGCGACGTTCCCGCGGATGAGCACGGGCTCGGCGCCGAGCGTTCGCAACTCCTCAGCTGCCTCCTCGGCAGCCACGTCGTTGCGGAGATAGCCGATCGCGATCCGCTTGGTTCCGTCCTCGGCGAAGCGGCGGGCGATCTCCCGACCGATACCGCGGGTACCGCCCGTCACCAGGACGGCTCTGCGGCTCACCTCCGCTTCGGGAGCGGACGGGCGGCGGTCGCCGAGCTCGGGATCTCCCGCCAGCCGGGGCGGGTCGGCGACTCGCGGCGCTGGTCATCGGCCTTCGACGAGGCATGGCCGAGCCGGTCGAGCAGCTCCATCTTCTCCTCGGCGTACCGGCGAACCGGGTTGTCCTCGGGCAGATCGAGCACGAGCTCCCGGACCCGCGCGCGGATTTGGTAGGCGAAGTGCGGCGTCGCCGGCGCGACGAGCGCGTCGATCTCCTCGGTGGTCGCCACGGGGAGAAGCCTACATCCCGATAGGTTCAGGACATGCGGCGTCCGAGCTCGGTCGACCTGATGTTGGGCGCGACCATCGTCATCTGGGCGTTCAACATCACGGTCACCCGGTACGTGCTCACGCACGGCTTCCAGCCGCTCGCGTATGGGGCGATCAGATACGGGGCGGCGGCGCTGCTGGCAGTTGCCTCGACGGTCGTGCTGGAGCGATCGCTCAGAGTCGGTGGGCGGCGGTGCCTGGCGCTGATCGCCGCCGCCGCGTGCTTTCTGCTGGTCAACCAGTTCTCGTTCGTGTACGCGCTGAAGCTCGGCTCGGCGACAACGGTCGCCCTGATTCTGGGGATGACGCCGATCTTCGCGGCGATCATGTCCTCGGTCGTCGGGCTGGAACGCCTGAGCGGGCGGTTCTGGATCGCCACCGCGATCGGCTGTGCCGGCGTCGCCCTCGTCGCTCTCGGTTCCGGCGGGGACCTCTCGTCCGATCTCGGCGGCGACCTGCTGGCGATTCTGCTGGCGATGTCCTGGGCCGCGTACTCGGTGACGATCGCGCCGCTGATGCGCAGCTACTCGCCCTACCGGATCAGCGCGGTCGTCTTGCTCGTCATGTGCGTCCCGTTCGTCGCCGCGAGCTCGCCCCAGGTCGCCTCGCAGGACTACGCGGCGCTCGGCTGGCTCGTCTGGGTCGGACTCGCCTTCGCGATCGTCGGGCCGCTCTTCCTGACCAACCTGCTCTGGTTCACCGCCATCCATCGCGTCGGTCCGTCTCGAGCGACGCTGTTCGCGAACGTGCAGCCGTTCGTTGCCGCCGTGTTCGCGGCCCTCATCCTCTCCGAGCGCCTGCACTGGCTCCAGATCGTCGGCGGAGTGACGATCCTCGCCGGCATCGTCCTCGAGCGCCGCTGGCGTCAGGCGCGGGCGGGACGGGGTCCGCTACGGCGCGTTTCGGACGAACGCCCGGAGGCGGCCGCGCTCGTAGGCGTCGATCCAGTCGAAGGCGACCTCGACGAGGTCCGGCGTGTCGTGGCGGACGATCGTCGCGGGCGTGAAGAGGCCGCGGTCGGGAAGCGCGAGTCGGATGTCCAGGTGAACGTCCGTCGGGCCGATCCCCGGTAGGCGCAGGAGCGCGCCCTCCGCGCCGAGCTCGACCGTCGTGCCCTCGATCAGCCGGTTCGCCTGCTCGAGCGACCAGACGGCCACGTCGAGCTGAAGCGGTCGTCGCGCGGTCAGATCCTCCTCGGCCATCGGCGCGCAAGACTGCCTGGCCCGGGCATGCCGGGCATAGTCCAGGCTGATCAACTCGTGATCAGGCCGCGCCGGCGTGCCTCGGAAACGGCCTGGAGCCGCGAGTGGACGCCGAGTGCGCGGAGGAGGCCACGCACGTGGTTGCGAACGGTCTCAGGCTGGATTCCCAGCTCACGGGCGATCTGGGTCGTCGAGTGCCCCTGGGCCAGGTGGTGGAGCACCTCGAGCTGCCGCGGGGTCAGTCCATGTCGGGCGCGCGGCGGCGGCGTGAAGGACACGGCCACGGGTTGAAGCACGCCGAACACGCCGACGACCCGGTGGTCTGTTCCCTCGATCGCGATCGAGCTGACCTCGATCGGCAGGTGGCTCCCGTCGGGGCCGATCACGTTCATTTGGTAGTCGGTCGTCCTGGTGGTGCCGAGCACCTTCTTCGAGAACTGACGCCGCCAGTTGTGCGAGCTCTCGGGGGCGACCGACGCTGCGAGTGGCTGTCCGACGCAGTCGCCGAAAAGCTCGATCGCGCGCGCGTTCTGCCAGCGAATGATTCCGTCGCGATCGGCGACCCCGGCCGCAACCTGGACGTCGCCGAGCACAGCGTCGAGGTCGCCTCCGAGTGCTGCCACCGCCCGCGACACCTGCGTCGGCGGGCTTGCCATTGCCCGATCGTACTCCCAGCCCGGAGTAAGATCCAAGCGATGGCAGCGCCGGATGCGATGCCGCTCGAGGGGTGGGATCACGTCGAGTTGTGGGTCGGGAACGCCAGGCAGGCGGCCTACTACTTCGAGCACGCTTTCGGCTTCGCGCGACACGCCTATGCGGGGCCCGAGACCGGCGTCCGCGACCGCGCCTCGTACGTCCTCCGGCAGGGCGAGATCAACCTGGTCGTGACGAGTGCGCTCTCAGGCGACCACGAGGTGGCGCGCTTCGCCTGCCGTCACGGCGACGGCGTCCGCGACATTGCGTTGCGGGTTCCGAATGCGGACGAGGCCTACCGGGTTGCGGTCGAGCGCGGCGGGCGGGGCGTCCGCAGGCCAGAGTGGCGCGAGGACGAGTTCGGCCGGGCGGAGATCGCGTCGATCGCGACGTACGGCGAGGTCGTGCACACCTTCGTCAACCGGGCCGACTACGCGGGTCCCCACCTGCCCGGCTATGTGGCGGCCGAGCCGAACGGTTCCACGCCGGTCGGTCTCACGCTCCTCGACCACTGCGTCGGCAACGTCGAGCTCGGAAAGATGGACGAGTGGGTCGGCTTCTACGAGCGTGTGCTCGGCTTCGAGAACATCATCCACTACGACGACGAGCAGATTCACACCGAGTACTCGGCGCTGATGTCGAAGGTGATGGCGGACGGCCAGGGGAAGATCAAGTTCCCGATCAACGAGCCGGCCGAGGGGCGTCGCAAGAGCCAGATCGCCGAGTACCTCGACTACAACGGCGGGCCGGGGGTCCAGCACGTCGCGGTCCAGACAGACGACATCGTGCAGACGGTCGAGGAAATGCAGGCGCGCGGTGTCCTCTTCCTGGCCACGCCCGAGACCTACTACGAGGACGCGTTCGATCGTGTCGGGGAGATCGAGGAGTCGTGGGGAGACCTGCGGCGGCTGCGGATCCTCGTCGACCGCGACGAGGACGGCTACCTCCTCCAGATCTTCACCAAGCCCACGCAGGACCGGCCGACGCTCTTCTTCGAGGTGATCCAGCGGCACGGCGCGCGCACCTTCGGCGAGGGCAACTTCAAGGCCCTGTTCGAGGCGATCGAGCGTGAGCAGGCACTGCGGGGGAACCTCTAGACGCTCCACTCAGATGCCTTGAGGTGGCTCGCGCTGCTGCCGGCGCTCTTCCTCCTGACGATCGGAGGAAGCGTTGCCCACGCGGGCTGCACCCCGACGCTCGAGTGGCAGGACGCGGGTCCGCGCTGGTCGCCGGACGGGTCCCGGCTCGCCTTCTACCGTGTCCTCCCCGGGTGCGATCCCGCTCCGGTCGCGATCGAGGTGATTGGCGCAGCCGGCGGGACGGTCCGCCGTATCGGCATCGCGAACGGCCAGTGGCCGGCGAGCTGGTCGCCGGACGGGGTGCAGCTCGCGTTCGGCGGGCCGGGCGGGATCGTGCGTGCGCCGGTCGCGGGGGGTGCGGCGACCGGGGTGACGCGCGGGCCCGACACCGCACCGGTCTGGTCGCCGGACGGCGCCTGGATCGCGTTCCGTCGTGGCCCGCCGGCCGGAGGACCGGAACTGTGGATCGTGCATCCCGACGGATCGGGGGCTCGACGGCTTGCCGGCGGACTCCACGACCACGCGCTTCCGGTCTGGTCGCCGGACTCGCGCGAGCTCGCTTTCGCCGGTTCGGCCGGCGGCTCGGTCGAGGTGCAGGTCGTCGACATCTCGAGCGGCGCTGTGCGCACCGTCGCTCCCGGTCCGGCCTTCGACGCGGAGCCGGCGTGGTCGCGCGACGGCTCGACGATCGCGTTCACGTCGGAGCGGGGCGGGCAGCCCGCGGTCTACGTGGTCGCACGGGATGGCTCGAACGTCCGCCGCTGGATCGACGGACACGACCCGTCGTTCGCGAGCCAAGCCGACGCCGCGGCCTACATCCAGGCGGGCGGCATCTCGGTGGAGGCGGGCGCAACCCCACCC
>JBKPPY010000030.1:0-7697 GCA_046733845.1 Actinomycetota bacterium | reverse complement strand
GAGACGTCGAGCCCGAGCGGACGGACGAACCGGCGGAGGAAACGCTCGTTCCGGCCGTCGTCAGGGCTGCCGCGCAGCGACTCCTCCAGCTGCGCCGCGTGCTCGTCGAACGTCTCGGCGACGTGCAGGAGCCCATAGTCGTCTGCCTGGAGGTAGTGGAAATGCAGCGTGCCCCGTTGGGTCTCGCGGAACTCGTCGGAGAGCAGCGTGTGCACGGGCCGGCCGACGATCGCCGCCTCGATCTGGGCGGTGGTATTGATCCCGACGACCGCCGCCGAGTGGTAGATCGAGTCGAAGTAGTTCCGGCGCCCGGCCTCGTCGGACGGGTCCTCCCCGAGCCGCGGCCAGACCGCCGTCTGCGGCCCGAGCTCCACCTCGGTCCACGGCAGCGCGAAGAGGGGGTGCGGACGGACGAGGACGCCCGCCTCCGCGAGCGGGCCGCCCCGGGCGCGCAGCTGCTCGATCCAGCGGCGGACGAACGTGGGCTCGTCGGGCGCGATGAAACCGGACGAGCAGAGGTAGAGGAGCATCGGACGGTCGGCGCGCAGGCCGACCTCGGCGCAGAACGCGTCCCGGTCGCGCGACGGCGCCCAGTCGAACCAGTGGTCGAAGGCGGGCGCGCCCGTGACCCGGATCCGGTCGTCCGGGACGGCGTGCAGCTCGCGAGCCTCGGCCGCCTGGAGATCGTTCCAGACGAGGACGCGGTCGGGGACGTCTCGCAGCAGCCCCTTGTTGGTCAGGTTGTCCCAGCTGAACACCGGGAACCCGGTGCGCAGGCCACGCCGCCTCGCCGCCCGGAGCCAGTCCGCCTGGGTCGAGCCGAGCTCGATCAGCGGGGTGATGAGCACGACGTCCGGGTCGAGCTCGCCGAGGAAGCGGTCAGCGCTCGGAGGGGGCGGCAGGCACCGTTCCACTCCCTGCACAACGCGCCGAGCGGCGGCGACGCCGGTCGGCCCGAGCGCCCGCGCCACGTGGCCCAGGCGGCGACCGGACGGAGGGGCCTTCCGCTCCGCCCTGGTACGCAGCTTGGTCGCGTCGCGGTACCGCGGGTCGAGGTACCGGAGGTAGTCGGCCGTGTGCCGCAGCTCGCCGGCAAGCGGCGTCCAGCCCGACCGGCCGTGCCGGGGCAGCTGACCGAACGTCAGCGAGGGGAGCTCAGCCGCGAGCGACTCGAGGCTGCGGCGCGATTCCGCCGTCTTCACGCGCTGGAAGGCGAGGTGAACCTCGTGCCCGCGACCCGCGAGCAGGCGGAGCGCGGGCCCGAACGACGAGAGCCCGGGATGGCTGACGAGGAAGAGGATCCTCATGTCACGCCGGCCGTGGCGCGATCTGCCTGCAGCTCGGCCGCCCGCGCGCGGGCCTCGGCCGGCGAGCCGACCGCCTCGATGGTGCCGAACGGCCCTTCGGCGAGCCGGCCGGCGAGCGCCAGGTCGGCGGCGTCCGCCGCCTCGTGGCCCCAGACCACCGCCGGAACACCGGACAGAACGGCGAGATAGGCGTCGGCGCCGTGGCGTCCGACGAACACCTGCCCGGACGCAATCGGCGGCTCCAGGGGAGCAAACTCCAGCCGCCGGTCCTGGAGCGGCGCCCTCGGGTCGGTCTCGGCAAGCTGCGTTCGGGCGCGCTCGACCAGCTCCTGGTCGAGCACACGGTGCGGCCCGCTCGGTGCCTCGGTGCGGACGTCGAACCCCTGATACCAGACGGCCGACTCGGGGCGGGCGACGACGACGAGCCTCGGCGCGAGGTCGAGCGTGGAGTGGACGGCCCAGCGCAGGAACGGGATCCAGTAGAGGAGCTCGCCGATCGCGTCGCCGGTCCACGGTCCGGCGACGACCTGCTCGCCGGTCCGGGCGAGATCGCGAACGGCCCTCCGCAGGTCGTCGAGCGGCGACGCAGCGCGGACCTGCTTCTCGCGCCGGTGCAGCCGCTCTTCCCGCGCTGCCAGCGGGCGGAGCGCCAAGCGCACGGCAGGGGCGACTGCAGGCCCGCGGTCGGGCCGCCGCTCCCAGCCGGCGGCCAGCTCCTCGACGGCGTCGGCGGCGAGGGGAGTCGCCGGCGTCCCCAGCCCGAATGGACGGACGAAGCGGAGCAGAAAGCGCTCGTTCAGCCCCTCCGAGTCGCCCTCGCGCAACGAGCGCTCGAGCTGCTCCGCATGCACCGGCAACGACTCGGCACGGTGCACGTGGCCGAACTCGTCGTCGACGAGGTAGCGGAAGTGAAGCGTGCCCGCCTGCGTTTCCCGGAACTCCGGAGCGAGGATCGTGTGAACCGGGCGGCCGACGATCGCGCTTTCGATCTGCGCGCTCGTGTTGATGCCGACCACCGCGGCGCTGTGGTAGATCGAGTCGAAGTAGTTCCGGCGCGCCGCGTCCGCGAGCGGAAACTCGCCCGCGCGGGGCCAGATCGCCGTCCGCCCGTCGCCGAGGTCGAGATCACGGAAGCCTTCCGCTGCCAGAGGGTGCGGGCGGACGAGCAGACCGGCATCGGCGAGTGGATCGCCGTGCGCCCGCAGCTGCGTGACCCACTGCCGGACGAAGGCAGGCTCGTCCGGCGCGATGAACTGCGACGAGCCGACGTAGAGCACGATCGGCCTCTCCGGGTCGAGGCCGACCTCGTCGCACAACTGCTCCCGGCTCCGCGACGGCTGCCAGTCGAACCAGTGGTCGTAGGCCGGCGCACCTGTGACGACGACCCGCTCGGCCGGTACGCCGTGCAGCTCGATCGCCTCGGTCTTCTGGAGGTCGTTCCAGACGAGGACGAGGTCGGGTGCCTCGCGGAGGAGCCCCTTGTTCGTCAGGTTGTCCCAGCTGCGGACGGGGAAGCAGACCGGGATGCCGAGGCGGCGGGCTGCACGAACGACATCGGCCTGCGGGGTGCCGAAGCCGATCAGGGGCGTGACCAGGACCACGTCCGGTGCCTGCTGGGCCAGGAACTTGACCATGCGCTCCGGCGGCTCCAGGCAGCGCTCGACGCCCTCCAGCGTGTACCGCAGCGCGCGCGCTCCCCGGGGGACTGCTCCGACCGCTCGTCCGACTCGGCGGATCGAGGACGGCGCCTCCTCCTCGGCGCGGGCTCGCAGCTTGTCGGCATCTCGGTACACCGGGTCGAAGTAGCGCAGGTAGTCGGCCGACCGCCGCAGGGACGAGGCGAGGTCGCTCCAGCCCGGCGTGCGCACGAACGGCAGGTCGACGGTCGTGATTCCCGCGCTGCCGTGCACGAGCTCCTGGAGCTGCTCGTGGGACTCGCGCGACTTCACGTCCTTGCACGCCAGCGCGATGCGGTGACCCCGCTCGTCCAGGAGCCTGAGCACGGGTGCGAGCGTCCGCAGGTTCGCGCTGTTCTTGATGACGAAGAGGATGTTCATCGCGCGGACCCGGCGGGGTCCTGCGGCCAATCGTAGCGGCACGTTCCGCGGGCTCAGGCCCGCTCGAACACCCCGTACCAGATCCGTGCGAACTGCTTGCCCTGGCGTTCGTCGATCCGCTCTGCCAGCCCCAGCCCGGCCCGCTCCAGCACCTCGACGACCGCGTCGCCGCCGGCGCGCTCGACCTCGACGAGGACCGAGCGCAGCTCCGGTCGCATCAGCGTTTGCGGCGCGCCCGCGAGAACGGCCGCCTCCCAACCGTCCACATCGATCTTCATCACCGTCGGCGCGGGGACTCCGCACTCGGCGACGAGATCGTCAAGGCGGTACGCAAGCACGGCGATGCCCTCGCCGCCGACCTCGTGCTCGGCCGCGCCCGGCTCCATCTTCTGCGTGCCGAGCGCCTCGAGAGCGTTCCGGTCGGACAGCAGGACAGGCAGCGGTATGACGGCGCTCTCGAACCCGTTCAGGAGCACGTTGTCGCAGAGCGCCGCGTAGGTCGCGTACGCAGGCTCGACGGAGACGACCTTGGCCCCCTCTCGACCGAGCGAGGCCGCGATCAAGGAGTATGCGCCGACATTCGCGCCGACGTCCCAGAGGACGTCCCCAGCGCGCAGGGTCCGCTCGAGCCACGCCACGGTCCACGGCTCTTTCTCGCAGGGACGCAGCCGGCTCATGACCTCGGTGCGCGACGTAACCCCGATGCGGAGATCGGCGCCCGGGTAGTCGAGCCGTCCAATGTGCGCCGGAACCACCGGGTACTCGCGGCGCGAGACCGCCCGTCGCGCCCGTCGCGCCAGCTCCGAGGCTCGCCGCATCGAGCCGGAGCCTAGCGGCCGTCCCGCTAGGCTGTCCCGCGCATGGAAAGGGAGGCGCGGCCGCGGCGGATCCTCTGGTTCATGCTCCACAGCGGCTACCTGAGGTACTTCGGTCCGACCGTGCGGTTGCTCGCAGACCGCGGCCACTCCGTCCACCTCGCGTTCTCGCGCATGGAGAAGGACGCCGGCGACACCCGGCTCGTGCTCGAGCTCGCCGGAAGCCGGGAGAACATCACCGTCGGCGACGCGCCGCTCCGCGGCCGGGGCGACGGCTGGCGTCCCCTCGCCGGACTGGTCCGCAGCCTCACCGACCTCGGCCGCTACGTCGACCCACGCTACGCCGACGCTCCGGCGCTCAGAGCGCGAATGGCCGGGAAGCTCACCGCGCACGTGCGCACCGCCCGTGCGGTCGATCCCGTGACGGCCTGGCTCACACTCCGCGTCGTTGGCTTCATGGACTCGCACTCGAGCGAGCGGCTCTCGCGCCGCATCGTGTCGTCGCTCGGGCAGGTCGAGCGCGCGATTCCCACCTGCGACCAGATCGACGAATTCCTCCGCCGAGCCGACCCCGACATCGTCCTGGCGACACCCGTGATCGAGTTCGGGTCCAACCAGGTGGAGTTCCTGAAGAGTGCACAGAAGCTCGGAATCCCCTGCGCGGTCTCCGTGGCGAGCTGGGACAACCTCACCGGCAAGGGACTGATCCGCCTCGTCCCGGACCGAGTGTTCGTCTGGAACGAGATCCAGTCACGCGAGGCCGCCGAGATGCACGGCATCCCGCCCGAGCGGATCGTCGCGACAGGCGCGCAGAAGTTCGACGAGTGGTTCGAGCGCCGGCCGTCGACAACGCCGGAGGCGTTCGCGACCAAGGTCGGTGTCGATCCGGTGCTGCCGTACGTGCTCTACGTCTGCTCCTCGTCCTTCATCGCTCCGGACGAAGTCGCGTTCGTCCGTCGCTGGCTCGGGACCCTGCGCAACGACGGGCGGTCCGAGCTGCGCGAACTGGGGGTGGTCGTCCGACCACATCCGCAGCACGCCGCACAGTGGCGAGGCGTCGATCTCGGCGAGTACGGCAACGTCGCACTCTGGCCCCCGGAGGGCGCCCAGCCGGATGCGGGTACCGCGCGCGACGACTTCTTCGACTCGCTCGCGCACAGCACCGCGGTCGTCGGGATCAACACGAGCGCGCTTCTCGAGGCGGCGATCCTCGGTAAAAGCGTGCTTACGCCGCTCGCGCCCGAGTTCGCAGGCACGCAGGGCGGCACGCTCCACTTCCGGTACCTGCTGTTCGAGAACGGCGGCTTCGTCCACACGGCGGCGACGCTGGACGAGCACGCCGACCAGCTGGCAGATGCCCTCCGGCACGGCGACGAGCACGCCGCTCAGACGAAGCGCTTCGTCGAGACGTTTCTCCGGCCGCATGGGCTCGAACAGCCCGCGGCGCCGATCCTCGCCGAAGCGATCGAGCAGCTCGCCGGGGTCTCGCCGCAACCTACGAAGGACGCTCCGACGACGAGAGTGCTGCGGGCAGTGTTGACGCCGGCAGCGCTGGCGGCAGCGGCGATCGGCGGGATCGCCGCCCGCGTCCGTCACCGTCCCCCCGAGCCGGAGAGCGCCTGACCTAGCTTCGCGGCGACGCGAGCGCCTCGATCGCGTCGGCGAGGATCGGCGTCGCCGGACGGTCGAGGCCGTGCGGACGGACGAAGACCCGTAGGAACTCGTCGATTCCGGCCGCGAAGCGCGCCGGGTCAGCAATAGTCGAGCGCAGCTGGGGCACGTGCTCGGCGAGCGAGGAGGCAGTCTGGAGCGCTCCGCCCGCTGCCGTGCGGAGCTCGCCGAAGTGCAGCGTTCCCTCCTGGCTCTCCCGAAAGTCTTCGGTCCGAATCGTCAGCACCGGCTTGCGGAGGACGAAAGACTCGACCATCGCGCTCGTGTTGATGCCGACCACCCCGGCGGCGTGGTGGATCGAGTCGAAGTAGAGCGCCTCGTCGGCATCGGTCATCGGCAGCTCCGGCGGCGTCCGTGGGCTGACGGCGGCGCCGGGCCCGAGCTCGACCGCTGCCCACGCCTCGACGCTGTACGGATGGGGCCGAACGACGACGCCGACTGCACGGAGGTCCGGGTCCGACCGAAGTGCCTCGAGCCAGCGGCGGACGAAGGCGATCTCGCGCTCGGGCGAGGCGATGTTGGGCGACGACCCGACATAGAGCACGTACGGCCCGTCCGCGAGGCCGAGCCCTGCACGGAACGTCGCGCCGGTCGTCGACGGCGTGGTGTCGAACCAACGGTCGAACAGCTGGGCGCCGGTGACGAGGACGCTCTCCGCCGGGAGCCGGTGCAGCTCGACGGCGTCGCGCCGTTGGATCTCGTTCCAGACGAAGGTCACGTCAGGGCGTGCCTTGACAACCCCTTTGGTCGTCAGGTGGTCCCAGCTCGCGACCCCGAATCCGACCGGGACCCCGAGCGCCTGGGCGGACTTGACCGTGTCGGTTTGACGGCGGTTGCGGTTGCTCCGGCCGAGCAGCGGCGTCACGACGACGGCGTCCGGCTCCAGCGCGGCAAGCGCCCCCTCGACGCCGGGATCGCCCGGCACTCGCCGTTCCAGCGCCAGCGCCAGTCGCATCGCCGACCGCGCACCGGGAGTGCCGTACGGCAACCGGGTGAGCGGTCTCAAACCGCCGCGCAGGTACTTGTCCTGCCGGCGGCGGAGATACGGCGCGGAGGCGAAGCGGCGGTCGAGGTAGCGGAGGTAGTCGGCGGCGGCGCGGAGCTGCGCGATTCGCTCCTCGTGATCCCTCGACGCGGCCGGGAGCGGCGCGACGACCTCGATCCCCTCGGCGGCTTCGATCGCGGAGACCGCGGGATCGCGGCGCTTCTCCGGATCGTCGTAGGAGAGGAGGACAGTGTGACCGCGCTCGCCGAGCAGGCGCACGGTCGAGCCGTACATGCGCAGGTAGCCCGGGAAGGCGAGCTGGAAGAGGATCCGCACCGGGCCCGCCGGGTCAGCTCTCGCCGGCGTGCGCGAAGCGGCCCGCACGGGCGGCAAGCGGTGCGAGGAGCGCCCGCAGCGGGCGCAGGGTCGCCGGTGTCCGCTCCGGCCTGGGCGCAGCCGAGCCGGCGAGTCGCTCGATCTCGGCCACGAATACCGGCGTCGCCGCGACGTCGACGCCGAGCGGCCGGACGAACTGGCCGACGAAGGCGGCTGCGCGCTCGGACCCGTCATCGGCTCCGTCGACGGCGGCCGCGAGCTGGACGGCGTGCTCGTCGAGCGTGCGGGCGACCCGGAGCAGCCCACCGCCCACTTCGAGCAGGTAGCGGAAGTGGAGCGTCCCCTGCTGAACACGCTCCCACGCCGGGTCGAGCACGGTGAGGACGGGCCGGCCGACGATCGCCGCCTCGATCATCGCGCTCGTGTTCAGCCCCACAACAGCCGCGCTGTGGTGGATCGAGTCGTAGTAGTCGGCCTTCGACTCGCGGTCCGTCGGTGCGTGAGCGTCGCGCGGGAAGACGACCAC
>JBKPPY010000029.1:0-21937 GCA_046733845.1 Actinomycetota bacterium | reverse complement strand
GGTCGACACCTGCCGGTACGTCCGAGCAAATCCGCTCGCCGCCGGCCTTTGCGAGGCAATCGAGGACTGGCCGTGGGCTTTCGGGAGCTGGGGCCTCGACCTGGCCCGTTTCTGAAAGTCTCTGAGACTCCGGCGGGTCTGAAGTCTCAGAGACTGAGCTCGGCGCGCCAGGCGTCCGTGTGCTCGCCGAGCGCCGGCGGCGCCCCTAGCGGCTCGAACCCGAACTCGGCGGCCGCCTCCTCGATCGTCCACACCGGCCCGGCGCAGACGTCCTCGCCGTCCATCAGCTCGAGCCAGTCCGCCAGCGGTCGCGCCGCAATCGCCGCGCCCAGCTCGGTTGCGACCGCCTCCTGGTCGGCGTCGAACTGGCGCTCCGCGAGGTCGGACCGACCGACGACCTCGCAGAGACGCTGCCAGAACTTCGGCTCCAGCGCGCCCACCGTCAGCCAGCGGTCGTCTGCGGTCGGGTAGATGCGGTAGCAGGCGATGCCGCCGGTGAGCAGGCGCTCGGGCAGGGTCTCCAGCCGGTGCGCGACCAGCCGGTGGGAGCCATGCGTCATCGAGACGACGATGTGCGCGCCGCGGCCGGTGCGCTCGCGCGCGAGCAGCGCAGCCACCACTTCGAGCGCCGCAGAGAGCCCTCCGGCAGCCAGGTCCGCGATCTGCGTCGGCGGCATCGCCGGCGCCGTATCTGCGAGCACACCGGCCCAGCCGAGGTAATTAACGTCGTGGCCGGCACGCAGCTCGTGGCGATTCCCCGTGCCGAAGCCGGTCACCGAGCAGAGGACGGCCGTGTCCGGCACCGCGAGGCCGAGCCGCTCGAACACGCCGGGTCGGAAGCCTTCGAGGACGACGTCGGCGCGGGCGCAGACACCCTTCGCCAAGGCCAGCCCCGTGTCCGTCTTCAGATCGCAGACGATCGACTCCTTGCCGGCGTTCACGGCGTCATGCCATATCGGCGCAGAGGACCGCATCGGATCGCCCTCCGACGGCTCGACGCGCACCACGCGGGCGCCCAGCCGGGCGAGCTCACGGCTGGCGAACGCCCCCGGCAGGTACCAGGTGAAGTCGACGACGAGGGTGTCGTTGAGCGCGGACACGCCTAATGATGAGCACAGAGAGGGACAGGCAGATAATGAGCTCAGAGAGGGACAGGTCTGACAGACCTGTCCCCGGATCCGCTACAGACCTGTCCCCGGTTCCTTCTACTATGGGCAAGCCTTGACTGACCGGTCAATCGCCCAGGAGGAGAAGCGCCGGCTTCTGCTCGATGCGGCGGTCCGGGTCTTCGCCCGCAGCGGATACCACGACTGCCGGGTCGGCGACATCACCCAGGAGGCCGGGGTCGCGCACGGCTTGCTGTACCACTACTTCACCTCGAAGGAGGAGGTGCTCGATGCGGTGTTCCGGGACGCGTGGAGCGACGTCCTCGAGGCGTTCCACGGCGTGGAGAGCTCCGAAGAGCCGCCGCGCGAGCGTCTACGCCACGTCGCCGCCATCCTGCTCGGCTCGTGGCGCCGCGACCCCGATCTCGTCCGCGTGCTCGTCCGCGAGATCGGCCGCAGCCCGCAGGTGCAGCGACAGGTCGGCGAGCTTGCCCAGGCGTTCGAGGCGATCGAACGGATCGTCGCCCAGGGTCAGCGGGAAGGCGTGTTTCGCTCGGATCTCGACGCGCGCCTGCTGTCCTGGATCTTCTACGGTGCGATCGAGGAGATCCTGACTGGTTGGGTGCTCGGACAGCTGCCGGACGGCGACGGCGACGTAACCCACGCCGAGCAGACGGTGGTGGACGTCGTCTGCGACGGGGTGGCAGTCCGATGACGGCACGCCGGGGCCTGGTGTGGATCCTCGGGCTGGGCGCCTTCGGCCTCGCCTTCTCGATCACCACGACGGCCGCGTACCTGCCGCCGCTGCTCGAGAAGTTCACCGACTCGAACACGATGATCGCTGCGGTACTGGCGGCAGAGGGGGCTTTCGCCCTCACGCTGCCGCTCGTGATCGGCCCCTGGAGCGACACGTTCCAGACGCCGATGGGCCGACGCCGCCCCTTCATGCTTGCCGCCCTCGGCCCGATCGGCTTCTGCCTCGCCATCGTCGCCTTCATGCCGAACATCTGGACGGTGACGCTGATCGTCATGGCGTTCTTCTTCGCCTACTACGTCTACGAGCCGCCCTACCGTGGCCTGTACCCGGACGTGCTCCACGAGAGCCTGTACGGCCGCTCGCAAGGGGTGCAGCACGTCCTCCGCGGGATCGCGCTGGGCGTCGCGCTGGTCGGCGGTGGGTTCCTCTTCAAGGTCTGGCACCCAGCCCCCTTCCTGTTCGCGTCGATCGCCACCACGGCCGCCTGCGGCGCCGTGATCTTCTTCGTGCACGAGCCGGCGGGTGAGGGCTCGCGGGTCTTCCGGGGCCTCCGCAGCTATGTGAAAACGAGCTGGACCGTGTTTTGGGAGGTTCCCGAGGTCCGGCGCTTCCTGTTCGCACAGGCGGCGTGGGAGGGAACATTCGCGGCGATGCGGACTTTCGTCGTCCTCTACATCACCAAGGGCCTCGGCCAGCCGATCTCGACGTCTTCAAAGGTGCTGGCCACCGTCGCCGTCGGCTACGTGATCGCCGCACTCGGCTCCTGGAAGCTCGGCAGTCGATGGGGCCTTGCCCGAGTCATCTTCGTCGCGTCGTTCGTCTACGGCGCCGGGCTCCTCGTGGCCGGGTTCGCCCAGGAGTGGCACAACTGGTACTACGGGCTGATCCTTCCGGTCGCCGTCGCCGGCGGCACGGTGATGACGCTCTCCTGGGCGCTCCTCTTCAAGCTGATGCCCGCACAGCATCGAGGCGCCATCTC
The DNA here is from genome assembly GCA_046733845.1 of Actinomycetota bacterium. Taxonomy (GTDB): domain Bacteria; phylum Actinomycetota; class Thermoleophilia; order Gaiellales; family Gaiellaceae; genus DATBLE01. The sequence goes on along the minus strand of JBKPPY010000029.1, from coordinate 19,095 downwards.
CGGCCTGGCGACGACGACGAAAGGGCTCGGGCTCCTTTTTGGACTCCTCGTCGCCGGCGCAATGATCGACATCATGAAGCCGTACCTGTCGAAGACGGACGGCTACGGGATTCTCTGGCCGGTCTGCGCGGTGCCGGTGATCGTGGCGATCCCGCTCGTCGCCTCGCTGATCCCGCACGAGGCCGCCGCTAGTGGCAACGCGGAGCCCCAGCCGAGCTGAGACCGAAGCCCCAGACCTTCCCCGCGTACACGTAGAACTGCGTCTCCCCGGCGCCGCGCCGCAGGACGAGGGCGGAGTATGTGCCGCACTCGGCCCTTGCCAGGACGCCGTAGAGGGCGGTCACCCTTGCCTCCGGGTCACCGATCCTCAGCCCGCGGTTCGTGTGCCAGCCCGGCGGCGCCCGGAGGGTGTAGAAGCTCTCCGCCGCGCCGGCCCGGAAGGAGACGGCCGCACCCTCCGGCGTGAACCGCGCGTACGTGAAGAACCAGGTCGGACGCGGGCAACCCCGGCAGACGCCGTAGCGACTCCCCCAGGCGGCCGTGACCTGCGTCCCCGTCGCGCCGAGCCGCAATCCGGCGAAGCTGCGCCCGGGGACGACGGTCGCGTGCTGCGGAAGCCCGAGCACGATCGCGGCCAGCACGGTGGCGAGCATGTCGGGGAGAATAGGCTCGTGCGTCGCTTCAACGTGATCTCGGACCCGCTCGAAGCCGAGGACGAGTTCTACCGGCCTGGCTACGCCAAGCGGAGCGGGGCCGTCGACGAGGCGATCGGCGGCGACAAGATCGGTGCGGCGGTCTACGAGCTCGACGAGGGCGAGCGCGTCTGTCCGTTCCACTACCACCACGGGGTCGAGGAGTGGCTCGTCGTCGTCGCGGGCACGCCGACGGTGCGGACGCCGGACGGAGAGCAGCAGCTGCGCGCCGGCGACGTCGTCTGCTTTCCGGGCTCCCCCGAGGGGGCGCACACCGTTCACGGCCCCGGACGGGTGCTGATGCTGTCCGACGAGGTCTGGCCCGCCGTTGTCGCGTATCCCGATAGCGACAAGATCGGCGCCCGTCCCGGTCCGCCGGGCACCTATCCCGAGGATCGCGCGAACTTCCGTCGCTCCGACGCGGTCGACTACTGGGAGGGAGAGCAATAAGGCCGGTCGCCAACCTGTACGACGTCACGACGACGCGGGACAGCGACGACCCGCCCGGCTACGAGACGCCGTACGCGCGGGTTGCCCCGCTCGTCGGCGGTTCCGCCCTCGGTGCGAGCGTCTACGTCCTCAACGAGGGCCAGAGCGTCTGTCCCTACCACTGGGAGACGGACGAGGAGTGGCTGCTCGTCATTGCGGGCCGTCCGCTGGTGCGGACGCCCGACGGCGAAGAGGAGCTCGAGCCCGGCGACGTCGTCTGCTTCCCGGCGGGCCCGGAGGGAGCGCACAAGGCGTCGAACCGGCATCCGGGGCCGGCGCGGATCGTCATCTTCTCGACGAAGAATCAGCCGGGGGTCGCCGTGTATCCCGACTCGGACAAGGTCGGCGTCTGGCCGCCCGGAAAGCTCTTTCGCCTGAGCGACGCTGTCGATTACTGGGACGGTGAGCTCTGACGTCTAGGGACTGTCCCCGCAGGGGACTGTCCCTTCAGGGGTCAGACCCTAGTTAGCGCCGCGCCCCAGGCCACGAGCGGCGACATCTCGCCGGTGTGGCCGTTCAGGCGCCGATAGCCGAGCGCGTGCTCGGCCTGCATCATCTTGTGGATCTGAGTTGTGCCCTCGTAGATGATCGGCGCGCGCGCGTTCCGGAAGTACCGCTCGAGCCCGTACTCGGCCGAGAAGCCGTACGAGCCGTGCACCTGGATCGCCATGTTCGCGGCATCGAGCGCGGACTCGGTCGCGTGCCACTTCGCCAGTGAGGTCTCGCGGGTCGAGCGCTTGCCCTCGTCCTTCATCCAGGCCGCCTGCATGACCAGCAGCTTCGACGTCTCGTAGCCGAGCACCATCTTGGCGATCATGTCCTGCACGAACTGGTAGCGGCCGATCGCCTGCCCGAAGGTCTCCCGCTCCCGGGCGTATTCGACCGACCGTTCGAGGCACGCGCGGATCACGCCGCACGCGCCCGCGGCGACGGTGAAGCGGCCATGGTCGAGCGAGTGCATCGCGACCTCGAAGCCCTGCCCCTCGTCTCCAAGCCGGTTCTCCACCGGTACCTCGACGTTCTCGAAGAACAGCTCGCCGGTCGAGCCGGCCCAGACACCGAGCTTGTTCTCCGTCTCGCGGGTCGTGACGCCGGGCCAGTCCCGCTCGACGATGAACGCCGTCATTCCCTTGTGGCCGGCCTCCGGGTCGGTCTTCCCGACCACGAGCTGATGGTCGGCGACTGTTGCGTAAGAGATCCAGTTCTTCTGGCCGTTGAGGACGTAGGTGTCGCCTTCGCGACGCGCGCTCGTCCGCATCGCCGCGACGTCGGAGCCGGCACCGGGCTCGGTCAGCCCGAAGCAGCCCAGCTTCTCGCCCCTTGCCTGCGGCACGAGATACCGCTGCTTCTGCTCCTCGGTCCCGTACCGGAGCAGCGACAGCGAGTTGAGGCCGACATGCACGGAGATGAGTGTCCGGAACGCAGATTCGCCCCGCTCGATCTCCTCGCAGGCGAGCGCTTCGGAGACGAAGTCGAGTCCAGACCCGCCGTACTCCTCCGGGATGACGACTCCGAGAATCCCGAGCTCGGCCATCCCTTCGATCAGCTCGAGGTCGAGCTTGTGCTCGATGTCGTTCTGCACCGCGACGGGCAGGACGCGCTCGTCGACGAACGCGCGGACGGTGTCCTGGATCAGCCGCTGCTCGTCGGTGAGCTCGAAGTCCACGCCGAGGAGTCTAGGTTCTCGGTCCGGAAGGCGTACGTCAGTGCCGCCGGGAGCTGCGCACGCCACGAGTCGGAGGAGGAGGGGGACTCGCCTTGCGCCCGGCGGCCGCGCCTCCTACGATTGACTGACCAGTCAATCGAGCGAGGAGCGCAGCGCAGATGCCGATTGCCGAGCACGCCACCGCCGAGGGCGTGTCGTTCTCACTGACCGACGAGCAGCGTGCGCTGCGGGAACTGGCGCACGACTTCGCCGAGCGGGAGATCCGCCCGAAGGCAGCCGAGTACGACGTGAACATGACCCACCCAGCCGACGTGGTCGCGAAGGCGCACGCGGTCGGGCTGATGAACCTGCACGTCCCGAGCGAGTACGGCGGACCGGAGCTGGGTCTGTTCGACGGTGTGCTCGTCGGTGAGGAGCTGAACTGGGGATGCTCTGGCATCGGCACCTCTCTGGGGTGCAACGGCCTCGGCGCCGGCCCGGTGATCACCGGCGGCACCGACGAGCAGAAACGGCAGTGGCTGCCGCCGCTGATCGAGGAGCCGATCACCTGCTCGTTCGGTCTCAGCGAGCCGGATGCCGGCTCCGACGTCGCGCGGATCAAGACGACCGCGATCCGGCGCGGGGACGAGTACGTCCTCAACGGCTCGAAGACCTTCATCACGAACGCCGGCTACTCCGCCTGGACCGTCGTCTTCGCGAAGACCGACCCGGACCAGGGACACCGGGGCATGTCCGCTTTCATCGTTCCGATGGACACGCCCGGCGTGACCGTCGAGCAGCACCTCGACAAGATGGGGCAGCGCTCGACCGACACCTCCGCCTTCGCCATGCACGACGCCGTGATCCCCGCGGCGAACCGGCTCGGCGCCGAGGGCGACGGCTTCAAGATAGCCATGCAGACGCTCGACCGCACCCGCCCCGGCACCGCAATCGGAGCGGTGGGCGTGGCGCGGGCAGCGTTCGAGCACGCCTGCGACTACTCAAAGGAGCGGGTCACATTCGACCAGCCGATCGCCATGCACCAGGGTGTCAACTTCCTGATCGCCGACATGGCGACGAAGATCGAGGCAGCAAGGCTGCTCACGTGGCAGGCGGCGTGGATGCTCGACAACGGTTGGGACCGGAAGGCGACGCTCTACTCGTCGATGGCGAAGCGCTTCGCCGCCGACACGGCGATGGAGGTGACCACCGACGCCGTCCAGATCTTCGGCGGGTACGGCTACATGAAGGAGTATCCGGTAGAGAAGCTGATGCGGGACGCGAAACTGTTCCAGATCTACGAAGGCACATCGCAGATCCAGCGGCTCGTGATCGCCCGGGACGTCCTCCTGCCTCGAGATTGATGGCGCTCGAAATCGACCTCGGCGGCCGGGTCGCTCTGGTGACCGGTGGCTCACGCGGCCTCGGCCGGGCCGACGCGCTGACCCTCGCGAGGGCTGGGGCGGACGTGGTCATCGCCGACATCCAGGTCGAGTCCGAGACCACCGACGAGGAGGCCGAGCGCTACGGGCCGCTCGCCCAGGTCGCCCGTGCGCAGGGGCTCGTCTACACGGAGGCGACCGCGAACGAGATCCAGGAGATGGGCCGCCGCGCCGCAGCGGTCAAGTGCGACGTCACCGACCGCGGGCAGGTGGATGCGACCGTCGCGCGGACGGTCGACGAGTTCGGCTCCGTCGACATCCTCGTCAACAACGCGGGCACGCTCGACCACGTCGCGCAGTTCGGCGACCAGAACCCGGAGCTCTGGGAGCGTGACTTGCGGGTCAACCTGACCGGCGCGTTCAATTGCGCGCAGGCGGTCTGGCCGCACATGAAGGAGCGTGGGTGGGGCCGGATCGTGAACATGGCGTCGGTTGCGGGAACGCTCGGCGGTTTCGGCCAGGCGAGCTACGCGTCGACGAAGGCCGGGCTACTCGGTTTGACCAAGTCGCTGGCACTCGAAGGCGCCCGGCACGGGATCACCGTGAATGCAATCGTGCCCGGGGTGATCGGCAGCGAGGTGTTCTCGTTCGGCAACCCGGAGATGAACGAGCGGATGGTCAAGCGCACGGCGATGCGCAGGGTCGGCGAGCCGCAGGACGTCGCAAACGCGATCGCCTTTCTCTGCTCCGACCTCGCCGGCTACATCACCGGCGTCGGGCTCAACGTCAGCGGCGGAATCGAGCTGTTCACGTTCTGAGATGGCCGAGCGCGTGGTCCGCCTGGAGCGTTTTCCCGACGAGCACATCGCCGTTCTGACATTCGACCGTCCGCCGCTGAATGCAATCGACGAGCAGGTCGTGACCGAGCTCGCGGAGGCGACCGTCGAGCTGTCCGCCGACGACGGGACGCGGGCCGTGCTCGTTCGCAGCGCGCTGGAGGGAGTGTTCATGGCCGGCGCCGACGTCAACGAGTTCGAGCGGATCGCCGAGGAGGGGGTCGACCGTGCGCTGCTCGCGCAGCAGGTGTTCACCGGCTTCGCCGAGCTGCCGCAGCCGACGGTCGCCGCGATCAACGGCCACGCGCTCGGGGGCGGTCTCGAGCTCGCGCTCGCCTGCGACTTCCGCTTCGCGGCCCGGCTCGAGGGTGCGCTGATCGGGCTGCCGGAGGTGCGGCTCGGGCTCCTGCCCGGGGCGGGCGGGACGCAGCGCTTGACGCAGATCGTCGGCCCGGCGCGGGCAACTGAGCTGATCATGAAGGGGATCCAGCTCTCGCCTGACGAGGCGGCGGCCGACGGCATTGTCCGTTTCCTGGCCGCGCCGGACGAGCTCGAGGCGAAGGCACGCGACTACACGGTCCGCCTCGCCCGTCAGGCGCCGATCGCACTACGGGGGATCAAGCGGGCGATCCGCGCGTCGTTCACCCGCGACGGCCTGTCGGTCGAGGCCGATGCGTTCAGAGAAGTGCTCTCCTCCGAGGACGCCCAGACCGGCGTGCGATCGTTTCTGAATGGTGAACGCCCGACCTTCTCGGGCAAGTAGGTAACGCCTGTCTCGTGGGTACACTCCGGTGCGTTGCGTCTCGAGGCGGGAGTCACCCAATCCCCGTACTACCTGCGTCGCCGTCGTCAGGCTCGGGTTCGCCGCATCAGGCGAGCTTCGGCGGTCGCGGTGGTGCTGCTCGCCCTGCTCGTGGTCGTGTTCGCGCTCGTCTACGCAGGGTCTTCAGGCACGATCGCCAAGGGTGTGAGCATCGAAGGCGTGGACGTCGGCGGTCTCTCGACCGCCGAGGCGACGCGCACGCTCGAGCAGCAGGGTCGCCGCGCACTGGCTCAGCCCGTCGATTTCGTCGCCGATGGCCGGAGGTTCCGGCTCACCGCGGCCCAGATCGGTCTGACGCCGGCCTGGTCGGCCGCGGTCGCCTCTGCGCAGCGGGAAGGCGACGGGTTCGCGCCGCTGCGCGGGTTCAAGCGAATGAAGCTTCGCCTCTTCGGCGGGGATGTGGACGTGCACGCCTCGTACCGCGCCGGTGCACTGAAGGCTGAACTCGCGCGCATCGCGGCCAAGGTCGACCGCCCGCACCGCGACGCCGCGCTCGTTCTCCACGGCCTTCGGCCCGCGACCGCGCCGGCGCAGACGGGCAGGGTCCTCGACCGCAACGCCGCCGCAACCGCCATCGTCGCCGCACTGACCTCGGTCTCGCGCGGGAGCAAGGTCGTCCTCCCGATGATGGTCGACAAGCCGCGGGTGACGGGGACGACGCTGGCCGCCGCGCGGGCGCAGCTCGGCACCGCTGTCTCAGCGCCGGTGGTGCTCACGCTCGGGCCGACGCGCTATCGGATTCCGCGCTGGAAGATCGCCACGCTGCTGAAGCTGCCGCGGAACGGCGCCACAAAGCTCCGGATCGGCGGGCCTGCGGCCGACGCGTTCTTCAAGGCTAAGCAGCGCGTGGTCGACACGCCGGCCCACGACGCCCAGTTCGTCGTCACCGCCAAGGGGATCCACGTGAGGCCGTCGATCGACGCGCGGGTGCTGGACGTGCCGAAGACGGCGGACGCACTCCTGGCCGCGGCGATCCGTCCGGCGAACCGAACGGCGGCGATCGCAGTCGCCACCCAACAGCCGAAGCGGACGACGCAGGACGCGCTCGCAATGGGCATTACCGGGCTCTACTCGAGCTACACGACCTACTACGGCGGCGTTCCGAACCGGGTCCACAATGTGGAGGTCGTCTCGCACCTCGTCGACAACACGCTGATCCCCCCCGGCAAGGAGTTCTCGTTCAACGGCACGACCGGGGAGCGCAACGCGGCGAAGGGGTTGCTGGAGGCGCCGGTGATCATCAACGGCGAGCTCCAGAACGGCCTGGGGGGCGGGACGTGCCAGGTCTCGACCACCGTCTTCAACGCCGCGTACGAAGGTGGGCTGCCGATCACCGCGCGGACGAACCATGCGCTCTACATCAGCCACTACCCGCAGGGGCGGGACGCGACCGTCAACTACCCCGACACCGACCTCAAGTTCGTGAACGACACGGGTCACTGGCTGCTCCTGCGCACGTTCGTCAGCGCGAGCTCGCTAACCGTGAACCTCTACGGCACCCCGGAGCACCGGAAGGTGGTGAGCGAAACGTCGCCGCTTGTCACCACCGGGCCGGTCCCGGAGAAGATCGTCAAGGATCCGACTCTCCTCGTCGGCCAGCGGGTCGTCGACCACCAGGGCTCGTCGTCGCTCTCGACCAGCGTGAATCGCAAGGTCTACGACGAGAACGGCAAGCTGCTCTACGACAACACGTGGTATTCGAGCTATGTCGGTGACAAGTCGATCATCCGCGTCGGGACGAAGAAGAAGCCGAAGCCCAAGCCGAAGGAAAAGCCGGTAACGCTGAACGACTCGCCGTCGAACTACCTGCAGACCGAGACGACGCCGACCGAGTCCGTCCAGACGCAGACTGTTCCCGCGTCGCCGATCGGCTAGAAGGCTTCTTCCGCCGCCGCGATCTCACCTGCGAGCCAGGCCGGGAAGCGCGTCGGCCGCAGCGTCTCGCGGTCGACGAACGCGTGCTGCGTCCACCCGTCGGCGACCACCTCGTCGTGGCGTGCGAGAAGGTACTCGAACCGGAAACGGGCCCCGCGAAGGTCGACCGCCCGGGCGTTGACGGTCACCCGGTCGTCGAAGAAAACCGGCCTGATGTAGCGGACGTGTGACTCGATCGTGAGGGCTTCGTACCCCTCGTGCTGGATCGTTCGGTAGCCGTCGCGGAACCTGGCGAGGTAGGCGATGCGGGCGACCTCGTACCAGACGAGATAGGAGGCGTTGTGCGCGATCCCCTGGGCGTCGGTCTCGGCGAAACGGACCGTGATGTCGGTCGAGAAGCTGAACCCCTCCATGGTGTCGCCTACTATCGCGGGGAGACGCGGAGCGTGTCGAGCACGTACAACTTCGGCCTGTGTCTGCCGAGCATCTGGCGTCCCTGATCGTCGAGGCCCAGCCCTGCGTCATCCTCACCGGGGCCGGCGTCTCGACCGAGAGCGGCATCCCCGACTTCCGGTCGCGGACCGGCCTCTGGTCGACGTACGACCCGATGGAGTACGCGACGATCGACGCGTTCCGTCGCGACCCGGCGAAGGTCTGGGACTTCTACTCGAAGCGGCTCGGAGTCCTCGCGGAGGCGGAGCCGAACGCGGCTCACCTCGCGCTCGCGGAGCTCGAGCGGCTCGGGTTGGTCGAGGCGGTGGTGACGCAGAACGTCGACCGGCTGCATCACGCCGCCGGGTCGCGGCACGTGATCGAGGTCCACGGCTCGATCCGCTCTGCGTCGTGTCTCGCCTGCGGCCACCGCGAAGAGTTCGATCGGGTCGTCGAGCTTCTCCCGGTCCCGACGTGCGCCGACTGCGGTGCCGTACTCAAGCCCGACGTGGTCATGTTCGGCGAGCTGCTGCCGGCAGGTGCGATCGAGGATGCGTTGCGCCTCGTGCGTCGGGCGGGCCTGCTGCTGGTCGTCGGCTCGTCGCTGGAGGTGTACCCGGTCGCGGGGCTGGTCGAGGATGCGCGCACCGCCGGGGCACGGATCGCGATCGTCAATCGGGGCTCCACGCCCTTCGACGGCGTTGCCGACTTGAAGGTCGACGCCTCGGCGGCCGAGACCCTGGCTACGGTCGTTCTTCGTGTCCAGGCGACGAATTGGCGACAATAGAGACTTGAAGATCGCTGCGGTTGTCACGATCTGCGGGGTTGCGCTCGCGGCGGCCTCCGCGGCAGCGAGCCCAGCGATGCGGCCCGCTTCGCAGTGCCGCGCCGGCGTGCTCCATCCGGTCGGAACTCAGGCCGCCGCCTACGCCGCCGTCGTCAAACGCAAGACGCGGGCGTACAAACGGCCGAACGGCGCGCTGCGCGCGAGCTTCTCGAAGCTCACCGACCTCGGTTATCCGACAACCTTCTGGATCGTCGGTGCGATTCTGAACAATCGGTGCGCAGCGGCCTGGTACCGCGTGAAGCTCCCGATCAAGCCGAACGGCGTAATCGGCTACGTTCGCCCGCGGGACGTCTCGGTCGAGAAGGTGGCGACGAGGATCTCGGTCGACCTCTCCCGTCGCGTGCTCGTTCTGTATCGGCGTGGGAAGCTCGTGCTCAGAACTCGGGTCGCCGTCGGATCGCCGTCGACGCCTACCCCGATCGGCCGGTACTTCGTCAGCCAGCGGATCAAGACCTCGAACCCAGGAGGGCCCTTCGGCCCTGTGGTGCTCGCCGTGTCCGCGTTCTCGAACGTCCTCCAGGGGTGGGCGGCGGGCGGCCCGATCGCGATCCACGGGACGAACGCACCGTGGACGATCGGCCGGGCAGCCTCGCACGGATGCGTGCGCGTCCCGAACGAGACGCTCAGGCGCCTCTTCGCGGCCACCCCGGGAGGCACGCCGGTAGTCATCCATCCGTAGACCTCCGCGGTCCCAGCTATCCTCCCGGCCTATGGCGCAGCAAAAGAAGCAAGAGAAGGACGTCCTCAAGCGGCTCGCGGACAGCGGCGAGGAAACGCTTCAGAAGTTCATCGCCGACCTCCCCGGCGGCACGAAGGTGGTCGGCGCAGCGAACTCGCTCTTCGCCAGAGTCGACGAGCTCACCAAGCGAGTGCGGAGCCTCGACCCGCTCGAACGTCGCGTCGCCGAGCTCGAGAAGCGGCTCGACGCCCTGACGAAGCCGAAGGCCAAGCCGGCCACCAAGCGGACGACGACGGCGCGGAAGTCCTCGGCCGCCGCCAGCCGCACACGGAAGCCGGCGAGCTAGGCCGGTACCCGCAGGCGAAGCGCCTGCGGCACGAGCTCGAAGCGCACGGGCGTCGTCCCCGGCTGCTCGCCGTCGAGCACGATCGGCAGCGGTGACGGTGCATCGACACGCAGCTCCCGCGCGCGCACGATCTCGACCTTGGGGTGCGAAACGTGGGTGCCCCGGTAGATCTTCGGGAAGGTGGTCACGAACTCGCCCTTCGAGAAGTCGCCGATCAACACGACGTCGAGGCCGCCGTCGTCAGGCGCTGCGTCGGGCGCCACCCACATCCCGCCGGCGGTGTAGTCGCCGTTCATCGCTAGCGCCTCCAGCAACCGTGCCTCGCGCCGCTCGCCGTCGATCTCGATCGTCATGTCCGCGGGCTTCCACCGGCTGAACACGGCGATCGTCGCCCAGAGAAACGAGAGCCTGCCGCCGAGGGCCTTCGTCGTCTGGTTGGCCCGCCGGGCGATTGCTCCGCTGATCCCGGCGCCCGCGAAGTTGGCGAAGTACGCGCTGGCCTCTCCGCCGTTCGTCGTGTAGGTCGCGCGTCCGGCGTCGATGGTTCGAATCCGCCCGGTTCGTGCCACCTCGATCGCTGCATCGAGGCGTTTCGGGATCCGCAGGCTGTGGGCGAAGTCGCGCCCGGTGCCGAGCGGAAGGATTCCAAGCTCGGCGCTCGAGCCGAGCCCGGCCCCCAGGAGCCCGTCGACGACCTCGTGGACGGTACCGTCGCCGCCGACGACGACCAGCTCCGTCGCGCCGTTCCGCACCGCCTCGCCTGCAAGCGCGGCCAGGTGGCCGGGGTGCTCGGAAATCAGCGCGTCTCCGCGTAGGCCGGCCTTCGCCGCCCGACGCTCGATGTCGGGCCAGCGCCGCCCTGTCGACCCGTTGTCCGACGCAGGGTTGACGAGGAAGATCGTGGGGCTAATGGTCGTCGGTGAGAGTGACGAGCGCGAGCTCGGTCATCTGGTCGACCGCCGCGCGCAGGTCCTCGTCGGTGATGCGCTTGAACTCGCCCTCGACGACCACGTCACTGACGGTGAGCAGGCAGCCGGACTGGATCTTCTTCAGCGCGCCGAGCGTGAACAGCATCGCCGCCTCCATCTCGACGGCGAGGATGCCGCGGTCCGACCAGCGCTGGTACTGACCGCCGTCCGGGTTGTAGAAGACGTCGCTGGAGACGACGCCCCCGACGCGGACCTTCTTGTCGAGTGCCTTTGCGTGGTGGACGGCGCCGTGGACAAGTTCCCAATCCGCGGTCGGCGCGTGTGGCTCGCCGCCGATCAGGTGCGTCGCCGTAGCGTCGGCCGGCGTGGCCGAGACGGCGACGATCAGATCGCCCATCTGCATATCGGGCTGGAGTCCGCCGCACGTCCCGACTCGAAGCACCTTCTTGACGCCGAGCTGGACGAGCTCCTCGATCACGATGCCGGCGGACGGGCAGCCCATCCCGCTGGACTGGACGGAGACGCGCTTCCCGTGGAAGGTCCCGGTGTACCCGAGCATCCCGCGCTCGTGGTTGACCTCGACCGGGTCGTCGAAGAACGTCTCTGCGATGTACTTCGCCCGCAACGGGTCCCCGGGGAGGAGACACCCGTCGGCGTAGTCCCCCGGCTCGGCTCGGAGATGGATCGGCATCGCCGCGCAAGCCTACCCATGTCCACGCTGTATAAGGGCATGTAGACGTGAGCCGGACGTTCGAGCCGACGCTGCGGCAGACCCTCGCCTTCTGCGCCGAGGATCCGGTCGAGCGCGTCTTCCTCGAAGACGTCGCCCGGCGCGGCCTCGGCCGGTTCGTCGCCCTCGGCGAGAACGGCGCGCTGACAGCGCTCTGCCACGTCGGCGTCAACGTCGTCCCCTCCGGTCACGGCTGCGGGGCGTTCGCCCGGGCGGCGGCGGTCGGGCGGGCGCGAATGGTGATCGGCGAAGAGAGCGCGGTCGGCGAGCTCTGGCAGGCGGCCCGCCGGTACATGCCCGCCCCACGCGAGGATCGGCCGGGGCAACCCGTGTATGTGCTCGACCGGCCGCCGGAACCGGCAGGGACCGCTCTGCGCGAAGCGACCCTCGCCGACCTGCCGCTGCTCGTTCCCGCGTGCGCGGCGGCGCACGAGGAGGAGATCGGAATCAACCCGCTCGATCGCGACCCCGACGGCTTCCGCTGGCGGACGCAGGCTCAGATCGGCGAGGGGCGCTCGTGGATCTGGGAGGAGCACGGCACCATCCTGTTCAAGGCGGAGGCGTCGGCCTGGACGCCGGAGGCAGTCCAGCTACAGCAGGTCTGGGTCGACCCTGCGGTCCGAGGCCGGGGCAACGCGCAGCGCGGCATGCGCGATCTCTGCCGCAGGCTGCTCGAGCACGTGCCGCGTGTGTGCCTGTTCGTCAGGCCGGAGAACGGACCTGCGATCCGCGTGTACGAGGCGATCGGAATGCGCCGCACGATTTCGTATCGGAGTCTGATCTTCTGAAGCGGCTGCTCGTTCTCGTCTCGTTCGCCTGGCTGGCGCGCTGGGCGGCGATCGAAGCCGCTTCGCACTACGCGCGGCGGCGTGCACGGCGCCACAGTGTCCCGCCGGGGCCGACCGGCTAGGTTTGCCTCGGTGAGAACGGCTCTTCTCCTCTTCTGCCTCCTTCTGGTGTTCGCCGGCGGCGTGGCTGCGTCGCCGCAGGCGCCTGCACGCGGCGCCAAGGAGTACCTCGCCTCGGCGCGGCAGAACGACGGGCAGGCGCTAGCGGCGCTGCAGGCCAGTCGGCCGTTGTCCACGGCTCTCGCCCGCCTCCGCGCCTCGCAGGGCGACCTCGCGGCCGCCCTGGACACGCTCGGCGCCGCCCAGCTCTCGCCGGCCGCGACCGCCGCGATCCGTCGTCAGCTGGTCGCAGCGGCAAAAGTGAAAGGCCGCGTCCTCGCCGCCCAAGCCGTCGACGCGAGCCGGGTTGCCGCCGCCGCCCGCGCAGCGCTCGCCGCCGAGGCGAAAGCGGCGGCGTTGCTGGGCGACGCCCCGGCACCTCCGACGATCGACGAGCTACCGATTCCGGTCGCCGTGTTCGGGGCCTTCGACCTGGTTGTCGGTCCGGACGGCCGGTCGGTCTGGGTGAGCGGTCCGGACGGGAGCCGGATCGTCCTCTATCCGTCGCTCGAGCCCGGCACGACGCCGACGGTGTTTCGGCTGCCGCCGGGGAGCGGTCCTCGCGGGCTCGCCTTCGGGCCGGGCGGCGCTCTCTACGTGGCGGAGACAGGCACGAACATCGGCGGCAATGCGATCGGGCGGCTGATGCCCACCGGCGAGCAGAAGCACTTCTTCCTGCCGGCCGGTGCCGGCTCTCCGTGGGGGATTGCCGCCGGCCCCGACGGGAAGATCTGGTTCACGGAGGTCTCTGCCGGGAAGGTGGGCCGGCTCGATCCCGCCACCGGCACCTTCGCCGAGTTTCAGCTGCCGACTGCGAACAGCCAGCCCCAGGGGATCGTCGTCGGCGCCGACGGTGCGCTTTGGGGTACGGAGGCGGCCGGCAATCGGGTGTTCCGGATCACGGTTCAGGGACGCCCGACCGAGTTCCCGATCCCGACGCCGAACAGCGTGCCCGTGGCGATCGCCGTCGGCCGCTACGGCTACCTCTGGGTGTCCGAGCTCTCGGGCGGGAAGCTGCTCCGCGTCTCCAAGTCCGGCCGGATGCGCGAGTTCCCGCTTCCGGCCGGCGCACGTCCCTACGGTCTCGTCTCGGCGCCGGACGGCAACGTCTGGTTCGCCGACCGCGGCCGCAATCGCGTCGGCCTGGTCACGCCGGCCGGACGCGTCTTCGAGTTTCCGCTCCCGACGGCCAACGCGCAGCCGACCGCGATCGCCCCGCTCGGACTCGGCAAGCTCGCCTTCACCGAGTTCGTCGCCAACCGGGTCGGGGTGCTGAGCTTCAAGGGGTAGCGCTCGTCGCCGCGACCGACATGGCGGGCGCGGCACAACAGCGCTTGCCCACAGGAGGCGAGGCGAGCGCAGCGAGCGAGCAGAGGAGAGGGCTCGCGGGGGAACCAGGGGTTCCTCCGCGGTCTACCAGCCGTGGATGCGGGTGATGTCGATCCGGAGGGGCACGGAGAAGTCTGCGGCGAAGCTGTCGGGCGTCCAGCCCAGCGCCGCTATGCGCTCCGCGTACTTCTCCACGTAGCTCGGCACCTTGTTCGAGGGCGCGTCGTCGGAGATCCGCATCTCCCCCCAGCAGATGACGATGTCGGCATCGATCCCGTCGCTGTCGAGGTTGAGGCTGACGTGCGGATTCGCCTCCATGTTCGCCAGCTTGCGCTTCTCCGGGCGGCTGTAGAGAAGGATCGAGCGATCGCCGTCCCAGAGGAACCAGACGGGGATCGGCCGCGGGGCGCCGTCGCGCGTGACGGTGGTCAGCCAGCCGATGATCGACTCGTGGAGGCGGCGCGCCGCATGCCGCCCGAACTCGGTGGACGGGTCGAGCACGACGCGAGCCTACCGAGGGCACAATTGCTCTGTGGACGTTCTCGAGCGAATCGAGGCGTGGATCCGCCGGCACGCGTTGATCGAGCCCGGCGCCGAGGTCGCGTGCCTCGTGTCCGGCGGTCCCGACTCCGCGTGCCTCTGGCACGCCCTCGGCCGGCTGGGCTACCACGTCTCCGCCGTCCACGTCAATCACGGCCTCCGGGGCGAGGAGTCCGACGCGGACGCCGCCTTCTGCAGCGAGCGGCTCGGCGCCGTCGTCATCGACGCACCGCCTGGCCGAACCGAAGCCGAGCTGCGTGACCTGCGCTACGACTTGACTGCCGGTCAGGGGCTGCGCGCGACTGGGCATACCGCTTCCGACCAGGTCGAGACGGTGCTCTACCGGCTCGCCGCCAGCGGCTCGACGCGCGGGATCAAGCCGCGCCGGGAGGACGGCGTCGTCCGCCCCCTCCTCTCCTTGTGGCGCCAGGACACCGAGGCGTACTGCGCAGCGAACGGCCTCGAGCCCCGATTCGACTCGACCAACCCGGACACCCTCCGAGGGCTGATCCGCGGCGAGATCGTCCCCCTCCTCCGCCGGCTGCACCCCGCGGCCGAGGAGAACATCTGCCGGCTCGCCGACGAGCGTCCGCGTCTTCCGCGCGGAATGGAGGAGATGCTGCTCGGGCTGCTCGCCTCGACTGGCGGGACGAAGTACGCCGATCTGGGGCGAGGGATCCGTGCGGTGCGCGAATACGACCGGGTGTCTCTCGAACGCGGCGCAGTGCGGTGGGGCCCGTGGCTGATCGAGAGCAGCGAGCCGGGCCTCGAAGTTCGGACTCGGCGCCCGGGGGACCGTGTCGGTGGACGCCGGAAGCTGCAGGACGTCTTCGTCGACGCGAAGGTGCCACGGGCCGAACGCGACGACTGGCCCGTTGTGGTCGACGGCGAAGGGGTTGTCGCCGTGCCCGGGATCGTGGAGGATGCGCGCGTGCGGGTGACGAAGGCGTGATGAAGACCGAGCTCGACCGGGCGGTGGGCGAGGTCCTGATCGACGCGGACGCCCTGCGCGGCCGGATCGCGGAGCTCGGCGAGGAGATCTCGGCCCACTACGCCGGCCAGGACCTGTTGCTGATCGGCGTCCTCAAAGGCGCGGTGTTCTTCATGGCCGACCTCATGCGACACCTGACCGTGCCGTGCGAAGTCGACTTCATGGCGATCTCGAGCTACGGGGCCCAGACCGACTCCTCCGGGGTGGTCCGCATCCTCAAGGACCTGGACATCAACATCGAGGGGCGCAACGTTCTCGTCGTCGAGGACATCATCGACTCCGGGCTCACGCTCTCGTACTTGATGCGGAACCTCGAGTCCCGCGAGCCCGCATCGCTGGAGGTCTGCGCGCTCCTGACCAAACCGGCCCGCCGCGAGATCGATGTCGCGGTTCGCTGGATCGGCTTCGAGATCCCGAATCGCTTCGTCATCGGCTACGGCCTTGACTTCGCCGAGCGCTACCGGAATCTCCCGTATGTGGGCGTCCTGAGCGACGACCTCATGCCGGAGGGCGCCTAGCGCCGATAGAAGAACGGCGGCCCAGCCTAAGGAATCCTCCCTGCTACCCTGGGCGTAGGAAAAGCCAGTGAACCGTTTCTTCCGCAGCGCGCTCTTCCCTCTGATCGTCATCGTCCTGCTCGTCTACCTGGCGAGCCAGACGCTCATCCCGAAATCGAAGTCGCCGGAGAAGCAGACCTACTCGCAGCTGATCCAGCTCGTCCAGAACGATCCGGGCTCGATCAACGAGGTGGTCTTCAACCCGAGCAAGCTCCAGATCGTCGCCACGCTCAACGATGCGAGCTCGAAGAAGATCAAGGTCAATTACCCGAGCGACCAGTCGCAGATCCAGTTCCAGAGGCTCCTGCAGGAGAAGAAGGTCAAATTCGACTCGAAGGGGACGGGCTCGTCTCCCTGGTGGTCGATCCTCACCTCGCTCTTGCCGTTCGTGATCCTGATCGGCTTCTGGCTCTTCATCATGAACTCGATGCAGGGTGGCGGCTCGAAGGTGATGTCCTTCGGGAAGAGCCGCGCGAAACGGATGGCGCCCGACTCGCCGAAGATCGGCTTCAAGGACGTCGCCGGCGTCGACGAGGCGGTCGAGGAGCTCCAGGAGATCAAGGAGTTCCTGGAGAACCCGAAGAAGTTCCAGGCGCTCGGTGCACGCATCCCGAAAGGCGTGCTGCTGTACGGCCCGCCCGGTACCGGCAAGACGCTGCTCGCCCGCGCGGTCGCCGGAGAGGCAGGCGTGCCGTTCTTCTCGATCTCCGGCTCCGACTTCGTCGAGATGTTCGTCGGCGTCGGTGCCTCACGAGTCCGCGACCTGTTCGAGCAGGCGAAGCAGGCTGCTCCGTGCATCGTCTTCATGGACGAGATCGATGCGGTCGGTCGTCACCGCGGCGCCGGCCTGGGCGGCGGCCACGACGAGCGCGAGCAAACCCTGAATCAGCTCCTCGTCGAGATGGACGGGTTCGAGCTGAAGGACAACATCATTCTGATCGCCGCAACGAACCGGCCGGACATTCTCGACCCGGCTCTCCTGCGTCCCGGCCGCTTCGACCGGCAGATCGTCGTCGACCGGCCGGACCGGAACGGTCGCCGCAAGATTCTGGAGGTCCACGCCAAGGGCAAGCCGCTCGCTTCCGAGGTCGACCTCGACACGCTCGCCGCCGGCACGCCCGGCTTCACCGGCGCCGACCTCGCCAACCTCGTCAACGAGGCGGCGCTGCTCGCCGCCCGGCGCGGCAAGAAGGTGATCCAGCAGGAGGAGCTCGAGGAAGGGATCATGCGCGTGATCGCCGGCCCCGAGAAGCGAACGCGCCTGTTCTCGGAGGAGGAGCGGAAGATCACCGCGTACCACGAGATGGGCCACGCGCTGGTCGGCCACTATCTCGAGCACACCGACGAGGTGCACAAGATCTCGATCATCAGCCGCGGCCAGGCGCTCGGCTACACGATCTCCCTGCCGCGTGAGGACCGCTACCTGACGACGAAGTCGGCGCTGATGGACCGGCTGGCCATGACGCTGGGCGGTCGTGCCGCGGAGGAGCTCGTCTTCCACGAGGTCACGACCGGCGCCGCGAACGACCTCGAGCAGGTCACCTCGACGGCGAAGCAGATGATTATGCGCTTCGGGATGAGCGAGAAGCTCGGCCCGCGCGTCCTCGGCCGCAACCACGATATGCCGTTCCTCGGTCGCGAGATGGGCGCCGAGCCCGATTACTCGGAGGAGATCGCCCGCGAGATCGACGACGAGATCCGCCGCGTGATCGAGGAGGCGCACTCGACCGCGCACCAGGTGCTGCGCGACCACATGGACGACCTGCATCGCCTCTCGGCGATCCTGATCGAGCGCGAGACGATCGACAAGGATCAGTTCGAGCGGCTTCTGGCCGGGGAATCCGAGGCCGACGTCTTCCCGGAGGAGCCGGCCCCGGCGCCCGAGCCGGAGCCCGCCCAGCGCGAGAAGCGGCCGCGGCCTCAGCCGAAGCCCTTCCCGCTGCCGGGCGCGCTCTCGCAGCCGCCGCCCCCCGAGGGCGCAAAGCCGTAGTCGGCTAGATCGCTTCGCAGGCCGGGCAAAGCCCGGCCGCTCGCTCGCGCTCCGCGCGAGGAACTGCCAAGGCCAGGAGTTCCGTGGTCGAGGTTCGCCCTCTCAGCGGGAGGCGATTCTGGACAAGATCTGAGCGGTCTGCGAGGCTCCGCGCGTGGCAGGGAGGAGAGGATGAGCGCCGCCGCGTTGCGGCTTGTCGCGGCGGTCGGCGGCGTGCTGATCATCGTCGGGGTGTTCCTCGACGCGTTTCTGGACGCGAGCTACCGGGACGTCGACGGCACCCTCGCCTGGGTCGGTCTGGTCCTGGGCGCAAGTGCACTGCTCCTCGTTGCGGCCGCCTTTCTCGGCGTCGCGATGGACACCTGGCTGTTCGCGGTCGGCGCGACGCTCGTCGGTTACTGGGCGTGGCTGCCGGCCCTGACGGCATTCGACTCCTGGGATCACACCGATGCCGGCCTGTGGCTGTGCCTTGGCGGTGCCCTCCTGATCGCCGCCGCCTCGGCTGTCCTGCTGGTCAGATCGGGCGAGGCGCGCACGACGCCGGCTGGAGTTTCACTGGCCACCGCCGTCACCGGAATCGGAATCGCACTCGTGTTCCCGGGAATCTTCCTCGATGCCGAGCAGACGACCAGTGCATCTGGGTGGAGCTACTGGGACCCGCCGACCTACGGCCACGGAGTCGGGATCCTGATGCTCGTCCTGGCCGTCGCCTCGGCGGCCGTGTTCGTCGCGACGACGTTCGGCGTGCAGACCCGCGGCTTCGACGTCGCGCTGACGCTGGTGTTGCTCGGCCTCGTCGCGTTCGATCCTGTCTGGACTGCGTTCAACGACCTGGGCGACCTGCAGGTGGGCGCATGGCTTGCACTCGCGGGAGGGATCCTCGCCGCCGGCGGGACCTGGTCGGCGCGGGCCGGCGAAGCGCCGCGTACTGCGGAAGCGCCTGCCTAGCCCGCGCCGAGAGCTTTCGCCTAGGCCGTCGCCCCCTTGCTTTCCCAGAAGCGGTTGAGCGCGCCCTGGACTTTGATCACCCAGATGA
>JBKPPY010000028.1:0-4227 GCA_046733845.1 Actinomycetota bacterium | reverse complement strand
GTCATAGAGGGACTCGGGCCGCAGCCAGCGCAGCACGAGGTTCTGCTGGACCGTGGTGCGGGCGTGGCCGCCCGTGAAGTCGCGCATGACCTGGGCGAGGCCACGGAACTGGTCGGGGGTGAGGTCGCCGCGCGTCACCTTGACGGTCGCGGTGACGAACCCCTCCTGGCGCTGCGGCGCGACATTCGCGTCGACCCAGGCGTCGAACTCGCTCTTGTCGCCGTTCGGTGAGCCGTAGCTCTCCGGGACGGCCGGGGCGTTGGGCTCCTCGTCGTGGACGTAGACCAGGTGGTCGATCGAGAAGTCGCGCTCGTCGACCCATTCGCCATTGAGCTCCTCATCGACCAGCTCGCGGAAGGCGTCCATGCCGATCTTGTCGACTAGTACCTTGATGCGGGCGCGCATCCGGTTCTCGCGCAGCCACTCCTGGCGGTCGAAGATCCGCAGCGCGGCCTCTGTGACCTTCAGGTAGTCGCCGTTGTCGAGCTCGACGAAGTCGTAGAGGGTGGGGGCGATGCGGGGCTGAATGGAGGTGCCGCCGCCGATCCGGACCTCGACGCCCTTCACCTGCTCCCCGTCGACCTCCTTGACCTTGGGGATGAAGCCGACATCGTGGATTCCCGTGATTGCGCGGTCGGCATCGCTCGCCGTGAAGGCGGTCTTCACCTTGCGGGGCATCAGCTGCGTGGTCGGGTGGCGGACGAAGTAGCGGGAATAGGCCGCCGCGTAGGGGGTGATGTCGAAGGGCTCGTCGTCGGCCACGCCGGCCCAGGGATCGCCGGTCACGTTCCGGATCGTGTTCCCGCAGCCCTCGCGGGAGGAGAGACCTGCCTCGCTGATCTGCCGGATGAACTCGGCGGCGTCGGCGAGGGGGATGTGGTGGATCTGGATGTTCTGCCGGGTGGTGATGTGGCCCTTGTTGAGTGGCGCGAATTGCTCGATCGCGTCGGCAAAGGCCTCCATCTGCTCCGGGCTGACGCCGCCGAAAGGCAGCTTTACGCGGATCATCTGCACGTCGGGCTGGCGCTGGCCGTAGACGCCCTGCTTGAGGCGGAAGCCGATGAACTGCTCTTCGGTCTGCTCCCCGCGCAGGAAGCTGGCCGCCTCGGTGTCGAAGTCGTCGAATTCGCGCTCGAGTATCGGGATTACGTGGCCCGGGACGTTCTCGTAGACCTCGGGGTTCTCGAGGGATCCGATCTTGCCCTTGCCTTGCTGTTTCTTGCCCGGGTCCTGCTTCAGCGAGGCGGGATCCGCGAGCTTCTTGGCGGGCCGGGCCTTGCCGTTACTGGGCTGAGCGCCCTTCTTCTCAGGGGTCGAGACGGGCTCCATGGAAAACCGGCGTTCCTTTCGTCGACGTCGCGCTGCCCGGCGTTTGCCGCCCGCTCAATCTAGCAAACCTGATCGAGTTTCAGGTGATTATGGCGGGCGCGACCGTTGAGCTTAGCCGCGCCCGCCTCCGGCCTACATCTGGCCGTGCACGGCGAGGATGTTGCCCGCCGGATCCTTGAACCAGGCGATGCCGCCGGCGGGCCCGCTGCGATCGATCCCCTTCTCGTCCTGGTCGAAGCCCTCGTAGCGCTCGAACTCGACGCCCTTCTCGGCGAGCTGATCGACCGCCGCGTCCACGTCGTCCACGGGGAAATTGAGGATCGTGTAGTTCGCGGGCGTCATATCGCCCTTCGGATAGATCAGGACCGGTCGATCGCCGCCGGGGTGAAGCTCCAAGAGCGGCTCTGGCGCTCCGACGTCGAGCTCGCTGATCTTGAGCCCGAGCGTCTCACCGTAGAACTGCTTCGTCTTCTCCAGGTCCGTCACGGCGAATCCGCTGTACGCCTTGCTGTTCTCGAGCATCGTTGCTCCTCTCGTTTCAGTGAGTTCACCAATTGAGACCCGCGGACGCGCCGAGACTCATCGCGGCAGAATCGCGGGCGTGACCGAGATCCCGGTCATCTCAGGTGAGGCCGTCTTCGCTGCGATCGACCCCGCGAGGGCGATCGAGCGAACCCGCGAGGCCTTCGAGCGCTACGGGCGCGGCGAATGGACGATGCCGGCGAAGGTCTATCTGGACAGCCCGCCGTATGGCGACTTCCGGGCGATGCCGGCGCTGGGCGACGGCCTCGCCCTGCTCAAGTGGGTCACCTCGTTTCCCGGGAACAGCGCCAAGGGACTGCCGGTGGTCCGCGGCGAGGCCCTGCTCTCCGATGCCGAGACCGGGGAGGAGCTCGCCGTGATCGAGTGCTCGTCGGTGACCTCGCTGCGGACCGGTGCCGCGGCGGCGGTCTCGGCCCGGGCGCTTGCGGGAGAGGATGCGAAGTCCGTCGGGATTATCGGCTGCGGCGTGAATGGCGGCTGGGCGGCCCGCTGCCTGGCGGCGGCGGGCTACGGGCCCGGCGTCTGCGCCGACCCACGAGTCGATCCGGCGGAGGCACTGGCGGACGAGCTCGCCTGGCGGGCGGGCAACCGCGGCGAGGCCGCCGCCCAGGACGTCGTGGTCACCGTGACGCCCGGTGAGGAGCCGGTGATCCTCGACGCGGATCTGCGCCCGGGCCAGCACCTCGCGGTGCTCGGCGCCGACGCGCACGGCAAGCAGGAGGTCGACCTTCAGGCGATCGAGCGCTGCCGGCTCTTCTGCGACGAGTGGGAGCAGGCGAGCGCCGGCGGCGAGCTGGCTAACGGAGTGGATGCCGGGCTGGTCGAGCGGGATCGGGTGACCCAGCTGGGCGATGTCCTGGTGGGCAATGCCTCGGGCCGCCGCACGCCCGACGAGATCACGCTCTTCGACTCCACCGGACTCGCCATCCAGGACCTGGCGATCTGCCGCGCGCTGTATGAGCGCTGGCGCGAGGGCGAAATCGAGGCGCCGCTGGTCAGCCTCTGAATGTCCTGTTTCCGAACTGCCGCTTCTTGCACTTCTTCTTTGCGCCCGCCGCCCGCCTTCTCTTCTTCTTGCACTTCTTCTTTGCGCCCGCCGCCCGCCTTCTCTTCTTCTTGCACTTCTTCTTGTTCTCCTGCGGGGGTCCGGGCGTGACGGGCGTCGGCGCGCCCTCCGTGAGGGTGACGTTGTCGAGGTCGTAGCTCTCCCCGGTTCCGTCTTTGCCGGGGCTTGCGATGTCGACCATCACGGCGATCTGATCGGTGGCCCCGATCAGGCTCTTGAATTGCGCCTGGCTCGGCGGTGTGCACGATCCGCCGGCGTACGCGCAGACCGACCAGTTGGCGCTCTCGTTGAGCGGGATGGAGAGATGGTTGTAGTCCTGGTTGAGGGGAACGGGGAGAAGGCCATCCAGGTAGTTGTCGCCGCCGGCCAGGAGGAGAAGCTCGGCGGCGAATTGCGGATCGGCGTCGGGGGATCGCAGGTCGAACGAGGCGAGTCCGTTGTAGTTCGCACTCAGCGGGGTGACGGTGGGGCTGTAGAAGGTGAGCAACTCACACGGATCGTTTCCCGGGCAGCCGTTCTCCGGCCCCCTGTCCCACGCTTGCAGGTGGCCCCCCGGGTTGCCTCCCGTTGATTGAAAGCCCGCGGGCAGGAAGTCCATGCTCGCCTGATCCTGATTCTGGGTCCAACCCTGATTGTCCGAATCGAAGCTGTAGGAGAGCGGGGTCGCACTCGCTGTCGCGGAGGATCCGAGTACGACGGCGCAAGCCGCCAGCAGTCCGACCCACGTGCGCCTCACCCTCTGTCCCCTAATTGGGCGGATCCTTCCGAACATGGCTCCCTTCCCTGGTCGCCGATTCGGGGCAGGGTAGGCCGTCAGGAGGGACGGATCAAGAGGCGGCGGGAGCCGCCCTGCCGGCACCCGCCGCCACCTCTCCTCCCACGCCTAGATCAGTCGACGTCCGTGCCCTCGACGAGGAATGCGACCCGGACGTGGGCCCGCCATTCGTCCAGGTTCTCGCCGCGCAACCCGGTGGAGACGACGTCAATCGCGCGGATGTTTCGAAGCGAGCTCTGGGCCTGCTTCAGCGCCTGCTGTGCGGCGTCATCCGAAGACTTCTTGGAGCTTCCGACCAGCTCAATGATCTTTACGACGGCCACGAGCCCTCCTCTTTCGAGCGCGATGGGTTTGCGGCGTGTGTTCTATTGCACAAGCGCCCTGTAAGCAAGCCCACCTCAGGCACCGGGCGCGATCCCCCAGCCGCTGCCGAGGCCGGAGTGGACACCCACTCCCTCGCTCAGGGCGGTCTGCTGCCAGCGGCTTACCTCCGTTGCCCGGGGCGCGGGGGCGG
>JBKPPY010000027.1:0-15180 GCA_046733845.1 Actinomycetota bacterium | reverse complement strand
GGTGGTCGACGACGGCGGCGACCGGGGGCATAAAGGCGTCGTCGAGCAGCATCAGTCCGCCGACCTTCAGGTGCGGCGCCAGGAACCACCAGTCGAGCGTGGGGTAGGGGAAGGCGTGGGCGCCGTCGACGAGCACGAGGTCGAGCGGGCGACCCGGGCAGTCGCGGAGGACGTCGGCCGAGAAGCCGATCCGGAAGGTGACGTTCGCGGTCGAGATTCCGCGGCGCTCGCACTCGGCCACGATACGGTCTGCCTCCTCCTGCGACGGCGTCACCGTCTCGTGGTCGGCACCGCGCGCAGCGAAGACGATCGTGCTCGCGCCCGCGCCCGTCTCGAGCGTCGCCATGCCGGGCTGCACCGTTCGCTCGATGAACGCCAGCGCCTCCCACGCGAGCCCCCAGAACTCCGACCGGCCGTGCAGCCCCGGCGGAGCCACGCGGAGGTCATCGGTCAGCGACATGCGCGGAAGCTATCGTCTAGGCCCGATGGCTGCGCGGCGCGCGCTGATCACCGGCATCGCCGGCCAGGACGGATCGTTGCTCGCCGAGCTGCTGCTCGACGAGGGCTACGAGGTCGTCGGGATCGTCCGGCGGGCGACGTCCGAGCAGTTCGACAACCTGGCCGCGATCCGCGACCGGATCGAGCTCGTCCAGGCCGAGCTGCTTGACGAGCTTTCGCTCGTCGACGCGCTGCGCGAATGCCGGCCCCACGAGGTCTTCAACCTCGCCTCGCCGTCGTTCGTGCCGATGTCGTGGAAGCAGCCGGTGCTCACCGCCGAGTTCGCAGCCGTCGGGGTGACCGCCCTGCTCGAGTCGATCCGGCTGGTCGACCCGGAGATCCGCTTCTACCAGGCGTCCTCGTCCGAGATCTTCGGCGAGCCGCGCGAGGTGCCCCAGACCGAGGAGACCGCGCTGCTGCCGGTGACGCCGTACGGCGTCGCGAAGGCCTACGGGCACCTGATCGTGCGTTCGTACCGGCGACGGTACGCCCTCTACGCCTGCTCCGGGATCCTCTACAACCACGAGTCCCCGCGTCGTCCGCTGGACTTCGTCACCCGGAAGATCGCGCACGCGGCGGCGGCGATCTCGCTGGGGCTCGCAGGCGAGCTCTGGCTGGGCGATCTGGACGCGCGGCGCGACTGGGGCTACGCCGGCGACTACGTCCGCGCGATGGCGCTCATGCTCCGGCAGGACGAGCCGGAGGACTTCGTGATCGCGAGCGGCGTACCACACAGCGTCCGCGAGCTGGTCGAGCTCGCATTCGCCCACGTCGGCCTCGACTGGCGCGCATACGTGCAGATCGACGAGTCGCTGCGTCGCGGCGCCGCCGAGCTGCACGACCTCGTCGGCGACTCCTCGAAGGCGCAGGCGAGGCTCGGATGGGTGCCGACGATCGAGTTCGAGGGGCTCGTCCGGCTGCTCGTCGACGCCGACCTCGAGCGGCTGCGCCGCGATCAGCTGATCAGCTCGTCGTAGACCTCGTCGTGTCGGCGGGCGCACTCGTCCCACGTGAACAGCGCCGCCCGTTCGATCCCGCCCGGCGGCGGACGGTCGAGGACGGTCCGGATCCCGTCCGCGATCGACTCGGGGTCGAGCGGGTCGAAGTAGACGGCGGCGTGGGCGCACACTTCCGGGAGGGACGCGACGTCCGAGACGGCCGCTGGGCAGCCGCAGGCCATCGCCTCCACGCAGGGGATCCCGAAGCCCTCGTACAGGCTCGGATAGACGAGCGCGGCCGCGCTGCGGTAGAGCCCGACCAGCTCGTCGAGGCTCACGTGGCCGCGTGATTCGGCCCCGTCCGGGAGGGCGAGGCGCTCGTGGCCGGCTCCGGTTAGGACGAGGCCGAGCTCCGGCCGTTCGCGGCGGACCACGGTGAACGCTTCGAACAGCCGGGCGTGGTTCTTGTGCGGCCACGCGTTCGCCGGGTAGAGCAGGAATCGCTCCCGTGGGCGCCCATCCGGCCGGAAACGCTCGTGGTCGACGGCGAGGTGGATGGCGCGCACGCGCTCCGGCTCGAGGCAGAGCCGATCGATCAGCGCCCCGCGCGCGTGCTCGGAGATCGTGATCACGATCCGGCTCTTCCGGACCGTCCACCCGTAGACGCGTTTGCGATAGGCCAGCTCCCCCCGCGAGAAGAACTCGGGGAAGGCCTCGTGTTGCACGTCGAGGACGGTCGTCGCCGCCGGCGGAGCGTCCAGCGGGGGCAACATCACGCTCAGTGGGAAGTGGATCGCGTCGAGCTCGGACGCCCGCAGCGCGCGGCGGAGCCGCCCGGGCGCGGCTGCCGCCAGTGACATCGCCGCGATCCGCCCGGCCGTGGAGCCCGAGGCGCGGTACTCGTCGACGACGGTGGCGGGGAGCCCGTCCGCGGCGTCGGGCGCGATCGTCGGCACGAACGCCCGGTAGTCGTGCTGCCCGACCCGCCCCAACGCCCTGCAGAGCTCGCGCGCGTAGGTTTCCGACCCGCCGACGATCCCCGGCACGAGCGTCAGCATCGAGATGCCGATCACGAGCACGAGTTAACCAGGCCCCCGGCCGAAGCCGCTCCGATCCCGAGTGGCCGTGCGACAGCTTGTGGCGTTTGACACCCAGTCTCTGAGACCGGGGTTGAACGTTTGTGTAACAAGTCGTCCACAGGGCTGTGCACACCCTGGCCTAACAGGGCCGTAACGAGGCGCTCCTACAATGGACCGATGCCCCGTGCCGAGTCCTCTGCCCCTGCTTCGGCCGGGGTTTCTGCTGCGTCAGAGCTGGACGTGAATGCACTCGTCGAGCGGCTTCGCGAGGAGCTCGCAGGCGGTCGAAACGGTACAGCCGAGGGGCGCGGCCGCCTGCTCGCCGCCCGCCACCGCGCCGAGCGGCTCTGGGCTGTCTCGGCCGACCGACCGCTCGAGCGGCGGCCCGGTCTCAAGGGGTGGGCTGCCTACCCGCTGAAGAAAATCCTCCGGCCGTTTCTCCGCTGGTACGTGGAGCCGCTGGCGGCCGAGCAGCGCTCGTTCAACGACGTTGTCCTGAAGATGGTCGACGGGATCCTGGAGGAAGTGGACCGGAGCCAGAACTCGCGCGCGCAGGCTGAGCGGACGCTCGGCGAGCTCGAGGAGCGGCTGACCCGCGTCGAGCGGCGCGGCGCCGGCGCAAGCGCCGCGGCTCCGCAAACCGTCGCCGAGCAACCGGCCGCGGCGGCCGTTCCGGACTACTTCGCCTTCGAGGCGAAGATGCGCGGCTCGACCGCCGAGGTTCGCGAACGTCAGCGCCCGTACGTGGACGACTTCCGGGATGCGGCCCCTGTGCTCGACGTCGGCTGCGGCCGCGGCGAGCTGCTCGGCCTGCTCCGCGATGCCGGCATCGAGGCCCGCGGGGTCGACGCCGACGCCGACATGGTCGCGTACGCGCGGGGAGAGGGGCTCGAGGTCGAGCAGTCCGACGCGCTGGCGTACCTCGGCGCGCTCCCGGACGCCAGTCTCGGCGGGATCTTCGCGGGCCAGGTCGTCGAGCACCTGCCCCCGGCCGTGCTCTTCCGCTTCCTCGAGCTCGCCGTGCGCACGCTTCGACCCGGCGGGCTCCTGATCGCCGAGACGATCAACCCACTCTCGCCGCTCGCCCTCCGGTCGTACTTCGCCGACCTCACCCACGCGCAGCCGCTCGTCCCGGAGACCCTCGGGCTCCTGGCGACCCAGGCGGGGTTCCACGCAGTCGAGACTCGCTTCCTGAATGCGCCGCGTCACGCCGACGACGTCGACGAGCGGATCCGCGAGATCCTCTTCGCCCCGCTCGACTACGCGATAGTCGCCAGAACTTGAGAATCGCCGTCTGCCGCCCCCAGGTCGCGTTCGCCCGCGGCGGCGTCGAGATCTTCACCGACGACCTCGTCGCCGAGCTGCGCCGCCGAGGTCACGATGCCGACCTCGTCAGCGTCCCGTTCAAGTGGTATCCGGGCGAGCGCGTGCTGACGCAGACCTTCCTCTGGCGCCTGGTCGACCTCGAGGAGGCGGACGGTCGCCGGATCGACCTCGTGATCGCGACCAAGTTCCCGTCCTACGTCGTCCGTCACCCGAACAAGGTCGTCTGGCTCGTCCACCAGTTCCGCCAGGCGTACGAGCTCGACCGGACGGCGCTCGGTCAGTTCGGCGAGTCGCCCGAGGACCGCGCGATCCGGCGCAAGGTGCAGCAGCTCGACCGGATCGCCCTCGGCGAGGCACGGAAGGTCTTCGCCACCTCCCGGAACGTCGCCGATCGCCTCGAGCGCTCGACCGGAATCGCTGCCGAGGTGATGCCGCACCCGCCCCAGGAGCTTGCGTACCGCTGCGACGAGTACGGCGACTTCGTCCTCTCCGTCGGCCGGCTCGATCGCGCGAAGCGGATCGACCTCCTGATCGAGGCGGCGGCGAAGTCCGGAACGCCGCTGGTGATCGCGGGCGACGGCCCTGACCGCGAACGGCTGGAGTCGCTCGCCGACGGCAACGTCCGCTTCGCCGGCCGGGTCTCCGAGGAAGAGCTGACCGACCTCTACGCGCGCTGCCTGGCCGTGTTCTACGCGCCCGTCGACGAGGACTTCGGCATGGTGCCGTACGAGGCGTTCCTCGCCGAAAAGCCCGTCGTGACGACGACCGACGCGGGCGGTCCGCTCGAGATCGTCACGAACCGCGTGACGGGCCTCGTCTGTGAGCCACGGGCAGAGGAGCTGGCTGCCGCCTTCGCGAGCCTCAACCCGGACGACGCCGCCCTGTGGGGCCGAGCGGGCCACGAGATCGCGGAGCGCGTCAACTGGGCCGCGACGATCGACAGACTGCTGGCGTGACAGACGAAGCCGTCAAAGTCGCGTACTACTCGCCGCTGCCGCCGTCGCAGTCGGGGATAGCGGACTACTCGGCGCTCCTGCTGCCTGCGCTCCGGGAACGGATGGACGTGGTCGTCGCCCGCCCGGGACGGTTCCGTCGCACGCCCAGGGCCGATATTGCCCTGTACCACGTCGGCAACGACCCGCAGGAGCACGGCTGGATCGTCGAGGCGCTCGAGCGACGCCCCGGCGTCGTTGTGCTCCACGAGTTCGTCCTGCACCATCTCGTCTCCGGGATCACCCTTGCGCGCGGCGACGTCGAGGGCTACTGCGCGGCGCTGGAGCGCGAGGCTGGGCAGGAGGGCCGCGAGCTCGGGCTGGCGGTCCAGCAGGGCCGGATCGAGCCGCTCTGGGAGACCCGGGCACAGGAGTTCCCGCTCGCCCACGGGGTGCTCGACGCGGCCACGAGCCTGATCGTCCACTCGGACTACGTCGAGGGCCTCGCACGGGATGCCGGCTACGACCGCCCGATCTGGCGCGTGCCGATGCCGGCCTGGCCCGTGCCGCCGATCGTTCCGGAGTCGATCGACGGCAGTCCCGTGCTCGGCTGTTTCGGGCACGTCAACGAGAGCAAACGCATTCCGCAGCTGCTCGAGGCCTTTGCGCGGCTGGGGCCGGATGCGCGGCTGTTGCTCGTCGGCTCCTGGTCGCCGCGACTGCCGCTGATCGAGCTGCCGCCGAGCGTCATCCGACGCGACTACGTGGCGGAGCATGAGCTCTGGCGACTGCTCGCCGCCTGTGACGCGGTCGTCTCGCTGCGCTGGCCGACGATGGGCGAGACCTCGGCCTCGGCCGTCCGTGCGCTCTCGGTGGGCAAGCCGCTGATCGTCAGTGACGTCGGCGCATTCCGGGAGCTGCCCGACGAGGTCGCGATCAAGGTGCCGGTCGGCGACGGTGAGATCGACGCCCTGTTGGAGGCGATCCGCCGCGCGGCGGGCAACGAGCAGATGAGCGACGCAGCGACACGCGTCGCCTCGACCGAGCATCGCCTCGACCGAACCGCCGACCTCTACGCCGAGGCGCTGCGCTCGATGGTCTCGGCGGTTGCCGCATGAAGGTCGCCTACTACGCGCCGCTGCCGCCCTCGCGCTCGGGAATCGCGGACTACTCGGCGCTCCTCCTGCCCGAGCTCGAGCAGCGGATCGAGGTCGTCGTCGCAAGGCCCGGCCGCTTCCGCCGCGACCCGACCGCCGACGTCCGGCTCTACCACGTCGGCAACGACGCCGACGCGCACGGCTGGATTGTCGAAGCGTTGCGCCGGCGGCCCGGCGTCGTCGTCCTCCACGACTTCGTCCTGCACCACCTCGTCGTCGGCCTCACGTTCGCCCGCGGCGACGCGGCCGGGTATCTCGCTGCGATGGAGCGGGAGGGCGGTCTCGTCGGCCGGCTGCTCGCCTACGCAGTGCTCGACAACAAGCTGCCGCCACTCTGGGAGACGCGCCCCGAGGACTTCCCGCTCGCCGGCGAGGTGCTCGACCACGCAACCGCGCTGATCGTGCACTCGCACTATGTCGAGCAGCGGGCGCGCGAGGCCGGCTACCGCGGCCCGATCGTCCGCATCCCGCACCCGGCCTGGCCCGTGCCTCAGCTCGAGCCCGCCCGCGTCGACGGCGATCCCCTCTACGGCTGTTTCGGCCATCTGAACGAGAGCAAGCGGGTTGAGGAACTGGTCGCGGCGTTCGCCCGACTGCGGGACCGACGCCCCGGCGCGCGGCTGCTGCTGGTCGGGTCGCTGGCCACCCGGCTCGCGCGGCTCGAGCTTCCCGACGGCGCGCTCCATCGCGACTACGTCCCGGAAGACGAGCTCTGGGCGCTGATGGCCGCCTGCGACGCGATCGTCTCGCTCCGCTCGCCGACGATGGGCGAGACCTCGGGCAGCGCGATCCGGGCGCTCTCGCTCGGCAAGCCGCTGGTCGTGAGCGATGTCGGCTGGTTCGCCGAGCTGCCCCGCGAGGCAGTGCTGAAGGTGCCGGTCGACGAACGCGAGGACGACACGCTGGTCGCTGCACTGGAGGCGCTCGCCGACCCTGATGTCCGCGCAGCGATGGGGGCCCGCGCGCGCGAGCTGATCGAGCGTGAGCACCGGGTCGACTTGGTCGCGGAGGCGTATGCGGCCGCGCTCGAGTCGTTCGCCGGCGGGCCGACCGTCCAAGAGCGCGTGCTGCACGAGGTCGCCTCTGCCGCCGCGGACGTCGGCATCGACGGGGAGGACGCGGCCGTCCTCGCGGCGAGGCTGCGCGAGGTCGGTCTTGGCGACTGAAACCGCTGCTCAGCCACGGACGCGCGCAGTCGAGCTCGTCCGCGCCGTGCCGATGTGGGTCTGGGTCGCCGGGCTCGTGGTCGTCTCCGCCGGCATTCGCTACGCGCTCGCCCGCCGAATCGTCGCGCCCTGGATCATGGTCGACGAGCTCGTCTACTCGGAGCTGGCCAAGAGCTTCGCGGACGGCGGCCGCTTCCTGCTCCGCGGCGAGCACACCGCCGCCTACGGGCTCGTGTACCCGGCCCTGCTCAGCCCGGCGTGGGCGCTCTTCGATCGAATTCCGCAGGCGTACGCGGCGGCGAAGGCGATCAACGCGGTCGTCGTCTCGCTGGCGGCCGTCCCTGCGTACCTGATCGCCCGGCGGGTCTGCTCGCGGCCCTACGCGTTCGGGGCGGCCGTCCTGGCGATGTCGGTTCCGACGCTGCTCTTCGCGGGGATGTTGATGACCGAGAACGCCTTCTACCCGGCCTTCCTGCTCGCGGCGCTGGCGATGGTGGCGTGGCTCGAGCGTCCGGATCTCACCCGGACGCTCCTGCTCTTCGGCGCGTTCGTGCTCGCCTACCTCACCCGGGCGCAGGCGGTCGCGATTCTGCCCGCAGTCGCGACTGCGCCGTTCCTGGTCTCGGGGCGGCGTGCCCTACGCGAGTTCCGCTGGTTCTTCGCCGCCGGCGCCGCCGCAGTGCTCCTTGTCGTCGTCGTCCAGGTCGGGCGCGGCGCATCGGTCTTCGGCGTCTTCGGCGCATATGAGGTCGCCGGCCATGCCGGGTACACCGCGGGCGGCGTCCTCCACTGGTGGCTCTACCACTGGGAGGAGCTGATCCTGTCGCTCGGCGTCGTGCCGTTCGTTGCGCTGGTCGTGCTCGCGCTGACCATGCGTGGACGGCCGCGACCCGAGCGTGCCTTCCTGGCGGCGGCCGTGACCCTCTCCTTCTGGCTCGTGCTCGAGGTGGCTACGTTCGCGTCCGAGCAGTCGCTGCGGGTGGAGGAGCGGAACATGTTCTACGTCGCACCCCTGTTCCTGACCGCCCTCATTCTCTGGGTCGAGCGCGGCTGTCCCCGTCCGCGGCTGGTTGCCTATCCGACTGCTGCAATCGCGGTCGCGGCGGTCACCGTGCTGCCGTACACGAAGCTGATCGGGCTACCGGCCGTCTCCGACACGACCGCTCTGGTTGCGCTCTGGTCGGCGGCACCGTCGTTCGGCGGGATCGCGAACCTGCACTGGCTCGTACTCGTCGCGTCGCTCGGCGCCTGCCTCCTGTTCCTGTTCGTCCCCGTGCGCTACGCGTTCGTCGTGCCGCTGCTGGTGTTCGTCTACTTCGGCGTCTCGCAGAAGCCGATCGAGGGCAAGTACCGGCAGACGTCGATCCTCGACCTCTTCCAGGGGATAACCGCCGCCCACCCCGACTGGGTCGACCGGGCGGTCGGCGGCGACGCCCAGGTCGCGTTGATCTGGTCCGGCAACACCGACAAGTACTCGGTCTGGGAGAACGAGTTCTTCAATCGCACCGTGCGGCACTTCTACTACACCAGCTCCCCGCTCCAGGGCGACCTTCCGGAGAAACCGCTCAGCACGGACCCGGAGACCGGGTTGATGCGCGGGCCGGACGGCAAGGTCGTCCACGCCGACTACGTGCTCACCGACGGCACGGTCGACGTTCGTGGCCGCGTCGTCGCCGAGGACACGCGCAAGGGGATCGTCGTCAGGCGGGTCTTCGGGCCGCTGCAGCAGGTCTCCCGGGTCGACGGCCTGTACCCGCAGGACACGTGGTCCGGCCGTGAGGTCACCTATACGCGGCACCACTGCCGCGGCGGGTCGGTCGTCGTCACCCTTCAGTCCGACCCGTCCCTGTTCACGAAGCCGACGACCGTGGTCGCGTCCGTGGGCGGCCGCGAGGTTGCGCGTACGCAGGTCGCGCCGACCGCGACGAAGCTCCTCGAGGTTCCGCTCCGGACCGAGGGCGAGTCGTGCGTCGTCCGCTTCACAGTCTCGCCGACCGCGGTCCCGAAGGTGGTGACCAAGGGGCAGAACCCTGACCCGCGGGAGCTCGGCGTCCACTTCACGCGCTTCACCTACAAGCCGTCGTAGTGCGGATCGCCTTCGACGTCTCGCCGCTCTCGCACCCGCGGACCGGGGTGGGCAACTACATCCGCGGCTCCCTCGCCGGTCTCGTTGTTGCAGCAGGGGCCGAGCACGAGGTCGTTCCGTTCGCGCCGACGAGCCCGCAGGGAAAGCGGCGGATCCCGGCCGCGCTTGCCGGGATACCGGTCGAGCCGCGCTTGCGCTTCCTCCCGTTCGCGCACCACTGGCGCCAGGGCTGGAGCCGCATCGGCTGGCCCCCGGTAGAGCGCTTTCTCGGCCCGGTCGACGTGCTCCACTTCTCCGACTGGATGTATCCGCCGCAGAAGACAGGCCTCCGCTCGACAATGATCCACGACCTCGTCCCACTCCGCTTCCCGGAGTGGGTGCAGGGCCGGACGAAGCGAATGCACGGCGCCAAGTACCGGAACGCCGCCCGCACCTGCGACGTCGTCTTCGTCAACTCGGAGTTCACGAAGGGCGACGTGGTCGAGCTGCTCCGGGTCGAACCGGACAAGGTCGTGGTCGCCTACCCGGGCGTCGACCTTGCGTCGCCGGCTATTGAGAATCACTATCACTCTCAACCCGACCGCCCGTACATCCTCACCGTGGCGACTCTCGAGCCGCGCAAGAACCTGGAGACGCTCCTCGCTGCGGCGCTGCCGCCGGGGTACGCGCTGGCCGTCGTTGGGGCGGCCGGCTGGGGGCCGCAGCCGATGCTCGACCGTGCGGACGTCATCCGGCTCGGCTACGTCGGCGATGACGAGCTCGCACGCCTCTATCGAGGCGCCGCGGCCTTCGTCTATCCCTCTCGCTTCGAGGGATTCGGCATCCCGATCGTCGAGGCAATGGCCGCCGGCGTCCCGGTCGTAGCGTCCGCCCATCCGTCGATGGACGAGGCTGCGGGCGATGCGGCCGTGCGCGTCGATCCCGACGACCCGGCCGCCATCGCTGCCGCCGTCGAGGACGCGCTCGAGCGACGCGACGAGCTCGTCCCGCGCGGCCTCGCCCACGCCGCCCGGTTCCGCTGGGACGAGACCGGGCGCGTCATGCTTGACGCGTTTCTCCGATGCGCGTAGCCCTCGACACCTCGCCGCTCGTTCAGACGCAGGCGGGCACCGCACGATATGTCCGCGGCTTGCTCGCGCACAACGAGTACCAGTGGCTGTCCTGGGGCGGCCGCCGGCGGCCCGCCACCGTTGTTCGCGACCTCTGGTGGTATCCGCACGGCTTGCCGCGGGAGGCACGTGGAGTCGACGTCCTCCACTGCCCCACCTTCCGCGGCCCTGTACGCAGCTCCGTCCCCGTGGTAGTAACGGTCCACGACCTCGCCGTCCTACGCCACCCAGGGACGTTCAACCAGTGGACGCGGCGCTACAGCCGCTTTGCCGTTCCCAGGGTGGCGCGGGCGGCGAGGTGTGTGATCGCGGTGTCCGAGTTCACTCGCGGCGAGGTCGTCGAGCTGCTCGGCGTGCCGCCGGAGCGGATCCGGGTGATACCAAACGGCGTCGAGCCGCTGTTCACACCTGACGGCCCGAAGGCGGAGGGCGACTACGTGCTCGCTGTCGGCACGCTCGAGCCGCGTAAGAACCTCCGGGAGGCGCAGGAGGCTGCTCGGCGTTTCGGCGCGCCACTGCGCGTTGTCGGCGCCAAAGGCTGGGGCGGCGTGCAGGTCGACGGCTGGCTGGGCCGCGTCTCGGACGAGGAGCTCGCCGCGCTCTACCGCGGCGCCCGCTGTCTCGTCTACCCGTCGCTCTACGAGGGGTTCGGAATCCCGGTGCTGGAGGCGATGGCGTGCGGAACGCCCGTGGTGACCAGCGCCGGCGGGGCGACCGAGGAGGTGGCCGGCGGCGCAGCGGTGCTCGTCGACCCGCGCGACCCCTCGGCGATCGCAGCCGGAATCGAGGAGGCGGTTGAACGCCGCGACGATCTGGTCCGGATGGGGCTCGACCGTGCTCGCGAGTTCACATGGGCACGAGTCGCCGCAGCGACTCGGAGCGTGTACGAGGAGTCGGCCGGATGAGCCGTGGCCGGGGTCAGACCCCAGACATGGCCAAGTGGGACACCACACCGGATAACCAGGAGAAAGCTGGCCGTTCGGCCGTGTCGGTTGCGGCCACGGCCGGGGTCAGACCCCGGCCATGCCCGAAGGAGACGTTGTGAAGCCGCTCGTCGTGCTCGACGCGGACGTCCTCGGCCGGCAACGGACCGGGGACGAGACCTACGTCGAGAACCTCCTTGGCCGGCTCCCCGAGCTCGGCGGCGGGGACTTCCGGTTCGTGGCGGTGACACGCCATCCGCAGCTCGTTCCTGCCGGCGTCGACCCTGTCCGCCTCGACATCGGCTCGCAGGAGCTGCGCATGGCCTGGTCGCTCCCGCGGCTCTTGCGCCGGCTCCGGCCCGCGCTCGCCCACTTCGAGCATGCCCTCCCGCTTGGCTGCCCCTGCCCGGCCGTAGTGACGATTCACGACCTCTCGTTCGAGCGCGACGCCGTGGCGATGGGGCGTCGCGATCGCCTGATCTTCAAGCGCGTCGTGCGGCGGGCGGCCCGTCATGCCCAGCGGGTGATCGCGGTCAGCGAGCGGACGAAACGCGACCTGGTCGACCTGTACGGGATCCGGCCGGAGAAGATCACCGTTACGCCGCACGGCGTCGATCCCGCCTTCGGCCCGGGTGAAGTCGCTGGCAGCGGCTACCTGCTCTACGTCGGCGCGGTTCAGGCCCGAAAGGATCCGCTCGCCGCCGCCCGTGCGGCGCAGGAGGTCGGGCTTCCGCTGGTCGTCGCCGGCCCGGAGCGCGAGCCTGCGCTGGCACGCGAGCTGGCCGCGCTCGGCGCCGATCTGCGCGGCTACGTCGACAAGTCCGAGCTCGCGAGCCTCTACCGCGGTGCCGCCGCGTTGGTCCTCCCGTCGCGGTACGAGGGATTCGGTCTGCCTGTGCTCGAGGCGATGGCGTGCGGGACGCCGGTCGTCGTTTCTGGCGACGCTGCGCTCCGCGAGGTAGCTGGGGACGCCGCCGTCTACTCCGACGGCGATCTGGCTGAGGCCGTCCGCACTGCGCTGACCGAGCGCGACCGGCTCGTCGCCGCCGGCCTCGAACGTGCGAAAGCGTTCAGTTGGGAGGAGACGGCGCGTCGGACGCTCGACGTCTACCGCGAGGCCCTGGCGGCGTGATCTCGGCGATCGTCGTCTCCCACGGCCACCACGAGGAGCTGGGCGAGTCGCTGCCCGCGCTCGCGCCGCAGGTCGACGAGATCGTCCTGATCGCGAACGTCCCCGGCAGCCTGCCGGAGGACACCCACGGGGCTCGGGTCGTCCAAAACAGCCGGGCACTGAGCTACGCGGCCAACATGAACCGCGGGATCGCCGAGACGAGCGGCGAGCTTGTGCTCGTCAACAACCCGGATGCAGTCCCCCAACCCGGCGCAGTAGCGACGCTGGCCGCCTTTCTCGAGTCCCGTCCGCGCTGCGGCGTCGCCGGGCCGCGGCTGGTGAATCCGGACGGTTCATGGCAGCCGTCGCGCCGCCGCTTCCCGACCGTGACCGTCACCGTCGTCCGGCGCACGCCGCTGCGCCGCCTTTTCCCGCCGCTCGAGCACCAGCGCGCGCACTACAACCTCGACGAGCGGCCGACCGAGCCGGACGAGGCCGACTGGATGCTCGGCGGCTCGCTCCTCCTCCGCCGGTCGATGCTCGTCGAGCTGGGCGGCTACGACGCAGGGTTCCGGATGTACGGGGAGGAGATCGACCTGTGCTACCGGGCGGCGAAGGCCGGCTGGGAGCGGTGGTACGTGCCGGATGCGGTCGTGCGTCACCGCTGGGACGCTCTCACCGATCAGACCTTTTGGACGCGGCGCACGCTCTGGCACTGGCGCTCGATCATGCGGTTCGTTCGCAAGCACCCAGAACGCTTACTAGCCCGGTAGGCGCAGGATCCAGTCGGCGAGGAACGGTTCGGCGATCCGGTACGAGCCTGCCGCCACGCGGACGATGAGCTCCTCCGCCACCAGGGCGTCGAGCGCGCGTTGCACACTCGAGCCGCCGGGCAGACCGTGCCGGCGGCGGAACTCCCGGGCGGTCGCGGACACGAGCGGCTCGGCGGCGAGTGCCTGGAGCGTCGCCCGCTGGACGCGCGAGGCGCGGTCCCAGATGAGCGTGAAGTGGGCGTTCTCGGAACGGAGGACACGGCCGATCGCGGCGGAGAGGTCGGGTTCCCGCGCCGTTCGCCTCGACGGCGTCTCCTCCCAGAGGTGGTAGCAAAGCTCCTGGGTCGCATACGGGTGGCCGCCGGTCGCGTCGAGCACACCGCCGAGCGCGTCGTCGCCGATCCGGCGGCCGGTGGCCTCGAAGCGGTCCCGGATGAACGGAGCGAACTCGTCCGGCGCGATCACCCCGAGCTCCATCAGCTTCGCGCTCCGCCAGAACGGCTCGTTCTCGTCGTTGAAGAGCCTCGTCATCATCGCCCGCTTGCTGCCCAGGTACACGTGGGCGACCTCGGGCTGTGCCTGGAAGACGGCGCGCATCAGCGCAGGCAGGCCCGGGTCCAGCTCCAGCACCTCCTGGAACTCGTCGAAGACGAGGCATACCCGCCGTTTGCGCTCGGCGGACAGCTCCGCCGGCAGCTGGAGCAGCCGTTCAAGAGTGGCGTCCACGTCCTCGGGGGCGTAGCCGGCGGTGAAGCTGAAGCGAACCGAACCGTCGACCGGATCGAGGGTCATGGTCGGCGTGATCCGCAGGCTGCGGAAGACGTTTGCGGCCCGCTCACGCGCGCGGTAGAGGGGCGAAGCGATCTCCTCGTAGATCGCCTGGGCGAGCTTGGCGGCGAACTGCTCTTTGGTCGCCGCCGTCATCAGATCGACCTGGGCGACGAGCACCTTCTTTGCGGTCAGGCGCTGGGCAGCCCGCCACACGAGCGACGATTTCCCGTAGCGTCGCGGGGCGAAGATGACCACGTTCTGCCCGTTCAGGATGTCCGCCTCGAGGGCGCGGAGCTCGCTCTCGCGATTGGTGAACGCCTCGTCCAGGGCGAGGTCGCCGAAGCGGAACGGGTTTCGGTTCGCCGGCATCGCAGTACGCTATCAAGCGTACGATTCGATACGCAAGACCGTCATTCGCAGATATGCGAATCGCAGATATGCGCACTAGATGACCACCTGGACCGACCGTGCCTATGCCGACCCGGTGCCTTACCTTCGGCACCGAGCGGAGCTGATCCTGGAGCTCGGCCCGCCGCTCGAACGCGGCGACCGCCTCCTCGACCTCGCTTGCGGCGACGGCGGCCTGGGCGACTTCCTCCCGGGGCTCGAGTACCTCGGCGTCGACGCTGACCCGAAGATGGTCGAGGAGGCGGCTTCGAAGAGGCGTTCGATCGTTTATGCCGATCTGAACGACTTTCGGCCGGACCGGCCGGTCGCAGCGACCACGCTCTTCCGCGCGCTCTACTACACGCGCGACCGGCGCGCGTTCTTCCGGCACGTCGCAGGCTTCACGGAGCGCAAGCTCGTCGTTGACGTCAACCCGCGTCAGTACGTTCCGGCCGACGTCGTGGCGGACCTCCGCTCGGCCGGCTTCGACGGCGTCGCCATGCAGCCGTTCTTCGTCCCCCAGACTCGGGCACTACCGCGTCCCGTCGTGGCCGCGCTCGTCGCCGCAGAGCGAAGCGGTCCGCTTGCGCGGCTCGCCCTTCGTTACCGGTTCACCTACGTGGTCGCCGCGTGGCGTCAGCGCACTTGAACGCGGACCTTGCGGCTCGTGACGTTCGGGTTCTTGCCGTAGTCGGCGCGGGCGATGAATAGCCCGGCGCTCTTCGGCGTGTAGGCGATCCG
Source organism: Actinomycetota bacterium (assembly GCA_046733845.1). GTDB lineage: Bacteria > Actinomycetota > Thermoleophilia > Gaiellales > Gaiellaceae > DATBLE01. The sequence continues at coordinate 183 of JBKPPY010000027.1, read as the reverse complement.
GAACGTGCCGCCCGTGCGGCCCGGGGTCGTCCCCGTCCAGACCTTGGTGTAGTGACCAGCAACGCAGCGCTTGACGGTGACTCGAACGCGCCAGCCCGCCGTCGTCGGGGCCGGTCGCACCGAGCCGACGAGGGTGACCGCGACGCCGCGGGATACGGTCGAGTACGGGTCGGTTCCGGCGTT
>JBKPPY010000026.1:0-15002 GCA_046733845.1 Actinomycetota bacterium | reverse complement strand
GTCCTCGCCTGGGGGCTGGACGCATCCACCGCCGGACCCAACGCGCAGATGATCGGCTACGGCCTGCTCGCCCTCGGCGCCGTCGTCATCCTCGTCTCACTCGTCTTCTGGTCGAGCTGGGCGGGACGTGGCTACTTCGCTCACGCGGAGCGCCTGCGGCGCCGCTGGTGACCCATGCGCCGGCCGCGCGTCCGCGGCCTAGGCGGCTTCGGGGCGCTCGAGGTCGTGGTCGCGACGCCGCGTCGGCCAGCCGTAGCGCGGTCGCTTCCCCTGCAGGCTGTCGGCGACGACGAGGGGAACCTCCGCGTCGGAAGGCGCCCGCTCACGACGCAGCGAGGAGTCGTCGAGGCGGCCGCAGAGCAGCTCGATCGCCCACTCGAGCACGTTCAGGTACAGGAGTCCCAAGCGACGGTCTGCCTCCTCGTGAGCAGCCAGCGTCGCCGCCGTCTCGGCACCGGCGACGTCGTGCGACCATTCCCGGAGGTGCTCCGTGCGGGCCGCGTCGCGCGCGCTGTCCAGAACGAACTCCACCCCCTCGACCCGCTCCGCGAGGATGGGGCCGACCAGCCCGGGCAGCCACTCCAGGCAGGACGGCTCCGCGCCGGTCGAGCGCGCCGCCTCCCAGGCAATCTCGTTGGCGAGCCCCTCCCAGTTCCCGCCGCGCAGCAGACGCACGAGCGCCTCCTCGACGACCTCCTCCGCCGTCGGGACCCCGACCAATGCCGGAAGCGGATACCGCTCCTGCATCGCCATTCGCACACATGGTCCCGACGGCGCCGGACGGACCGGTCCGGAAGGGTTTGGTACAAGGGACCGATGACGCGGATCCTGGTCGCCGACGACGACCGCCATCTCGCCGAGCTCCTGCGTGCGACGCTCGACGAGGCAGGCTTCGAGGCAGTTGCCGCCCATTCCGGGCTGGCCGCCGCGGCGCTGATCGAGCGCGAGGACTTCGACCTCCTCGTTCTCGACGTGCTCATGCCCGGAATGAGCGGGGACGCAATCGCCGATCTGGCCCAGCAGCTCAAGCCGGACGTCCCGGTGCTGCTCATGACCGGCGACTCCGGCGATCAGTTCGTGCGTGGCGGCGAACTGCCGCGGTTGCGCAAGCCGTTCACCGAACGCGAGCTCGTGGACGCCGTCCAAGCATTGCTCGGCTCGGCCGGCATGTGAGCGGACTGCTGCACAGGCCGCTGGGCTCGTCAGGACTCGGCGTCTCGGTGCTCGCGCTGGGCTCGTGGCGCACCTACGAGCAGATCAGCCGTGAGCAGGGCCTTGCGGTGATGGGCGCGGCGCGGGAGCGCGGCATCGACTTCCTTGACGATGCGCGCTACGACGACGAGACGGGCAAGGCGCCAATATCGACGGGCCACTCGGAGGTCGTCTTCGGTGAGCTGTTCCGGGCCGCAGGATGGAAGCGAGACGACGTCGCCGTCACCAACAAGCTCTGGTGGGAGTTCTGGCCGGAGCAGTCGGCCGCCGAGGAGCTCGACGCGTCACTCCGGCGGATGGGGTTCGACTATCTGGACCTCGTGTACTCGTGGGCCACGAACGACGGGCCGTCGATCGACGAGGTCGTCTCTTCTGTCGGCGGCCTGATCGCCTCCGGGAAGGTGCGGGCGTGGGGGACGGGGAACTGGGAGCCGGAGGAGCACGCGCAGGCCGCGCGCACGGCTGCGGACCTGGGCGTTCCGCCTCCGTGTGCGGCGCAGCTGCCGTACAACCTGACGCTTCGCGACCACGTAGAAGGTGCGGCGATGGAGGAGGCGCTCGACGCGTCGGGGGCGGCGGTAGTCGCGTCATACGTCCTTTGCGGCGGTGTCCTCAGCGGCAAGTACGCCGATCGCTCGACCCCGGGACGGATGGCCGGAGAGATCGACGATCCCGACTTGCAGGCGGTGCTCGACGCGGCGGAGGCCCTGCGCGCGCTGGCAGCGGAGGTGAACACGACCCCGACCGCGCTCGCGATCGCGTTTGCGCTGGCGAACGACCGCGTCGCGACGGTCCTGTTCGGCGCGACCTCGCCGGAGCAGCTGGAGGAGAACGTGCGAGCGGCCGAGCTCCTCGAGCGCTTGACGCCGCCCGAGCTCGACCGGCTGCGCTCGATCGGTAGCTAGGACAGCGGGTCGAGCCGCCGGTCGGGCGACTCCAGTCGCAGCAGCGCGTCTAGCAGGAAGAAGTCGCCCCACACGGTCGCGCAGTCGAGCCCGTGCCCGATCGGCTGCCGATAGCAGCAGTGGAGCAGGATCCCGTCGCCGTCGCCCGGGTTGAGGCAGGACGCGACGAGGGCGTCTACGAGTCGGCGGGCCTCATCCTCCCAGCCGAGCTCCAGGAGGGCGGAGGCGGCGATCGCTCCTGCCGAGGCGTCCGTCGGTCCGCCCGGCGGCGCATCGAAATCCCACGGCGGCACGAGCGACTCGGGCACGTGGTCGAGAAACCAGCGCGCCGCGACCTCCGCTTCCTGACGGTACTCGTCGGTCGCGCGTGCGGCGGTCGCGAGTCCGTGCATCGCCCAGGCCTGGCCGCGCGCCCACGTCGAGTCCGCGGCGTATCCGTTGATCGTCCCGCGGTCGACCACCCGCCCGTCGTCGGCGATCCGTGCAGCGTGGAAGGTCGATCCGTCCTCCCTCAAGAGGACGGGGATCGTCGCCTCCAGGTGCGCCCGTGCTGCCTCGCCGGCTTCGGTCATCCCCTGCCGCTCCGCCCACCAGAGCAGGAGCAGGTTCGGCCAGGTGTCGACGATCGTCCGGCCACGGTACTCAGGGTCACCGAGGTCCCCGATCACCTGGATGACACCGTTCGGTAGCGCGCGTCGGATGAGCGACGCCGCCGCCCGCAGACCGAGCACCCGGTGGCAGTCGTCGCCGGTCGCGACCAGGCCGAGTACTGCGCTCGGCCAGAACAGGAAGCCGAGGTCGTGCGTTGTCGGTTGCGCGGCGCGGGGACGGAGCAGGTCGGTGACGACGGCGGCCCGCTCGTGCTCACCGATCAGCCAGAGTTGGCCCGCGACGAAGCCGCCGGTCCAGGGCAGCCCCGTGAGCGCGGCGTCCTCCGCGTCGAGCGGCGAGAGCAGCTCCCAGCCCCCGTCGACGCCGGTGACGTGCGGGAGTAATCCGCCGTGCGGCGAGATCCGCGCGGCAAGGTTCTCAGCCCGGGTGAGGCTCATGCACGACCTCCAGCGTCAGCCCGTCGCGGCCGGTGACCAGGACGCGCTCGCCCGGCCTCGCTCCTTCGGCGCAGCGCGCTCTCCAGAGCTCGCCCTGCACGCGCACGTACCCGACCGGCCTGCACTCCTGTGCCACCTCGACGACCCGTCCGAGCAGGGTCTCGGCGCCGACCTGCGCGGTGCGACGCGACGAGTACCAGAGCCAGAAGCCGGTCTGCGAGATCTCGAACACCGCGGTTACGCCCAGCAGGACGAGCGCCCACGTGCCCTCGACGACGTGGAGGACGACGAGCGCCAGCACGATCCAGAACGTCATCGGGCGGCGCGGCGGAGGACGCGCTCGTCGCCGATCCGCCGGGTGACCCCGTCGGCGTCGAAGCGCTCGAGCAGGATCTGGGCGGGTCGCCGGCCGGTGCCGAGCAGGTCGCGGAAGCGGGCGAGCGTGATCCGTCCGCTGGCCGTGCACTCCTCGACGAGGGCCGCCCGTGCGCGCTCGTAGGCTTCCGCAGCGATCGCCTCACCCGCACCGAGGCGGACAATGCGGCCCTCCTGTTCGAGCAGCCGCGCGAGCTGGGCATCCGCGACTTTCACAGGGATGAACCCGGATGCGTCGAGCTCAGCGAGCAGCTCGTCCGCGCCGTCGGCGCGCGCGGTCGCGCCCGGGAGGTAGAGACGCGAGCCGCGTCGCTCGAGGCCGAGCAGCGGCACGATCGCGGACGCCCACGCATCAGCCGGGGCGTCGATCCCCGGGTCGCGCGGGTCTGCCTCGGCGAGCTTCGCGCGCAGGTCCTCTCGGAGCTGGTCCAGCCAGGCCGGGGCGAAGACCCACTCGCCGGCGCGTTCGACCCCGGCGATGTCCCCGAGGTGGCTGAGGGTCTCGACCCGGACCGGCGCGTAGACCGTTGCGCCGGTCTCACCGCGCTCGATCCGCTCGAGTCGCTCGGGATCGAGCCGTCGCGGCGGCAGGGGGTCGAGCACGACGCCACCTCCGACCGTCGATCGTGTTCGCAGCACCACCCGGTCGCCCTGGGCGGCGACCACCGGACGCTCCAGCCGAAGCTGCGCGTAGCGGCCGTGCCGGACGAGGCGGGCGGGCGTGTCGGTCGTGCCGAGATGGAGGGTGACCGCGGCCGGAACGTCCTCCACCTCCTCGAGCGCGACATCAAGGCGGTACGTGACCGGGAAGGCGCGCGGGGTCACGAGGGCATCGCCGCGGGCGATCCGATCGCGCTCGACACCCGGGATGGCGACGGCGACCCTCTGGCCCGACTCCGCCCGTTCCACCGGCCGGTCGTGCACCTGCACGCTGCGCACCCGCGCGTCGAAGCCGCGGGGCTCGACGCGGAGGACGTCGCCCTCGCCGATCGTTCCCGACCACAGGGTGCCAGTGACCACGGTGCCGATCCCGCGGAGCGTGAAGACGCGGTCGATGTAGAGGCGCGCGTGGCCGTCCGGTTCCACCGGGCCGGCCGCCGCCGCGTCCGCTGCCCGCCCGAGCGCGGCGCGCAGCTCTCCGAGCCCGGCGCCGGTCTTGGCGCTTACGGCGACTGCCTCGGCCTCGGGCACGAGCTCGGCCGCCTCGGCGAGCGCGAGCTCGAGCGTCTCCTCGTCGACCGCATCCGCCTTGGTCACGGCGACAACGCCATGCTCGATCCCGAGCAAGCGCAGGATCGCGAGGTGCTCGTGCGTCTGCGGCCGAGCGCCCTCGGCCGCGTCGATCACGAGCAGGAAGAGGTCGATGCCCGTCGCACCGGCGACCATGTTGCGAACGAACCGCTCGTGGCCGGGGACGTCCACGAGCGAAAGTAGGCGGCCGTCCGGCAGCTCCAGCGGTGCGTAGCCCAGGTCGATCGAGATCCCGCGCTGCTGCTCCTCCGGCAGTCGGTCGGTGTCCTTGCCGGTCAACGCGCGGACGAGCCACGTCTTGCCGTGGTCGATGTGACCGGCCGTGCCGACGGTCAGCGGCACGCGGCGACCGCGGCGGCGACCTCGTCCAGCTCGCCCTGCGCAAGCGTGCGGCAGTCGAGCAGGAGGCGACCGTCTCGGAGGACGCCGATCACGGGCGGCTCGCCCCGTCGGAGGGGCTCGGCCAGCTCTTCCTCAACAGCGCAGGCGAAGCTCGGCAGTTCCGCGAGCGGCAAGGCGCCTCCGCCGACGCGCGCGACCGTCTCCTCGACTGTTCCCCCGGTCAACTCGGCCAGGCGGTCTGCGCGGGCCCGGACCACCGCCGCGGCCTCGACCACCATGCGCAGCGCCGGCACCTCGTGCAGGGCGCGCTCCGGGTCGAGGTAGAGCATCAGCGTCCCCTCCAGGGCAGCGAGCGTCAGCTTGTCCGCGCGGAGCGCGCGCTGGAGCGGATGACGCCTGAGCTTCTGAACGAGCTCCTCGCGGCCGACGACGATCCCGGCCTGAGGCCCGCCGAGCAGCTTGTCGCCCGAGAAGCAGACGAGATCGGCGCCGTGGGCCAGCGCGTCGCGGACCGCGGGCTCGTCGGGCAGCGAGACGAGCGCGCCGGAGCCGAGGTCGTCGACCAGCGGCAGGTTGTGCCGGGCGGCGACGGCGGCCAGCTGCTCGGTCGCAGGTAGCTCGGTGAAGCCGACGACGCGGAAGTTCGACTGGTGGACGCGGAGGAGGACTGCGGTGTCAGGGCCGATCGCGCGCTCGTAGTCCTCGGGGCGGGTGCGGTTTGTCGTGCCGACCTCGACGAGCCGGGCGCCCGAGCGGGCGAGCACGTCGGGAATCCGGAAGCCGTCGCCGATCTCGATCAGCTCGCCCCGCGACACCACCACCTCGCGTCCTTCCGCGAGCGCGGCGAGCGCGAGCAGGACTGCGCCGGCGTTGTTGTTCACGACCAGAGCGGCCTCGGCATCGGTAAGCCGGCGGAGGATGTCCGCGGCATGGTCCTGCCGCGAGCCGCGCACGCCCTGGTCGAGGTCGAACTCGAGGTTCGAGTAGCCCCGGGCAACCTCGTGCACCCGCTCGAGCGCGGCCGGCGGGAGCGGCGCCCGTCCCAGGTTCGTGTGAACGATCACACCGGTCGCGTTCAACACTCGTCGAAGGTGCGGCCGCCGTGCTTCCGCCAGCTCGGCCTGGAGTCGACGGGGAAGGTCGCCCGGATCGGTGCCGGCCCGGATCTCCTCGCGCGCACGGTCGATGACCCGGCGGGCGGCCTCGACGGCCAACGGGTCGTCGCTGGATCGGGCGAGCTCGTCGACCGACGGGAGGTCTCGCAGCTGCATCGATCGAAAGTCTAGGCGGCCGGATTCGGCGTTACCCTGGGCGCGTGCGCGGATTCCCCCTGCTCGCGCTGATTGTCGCTCTTGCCCTCGTCCCCGCCGCCGCGGGGCAGCAGGAACCGCTCGTCCACCAGAACGGGCCGCTGCCCGGCCATGGGATCAAGGTGACGGCGAAGGGCGCGATCCTGATCGACGCCTCGGACGGCACCGTGCTGTGGGCTAAGTACCAGCACCGGCGGCTTCGGATCGCCTCGACGACGAAGATCATGACCGCAGTCGTCGCGATGGAGCGCCTGAGCCCTCACCACGTCGTCATCGTCGACAAGTCGGTCCGGCGCGTCGCCCCGATCACCGAGGGGTTGCGGCCCGGCGAGAAGGTCGAGGCCTGGAAGCTCTTCTACGGGACGTTGCTCTACTCCGGCAACGACTCCGCGGTCGCGCTCGCGATCGGTGCCGGCGGCTCGCGGGCGCGATTCGTGGCGTTGATGAACGAGAAGGCGCACACGCTCGGGATGAGGGAGACGCACTTCCGGAGCCCGAGCGGTCTGATCGACCGGGACAACTACTCGACCGCCTGGGACATGGCGTCGCTCGCGCGCTACGCGATGTGGAACCCACGCTTCCGCGCGGTCGTGCGCACTCGCGTCAAGCTCGTGCCGTGGGCGGCGCCGACCTACGCCAAGGAGTACGTGAACAAGAACCACCTGATCGGTTCCTACCGGGGCGCGAACGGCGTGAAGACGGGGTGGACGACGAAGGCCAAACATTGCCTCGTCGCAAGCGTCCGGCGGAACGGCGTCTGGCTGATCGCTGTCGCCCTCGGGGCGGACGATTCCTACGGCGACGTCAAGAAGCTGTTCGCGTACGGGTTCGCGAGCCGCGGCTAGTCGAGCGGCCTAACACTTTCTTAACCGTGCCTGGCACCGTTAAGAACGGCCGCGCGTTTCCGCCTCTATGCAGCGTCTTTACCGTGCCAGGCACGGTTAAGACGGCAGCTCGGGTCAGCGCTCTTGAAGATAGGCGAGCACCGCGAGAACGCGGCGGTGGTCGCTCTCCGACGGCGGAAGCTTCAGCTTCTGGAAGATGCTCGCGATGTGCTTCTCGACGGCGCCGACCGTGAGCACGAGCGACTCGGCGATCGCGGCGTTCGAGCGTCCCTCGGCCATCAGCGTCAGCACTTCCAGCTCCCGCGGGGTGAGGACGTCGAGCCTCTGGCCGCCGCGCGTGCCGAGGAGCTGCGACACCACCTCGGGGTCGAGCGCGGTCCCCCCGGCGGCGACGCGGCGGACGGCGTCGACGAAGTCGCCGGTGTCCAGGACGCGGTCCTTGAGCAGGTAGCCGACGCCGCCTGCGCCCGCCTGCGCGAGCAACTCCGCCGCGTACGTGTGCTCGACGTACTGCGACAGGATCAGGATCGCCGTGTCCGGGGAGGTCCGCCGCAGCTCCAACGCTGCCCGCAAGCCCTCGTCGCGGAAACTCGGCGGCAGGCGGATGTCGACGATCGCCAGGTCGGGACGTTCGCGTAGGACGGCGTGCGCGAGCGCGTCGGCGTCGGCGACCTCGGCGACCACCTCCAGCTCGTTGTCGCGCAGGAGCCGGGCGAGGCCGTCACGCAGCAGCGCGAGGTCTTCTGCGATCACGACGCGCATGGCAGCTCCGCCCGGATCGTGGTCGGCCCGCCGGCCGGGCTCTCGACCGTCAGGGTTCCGTCCAGCGCCTCCACCCGGCGGCGCAGGCCGAGGAGTCCGTTGCCGGCCGCGTCGGCGCCGCCCAAACCATCGTCCGTGATCGCGACCGCGAGTGTCCCGTCGCGCTCGCCGATGGAGATCTCGACGTGCTTCGCGCCGGAGTGCTTGGCGGCGTTCGCGAGCGCCTCCGCGGCCACGAAGTAGGCGGCAGTCTCGACCCGTGCCGGCGGGCGCCGGTCCAGCTCGACGCTGACCGCCGTCGGCAGGGGGCTGCGGTCGGCCAGGGTGTCGAGCGCGGCGCCCAGACCGCGGTCCGAGAGAACCGGGGGATGGATTCCACGGGCGAGATCCCGAAGCTCGCTCAGCGCCTCGGCGACTCCGGCACGCGCCTCGGCGACCAGCTTCTCGGCCTCTTCGGGATCGGAGCGGAACTTCTGCTCCGCCATCCCGAGGCTCAGCCCGAGCGCGACCAGTCGCGCCTGAGCGCCGTCGTGGAGGTCGCGCTCGATCCGCCTGAGCTCGGCGTCCTGCTCCTCGACCGCGCCGAGCCGCGTGGTCTCCAGCGTCTGCACGCGGCGGGAGAGCCGGTCACGTCTCGCCGTCAGCCCGACGAGGTAGTGGACGCCGAGCGGGATCGCGAGGCCGAGCAGAACCCAGGCCGGCCAGAAGTAGCCCTGCGAGGTAACTGCCCAGACGGCGGTCAGGAACGCAAACAAGGCGACGACGCCGCCGCCGTGGATCGCCATTCCGCGCGAGTTGCGTGACCGATCGGCAAGCCTACGGTCGACGAGCTCGACCAGCGCGTGGACGCCGACCAGGAGCGCCAGCGGGAGGAGGATCCACTCCGGCCAGAAGTACCCCTGCCCCGTGGCCGCCCAGACGATCGTCATGAGCAGGACGAGGCCGGCCGCCGTTCCGCACTCGATCCAGAGCGCCCGCAGGCGGTAGCCCCGCGTCGCCTCGGGCGAAGCAGGCGTCGACGGCGCAGCGAGCAGCGACCGCACCTGCCATGCCCACATTGCTCCCAACACCCGCGCGAGCCACCCCGCGGCGACGAGCGCCACGATCCCCGCCGGCACGAAGAGGAACGCCCGGCCCAAGGTGTCCACGTGCCAGGAGCCGTAGTTGTTGTCCGTCCAGCGGTACCAGATCGGCAGGGTGATCCAGCCGAACGCGGCGACGATCAGGCTCAGCTCGCCGACGGCCACCGCGAAACCGAGCGTCATCCGCAGCACGAGGTAGGCCTGCTGCCTCCAGAAGGCAGGGTCGAAGAACACCGCCTTCGCCCTGCCCCAGAAACCACGGCCGGCGGACGAGACCGGCGGCCCCGCGTCCGTCCCCAGCAGCGACCGGGCGAGCGCCGCGTCGGCGCGCGCGAGCAGGCCGACCACGCCTCGGTAGCCGAGCAGGATCGGGACGACGAGCGGGGTGATCGCGAGCACGGCGATCGACGTCCAGCCGGCGATCAGCACACCGAGGACGACGGCGGCGATCGGGATACCGGCCGCAGCGAAGAGGACGGCTCGGTAGGTCTGGGCCTGGACGAGTGGACGGAACGGTGCTGTGAAGCTCATGGTCGACTCCTGTTGCGAATGATGGTGAACCAAGGCTGCCCCGGCGACGGCCGTGAGGACAGCCTGCGGGCCGGTGTTTGGGCCTGGGGCTAGCCCCACTGCAGGGACAGTCCCCTGCGGGGACAGCCCTCGACCTATTGAGCGTCGGCCTTTTCCGGCTCGTGCACCGAAGGCTCGGCGCACCACCGCGTCCAGCAGTCATAGACGGCGTCGACCGCCTCCTCGACGGAGTCGGTGACGCGAAGCAGGTTGACGTCCTCGGGCGAGATCTTCCTCTCGGCGAGCGGTCGCTCCGCGATCCACTCGATCAGGCCACCCCAGTAGTCGGTGCCGATCAGCGAGACCGGAAACTCGCGCACCTTGTCGGTCTGGATCAGCGTCAGCGACTCGAAGAGCTCGTCGAGCGTGCCGAACCCACCGGGGAAGAGGACGAAGCCCTCTGCCGCTTTCACGAGCATCACCTTGCGGGCGTAGAAGTGGCGGAAGGCGACGCTGAGATCGACGTACGGGTTTGCCGCCTGCTCGTGCGGAAGCTGGATGTTGAAGCCGACGGAGAAGCCGCCGCCCTCTCTTGCACCACGGTTTGCCGCCTCCATCACGCCCGGCCCACCTCCGGTCACGACCGCGAACCCTGCTTCGGCGAGCGCGCGGCCGCATGACCGCGCCTGCTCGTACTCGGGGTCCTCGCGCTTCGTGCGTGCCGAGCCGAACACGGTCGCGGCCGGGCGCGGGATCCGGTCGACTGCCTCGAAGCCTAGGCGGAGCTCCTCCGCGATCAGCGCGACGTTCTTCTCGACGTCGCGGTCGTCGTGCTCGAGGATGCGCCGGTCGACGGACACTACGAGGGCTACAGCCGGTGCTGCGGCACGTGCGCCGCGAACATGCCGATTACGAGCAATGCGGCGAGGCCGAAGTAGGCGACGCTGGCCAGCTGCGCCTTGCCCGGTGTTCCGCCCAGACGCATGGTCTTGATCGCGCGCCAGATCGAGCCGCCGTCGAGGATTCCGATCGGGGCGAGGTTGATCAGGTTGAGCAGAAAGCCGACATAGCCGAGCGCCTGCAGGAGCGCGGACTGCTGCTGCTCGCCGACGACCCAGACCAGCCCGGCGCCGACGCTGCCCCAGAACGGGCCGGCGTAGGAGATCCAGAAGCTCTGCCATGGGCTCATCCGCGCGTCGCGGATCGCGACGTACGCACCGAGGAACGGCAGGAAGACCGGCCACGAGGCGTTGAACCCGCGCCGGCGGGCCTCGACGAAGTGGCCCAGCTCGTGGACGAAGATCAGGAGAACGAAACCGACGCCGAACTGCCAGCCCCAGATCAGCGCGTAGCCGCCGACGGCGACGAAGATCGACGCGAACTTGGCGAACGCGAAGCCGAACTTGACGACGAGGCCGATGAGCAACGCGATCGGTGCCCAGATCTTGCGGGCAAGCGACCGCCAGGCCGGCTCCGGTTGGATCGGGCGGTACTCGCGTTCAGGGATCTCCGGCTGGAAGCTCATCCCGCTATGGAATATCGACCGGCCGGCCGTCGGCCTCGATCACCGGCTCGGAGAAGATCAGATCGACGTGGATCGCCGCCTCGTTGTCGCCGCCGTAGGTGCCGGTATTGCGTCCGATGGCGACGTGCGCGGTGCCACCGGCCTTCTCGTCGAGCATGACGTGACCGCGCGGCTTGAGCGAGCGGTTGAGCCCGATCCCGAGTTCCGCGATCACGTCGGCGCCGTCGCCCGCGCTCTCCACCAGCGCGCGGAGCATGTCGGCGGCGCGCCCGCCCTCGATCGACGTGACGCGGCCGCGCTCGAAACGGAGGGTGACCGGCTCGTCGACGAGCCCTTCGACCGTGTACGGGACGGTGACGTCGGCGACCAGGACACCGTCGGCGCCGTCCGCGTAGGGCGCGACGAAGATCTCGCCGCCGGGGAAGTTCGCCGACTCGCCGGGCTCGAGGTCGCCTGCGTCGGTCTTCCAAGGGCGACCGCCGACACGGAGCGTGAGGTCGGTGCCGGCTCGCCCCCGAATATGGATCGTCTCGGCGTCCTTGAGCTTCGCGATCAGGCGCTCGGCGGCGGACGAGACGTCGGAGATCGGCCGCGAGAGCTCGTCGCGGAGCAAGTCGCCGTCCACGAAGCCCATGAAGATCTGCCGCCCTCCACGCCTCGTCACGGTCTCCATCAGCCTGAAGCGGGCCGCCGCCTCATCGCCGCGGGGCGCCTGGCTCATGAAGAACGAGAGGTCCGCGGCCCGCCCGCCGTCGAGCACCTGCGGCGGAGGCTCCGCCAGCGGTCGGTTGCCGTCCCACAACTCCAGCCTCGGTTCGCCACCCGCGTCCTTCACGGCGGCGGCGAGCTCGGAGCCCTCGACCAGCAGTGGTTCGTCAACCACGACGAGCACGCGCTCGCCCTTCTTCAGGCCGCCGGCTTCGATCAGGTTCTCGCACCAGGCGGGATGCGCCATCCGGTTCACACCGATGATGGTATCCAGGGGACTCAACGCCGCAGCGGCGGCCTCATACGGGGGACGAGCTGCCTTGAGGCGCCGGCGTCCGCCTGCCGAGACAACGGGAGCAAGGTCCCGCGGACATCCAGCCAGGAGGTGTCGATTGCTCGCCACACGCCGAGCACGTCTTGCGGCCGCCGTGCTTGCGACCGCCGCCGTCGCCGGAGCCGGGGTCGCCTGGGCGACGATCCCCGGAAGCGACGGCGTCATCAACGCCTGTTACAAGGACGCGAACGGCGCACTCCGCGTCGTCTCCGATCCAGCCTCGTGTGGTTCGCACGAGACAGCGATCGAGCTCGGAGGACCGACACACGGCTACGCGGTCGCCAATCCCGGCGACGTGACGTTCTCGACGCCGACGTCGGTCTCGGTCCTGAAGCTCGGTCTGCCGGCCGGAACCTTCCTCGTCCACGCGAAGACGAACCTGATCAACCTGCCGGGCTCCGACGCCGTGTTCGTCCCGTGCGACCTGCGGGTGCAAGGCACGTCCACGACACTCGACGAGGACCGGATCGTGCTCGAAGCCCCGGTGACGTCTGCGGAGGCCTACGAGGCGAACGTCCCACTGCAGGCCGCCGTGACGCTCACCTCGCCGGGAGTGGTCGGGCTCGAATGCGCCGCGATCACCCGCGGGACCAGCTCGAGCGTCGGCGCTCGTTTTGCTCAGATCGACGCGGTCCCTGTGAACGCGCTGAATTAGCCCGTCGGACCCATCCAAAGAAGGGCCAGACTTCAGTCTGGCCCTCGCCTTGCGGTTGGACTGGCGGAAAGGCTCGGGGACAGGCTGAAGCCTCTCCCTTCTGCGGTCGTGACCGGTCTAGCTTCCGCGGCCGATCCACTCCTCGCCGCCCTCGTAGACCTCCTTCTTCCAGAGCGGCACCGTCTGCTTGAGCGTGTCGATCGCCTCCGCGCACGCCGCGAGGGCGGCCGCGCGATGGGGTGCGGAGACGGCGATCGCGACCGAGATCTCGCCGATCTCCACGCGGCCCGTCCGGTGGGTGATCGCGATCGCGCAGAGGCTGTGCTTCGCCTTCAGCCCCTCGGCCAGCTCGGCCATCACCTTCTCCGCCATGCCGCCGTACGCCTCGTAGTCGAGGTAGTGGACGGTGCGGCCGCGCGACTCGACGCGCGTCGTCCCGAGGAAGGTCGCGACTGCGCCCGCTTTCGGATCGGATACCTCCTGTGCCACCGAGGACGGGTCGATCGGCTGGTCGGTGAGTCGGAACGCCCCGCCCGAGACCGGCGGGATCAGGGCGACCTCGTCGCCGTCCGCGAGCGGTTGTCCGCGGTCGGCGTACTCGTGGTTCACGGCGTAGAGCAGGCCGGCCGGCTCGTCGCCCAGCCCGAGCGCGGGCCACACGTCGGCGACGGTGGCGACGCCGTCGAGCTCCCGCTCCGACCAGCCGGCCCGCTCACGCAGACCGGCGAAGAGCCTCACCGTGACCGCCACCCTGGAAGCCTACGCAGCGAAGTCCCGCTCGATGTTCGCGAACTCCCGTTGCAGCGACGCGTACTGGCTCTCGAACAGCTCGTCCGGCTGCCCGGGCCACTGGAACATCGTGAACGTGAACGCGCTTCGATCCTCGCCGATCGGAACGACCCGAGTGGGGAAGAGCGCGAGCTGCTCCTCGTCCGGACCGGCGAGCATGTCGATCACGCCGGTGTCGGCGTCGGCGTGAATCTCGAAGAAGAACTCGCCGAGCCCGTTGACGACCTTGTGCCGGCCTTCGACGACCTTCAGCTCGCGGGCGAAGTCGGTCGCCCAGTCGGGCAGATTCTCGATGTCCGAGAGGTACGCAAACACGCGGTCGGGCGGGGCAGGCAGAACAGTGGTGACGGTGTGGGACTTCATAGATCGATCACTCCTTTCAGCATCGCCGTGAGGCGCCCGTGGTCGGTGGGCGAAAGCGCTGTGCGCACGAGCGCGTCGAGCTCACCGAGCACCTGCTCGACCACGGGCTGGAAGCTGCGCGCCCGGGGCGTCAAGCGGACGAGCGTCGCCCTTCCGTCGGTGGGGTCCGGCACACGGCGGACGAGGCCGTCGCGCTCGAGCAGCCGGACCATCGTGGTCATCGTCTGCTTGCTCAGCTTTGCCCGGGAGGCGAGCTCGCTCATGCGCAACCCGTCCTCCTCGAAGAGGGGGACCAGCAGCGACCCGTACGACGGCCGCACGTCCCCGTATCCCTCGCGGGTGAAGCGCTCGGCGAGGAGCTCGTTCCAGCGCTGCGTTGCCTTCGCCAACAGAAAGCCCAGGTTCTCCCGAGTTGCACGGTGGGCTCCTTCCACGTAGGTAGTACGATATAGGACTATATCGGACGGACACGCGCTGCAATCGCGTACCCGCGCTCGGCTAGTTGACGTCGCGCCGCGCGGTGACCGCGAACCCGGCTGCGGCGAGGACCGCCGCCCACGCGAGGAGCACCGCCCCTCCCGCGGCCGCAGGGAGCAGATGGTCGTCGTGCATGCCCGGGAGCGCGTCGCCCGCGTGGCTGGGCGCGAATCGCCCGACTGACGGGGCGAGGCCGAAGAGCACATTCTCGAGGACGAAGATCCAGACGAAGAAGGCGGTCACGGCCGCGATCTGGTTGTGGAGGATCGACGCAAACCCAGCTCCGACCGCTCCCCAGAGCGCCGACGCGGCGAGTCCGCCGAGCACGATCAGCGCGACGTCGCCGGAGTCGAGCACCTGCGTGATGCCGCGCGCGGAGAGAGTTGCACCGCCGATTGCAAACGACAATGCGATCGCGACGGCGGCGAATGCCAGTCCGGCTGCGATCGATGCCGCGAGCTTGGCACCGACCACCCGCGCCCGCTGAGGCGTGACGACGAACGTCGGG
>JBKPPY010000025.1:0-15992 GCA_046733845.1 Actinomycetota bacterium | reverse complement strand
GTCTAGCCGTGCAGGTTGGAGCTACCTTCGGCGCCGGCCCTGGATCACAACGAGGCCCTCGGGCAGCTGTTCGTCCCCGAAGGACGCCCGTACCTCCGCCGCGACGTCGACCGTTGCGAGCACTGCGGGGACGCGGGCCGTGTCGATGAGGACGTTCTCGTGGCGCTCGTCGTCGCGCCGCCAGGAGCCGTCGTCGTTGCGAAGGAAGGTGCTGATCTCGCGGACGAAGCGGCTCGGGCTGGGCAGGTCGAACCGCGTGACGATCGCCCAGTCATCCTCGATCCGTGAGTAGTTCGGCCCGCCGCGGCGCGCCTCACCGTAGCGGAGGTCGCAGAGGTCGAGCACAAGCACGCCGCCGGGGCGGAGCGCCCGCCCCGCCGCGAGGAGCGCGCGGTCGAGCGCCGCTTCATCAGGCAGGTAGCTCAGAACGTGCCCGATCGAGACGACGGCGTCGCACTCCGGCAGATGGTCGTCAGGCAGGACGAGCAGCCGGATCTCCTCCGCTCCGGGCGCGGAGTCCCGTGCGAGATCGAGCATCGCCGGCGACGCGTCGGTCCCGACCACCCGATGGCCCGCGTTCACGAGGTAGCGGGTGAGCAGACCGCTGCCGCAGCCGAGCTCCAGGACCAGCCCGCCGCGCTCCCGCACCGGCTCGAGCAGCGCCAGAACCCCGGGCGCGCACAGGTCGGCGTGGAACCCGAAGCCGAGATGGTGGACGAGCGCGAGGTCGCGCCGGTAGTAGGGATCGGACACGCTTTGCCTCCGCTCAGTTGAAGCGCTGCTGCGCGGGGACGAGGCCTTCGCGGACGACCGCCTCGACGGCGTCCGCCGACCGGCCGACGAGCGCGTCGAGGTCGGTCTCGGGCGCGAACGGAGCCAGCACGTAGTCCGCGACCGACCGGCGGTCGCCGCGACCCGGACGGCCCACGCCGATCCGCAGCCGCAGGAACTCCTGCGACCCGAGCGCCTGGGCGATCGAGCGCAGCCCGTTGTGGCCGGCGAGTCCACCGCCGAGCCGGGCCTGGAGCCGTCCCTCGTCGAGGTCGACGTCGTCGTGGACGACGAGCACCGCCTCCACGGGCACCTTGAAGAAGCGGGCGGCGGCCGCGATCGACTTGCCCGATTCGTTCATGTACGTCTCGGGCTTGACCAACGCGAGCCGCGACCCGTCCAGTCGAGTCTCGGCCAGCTGCCCCGAAAACTTGGAACGCCAGGATCCGCCGTGCCGACGTGCGAGCTCGTCGACGACCATCCAGCCGGCGTTGTGACGCGTGGCCGAGTACTCGCGTCCCGGGTTACCGAGACCCGCGATCAGCAGGTCGAGCGTCGAGGCAGACTCGCCTCGACGAAACAGGCGCACGGATCAGCCTTCTTCGGCGGAACCGGCTTCGCCCCCGGCCTCCTCGGCCGCGGCAGGCTCCTCGCCCTCGCCCTCCGGAGCGGCCTCGCCCTCCGGCAGCTCGCCCTCCTCGCCTTCCTCGAGCTCCTCCTCGACTTCCTCTTCCGGCTCCTCGACGCGGGTCGGAACGGTCACGGTCGCCAAAACCGTCTCGGGATCGTCGAGCAGGGTCACGCCCTCAGGAACGCCCAGGTCGGACAGCCGCAGCGAGTCGCCGATCTCCATGCTGCTGACGTCGAGCTCCAAGCGCTCGGGAACCTCGAGCGGAAGCGCCTCGACGCGAATTTCGCGGGCAACCTGCGAGAGCACGCCACCCGCCTTCGCGCCGACGCTCTCGCCCACCAACTCGACGACGACGGACGTCTGGATCGGCTGGTCGAGCCGCACCTCCCGGAGATCGAAGTGATCGACTTTTCCGCGGATCGGGTCGACCTGGTAGTCCTTGAGGATCGACGAGTGGGTCGTCTTCTGACCATCGAGCACGACGTCGAGGATCGCGTGGAGTCCGGCGGAACCTGTGAGCACGCGGCGCAGCTCACGCTCGGAGACGAAGATCGGGTGCGGCTTGTGCCCCCGGCCGTAGAGGACGCCGGGGATCAGCCCCGACTTGCGCAAGCGACGTGAGTCGCGCGAGCCGCTCCGCTCGCGTTCCTTGACCTCCAGACGAATCCGTTCGCCGGCCATATCGGCGGCGAAGTGTAGCGGAGCGTTACTTCACCGAGTCCCGGAACGCCATCGCCTCGGTGGCGATCACGGTGCTCTCCTCGATCGGGAGGATCGGCTTGACGGTGAAGCGGAGCCATGGCGTCCACGGCGCCATCGTCTTGAACAGGGCGGTGGCGCTCTCCGCTTCGATCAGCGCGACACCACCCGTGCCGTCGGCGAACCCGAAGAAGCCCTTGAACTCGACTCCCTCCGGCTGCCACTTCTCGAAGACTGCGAGACTCCGGCGCTCGCCCTCCTCCGTCGTGTCGATGAAGTCCCACGTGACGTGAAAGAGCATCTCCCCGCTCCTTTCGGCTCGCAAAGCCGGCGATGTGGACCGCATGCTGCCACGTCGCGGCGACCGCGTCGTTTGGCAAGCGTCGGGAGCGGATACAACTCGGCGACACAGGGAGGGGTGCTCCCGAACGGCAAGTCGCGTCGAGCGAGCATGGCGCGGCTGAGGGGGGACTGACGGCACGGGGCACCCCATCCCGGTCCCGCGTGAGCGGCGAAGCTAGAAGAGCTGGTTCTCGCCGCCGAAGATCGCCGAGACCGAATCGTCGGCGAAGACATTCATGATCGTGTCGGCGAGCAGCTCCCCGACCGAGAGCACCGTGAGGTTGTCCGGGCGGCGCAGCGGATCGATCGGCACCGTGTCGGTGACGACGAGTCCGGTGACGCCGCATTCGGCGACCTGCTTCAGCGCATCCGCGTCGAGCAGGCAGTGAGTTACGAACATCCAGACGTCGGTGGCGCCGTGCTCCCGGAGGACTTTCGTGCCGGCGATCTGCGTGCCGCCGGTCGTGGTGACGTCGTCGCCGACGACCGCGATCTTGCCGCTTACCCGCCCGGTTACTTCCACGACCTCGACCTGCTCGTGTGCCGGACGCGTCTTGTGCATGATCGCGAAGTCAGCGCCGATCATCTCGGCGAATCTGAGCGCGTGCTTGGCCCGCCCGGCGTCCGGGGCGACCGACACGATGCCCTCCCCGTGCAGGCCGAGGTCGCGGAAGTGCCGAGCGAAGAGCGGCAGCGCGGTCATGTGATCGACGGGGATCGTGAAGAAGCCCTGGATCTGGCCGGCGTGCAGGTCCATCGTCAGGATCCGGTCGGCCCCGGCGAGCTGAAGCATGTCGGCGACCAGGCGTCCGGAGATTGGTTCGCGCGGCTTCGCCTTCCGGTCTTGCCGTGAGTACGGGAACCATGGGATCACCGCGGTGATCCGCTTCGCCGACGCGAGCTTGGCGGCCTGGATCATCAACAGGAGCTCCATCAGGTTCCGGTCGACGGGCTCGCAGCCGGTCTGGACGAGGAACACGTCGGCACCGCGAATCGACTCGAGATAGCGGCAGTACGTCTCGCCGTTCGCAAACGACTTGAGCTGGATCTCGCCCAGTTCGACCCCGAGCTTCTCGGCGATGGTCTCGGCCAGGTCGTGGTGCGAACGGCCGGCGAAGACCATCAGCCGCTTCTGCGGGCCGCGCTCGAGCCAGTG
Source organism: Actinomycetota bacterium (assembly GCA_046733845.1). Classification (GTDB taxonomy): domain Bacteria; phylum Actinomycetota; class Thermoleophilia; order Gaiellales; family Gaiellaceae; genus DATBLE01. The sequence goes on along the minus strand of JBKPPY010000025.1, from coordinate 12,393 downwards.
CCCCGGAGCCGGATGGTGCTGTTCGGTCACGACGTCCAGCCCGGGCAGGCGGGCCAGCTCAGTCGTCGCCATTGTCTCCGGGCTCTCCACGCTCGTAGACCCATCCTTCCTTCGTTTCCTGCTTCGGCGGGAATCCCGCCAGCGAGCCGGGAGGGACGTCATCCGTTACGACCGTCCCCGACCAGACCCAAGCATCGTCACCCACCGTGACCGGAGCAACGAACGTATTGTCTACCCCGGTCCTGACGTTTCTCCCAATCGTCGTCGTTCCCTTGGGCCGTTTCGGATCGTGTGAGAAGTTCGCGGTGATGTTGCCCGCGGCGATGTTGCTGTCCTCGCCGATCTCGGCGTCGCCGATGTATGAGAGGTGAGGCACCTTGGTCCGGGCGCCGATGCGCGAATTTTTCATCTCCACGAACGTGCCCGCCTTCGCCCCCGCTTCGAGAACCGTGCCCGGGCGAAGGTAACAGAACGGCCCTACCTGCGCACCCGCACCGATCGCGGCGTCGACTGCGACAACGTGCGGCCCGATCTGGGCGCCCTCGGCGACCGTGGTGCCGCCCCTCAGCATCGTGAACGGGTGGACGACGGCCTCCGCCTCGAGGGTGACGCCCGCCTCGATCCAGCTGGTCGCCGGGTCGACGATGGTCACCCCGGCGAGCATGTGCGCTTCGTTGATCCGATCGCGGAGAACAGCCGCGGCAACCGCCAGTTCGACCCGCGTGTTGATCCCGAGCGCGGCGATCGGCTCTGGACAGAGCCACGCAGCCGCACGTCCACCGGCGGCGACGATGTGCGCGATTGTGTCCGTGAGGTAGAGCTCGCCCTGGGCGTTCCGCGCGTCCAGCTTCTCCAGTGAATCCCAGAGGGGACCCGCCTCGAACACGTAGATCGACGAATTCAGCTCGCGGATCGCGAGCTCGTCGGCGGACGCGTCCTTCTCCTCGACGATCGCCTCGACCGCCCCGTCAGGCCCGCGGACGATCCGACCGTACGGCAGCGGGCGGTCCGGCTCGATCGTGAGGATCGTGACGGCGGCACCTTGCCGCTCGTGCTCGGCGACGAGTTCAGTGAGGTGGTCGGCGGTAAGCAGCGGGGCGGCGGCGTCGAGGACGACCACCTTCCCCGCGTAGCCCTCCAGGGCGGCGCGGGCGGAGACGACCGCGTCGCCCGTGCCCAGCGGCTTTTCCTGCACCGCGACGACCACATCCGCGTAGGCATCGCGTGTTGCCGGAGAGGCGACGACGACCACCGGCTCGGCGCCGGCGTCCAGCGCAGATCCGATCACCCAGTCCACGACCCGCCGTCCGAGCAGCGGGTGGAGGTGCTTGGGAAGGGACGAGCGCATGCGGGTGCCCAGCCCGCCGGCCATCACGACCGCAGCAAGGTCGGCGCGCGGGGTCACCGACGCAATGGCTGGGGCGCCAGGATTCGAACCTGGGATCGCGGGACCAAAACCCGCTGCCTTACCACTTGGCTACGCCCCACCAATCCGATTGTGCCTCAGCTCTTGCCCGAGGACTTGCTCGGCTTCTCACCGACGATGAGGATCAGCGCGATCGCGGCGAAGACGCCGACGATGATCAGGACCCAGAGCTTGATCGTCAGCGCGATGACGGCTAGGAGCACAGCGAAGGCCTGGGACGCGGCCAGCACCCAAGAGACCTGTCGCCACGTGTCGGACTCGAGGTTACGACCTGCGAAGAGGTAGAAGGCGATGATCGGCACCGAGATGACGATCACCGTCCAGCTCGAGAAGTCCTTCGCGAATGCGACGATGATCCCCTCGAGAACTGCGATTGCGAGCGCCAGCTTGATCCGCCGCTCGGCAATCCAGCGACCCGTGCGCGTGGGTGTCGGGGTACGCGGCTCGGCAGCCGTCTCGCTCACGCGAGCAAACTACCACGCTTGCGGCACGACCCAGACCCGGCCGAGCCGCTGGAGCTGATCCGCCGCCGACTCGGCAGTTGTGGGCTCGGCGAACAAGCCGTAGACCGTCGGGCCGGCGCCGCTGACGTCCGCGCGGAATGCCCCGAGTGCGCGCACTTCGTCGGCCAGCGTTGACGTCGCGAGATCGTTCGGCGGCAGCCCGGAGAGATCACCGGCTGCGAGGACGGCCAGCAAAGCAGCGCGCCGTCCCTCGTAGCCGACGGTGCCGTCCCGCTCGTCGAAGGCCGCGTAGACGTCGCCGGTCGACGCTTTCGTCTCACCGTCTGGCAGGAGCAGCAGGACGGTGAACGCCCGCGGCAGTTCGACCTTCGTGAGAACGGTGCCGTCGCCTTCGCCCAGCTGCGGCCCCTCGGCCAGGAAGAACGGCACGTCGGCGCCGAGCCCGGCGGCCAAGGCGGCGAGGCGCGCCTCTTGAAGCGGCCGGTCGAGCGCATCGTTGGCGAGCATGAGCGCCGCGGCGGCGTCCGAGCTGCCGCCGCCGAGTCCGGCCGCGACCGGGATCCGCTTGTCGACCAGCACCCGCCACGCCGGCTGGACTCCCACCTCGTCGGCAACGAGCTCCAGCGCGCGCCGGATCAGCGTGTCCTGCGGAAAGCCGTCGACGGCGAGCTCCGCCGCCGACTCGAGCTGCAGGCGGTCGGCGAGACCGACACGCGTGAGAACGGTCGTGACGTCGTGCTTCCCGTCCGGCCGGCTGGGACCGACGACGAGCGCGAGGTTGATCTTCGCGTGGGCGAGACGCTCCCTCACCTCGCCATTCTCCGCTCAGCCGAGCGCGCGCGCGAGGGCGACGAACTCGGCCGGCTCGAGCGCCTCGGCCCGGATCGTCGCCGGATGCCCCAGCGAGGCCAACGCCTCCTGCGCGTTCGCGCGTGAAGCGACGCCGGCGAGCTCGAGCGAGTTCGGCAGCGTCTTTCGCCTGTGGGCGAACGCCGCTTCGACGACGCGCTTGACCTCGGCGAACGCTTCGGGCAGCCGACGGCGGCGGAAGGCGACGAGCGCCGAATCGACGTTCGGCGGCGGCCGGAAGACGGTTCTGGAGACGGGATGGAACCCTGTCCGGTCGGCTGCGAGCCGGACGAGGACCGAGACCGCACCGTAGGCCTTCGAGCCCGGGGAGGCGAAGAACCGGTCGGCGACCTCCCGCTGCACCATCACGCACCAGGCGCCGACCGAGGGCAGCCCGTCGAGGCTCTCGACCACGATCGGCGTGGCGACGTTGTACGGCAGGTTGGAGACAAGCTTGGTCGGCGACGGATCGAGGCTCGCGAGGTCGACCCGGAGGGCATCGCCGAACACGACGCCGACGTTCGGAAGCTGCGGAAGGTGGGGCTCGAGCGAGCGGTCGATCTCAACGGCGTGCACCCACGCCGCCCGCCCGGCGAGGTACCGGGTGAGAACGCCGAGACCCGGCCCGATCTCGAGCACGATGTCTGCGCGATCGAGCTCGGCGAGCCGCCCGATCACGCCGAGGATGTTCTCGTCGACGAGGAAGTGCTGAGCGAGCTCCTTGCGCGGCTTGACGCCTTCGTCTCTCACGGCCTCGGCAGGCCGAACGCAGCGGCCGCGTTGGCCTCGATCTGCGTTTCGAGCTCGGCTTGGTCGTCGCCGCGGGCCTCGGCGAGACCGGCGAGCGTGTGCACGACGTACGCAGGTTCGTTCGTGCGGCCGCGGACGGCCTGGGGCGCGAGATACGGCGTGTCTGTCTCGGCAAGTAGGCGTTCGGATGGAACACGGGACGCGGCGATACGCAGATCGGACGCCTTCGGGAAGGTGACGTTGCCGGCGAACGAGACGTAGTAGCCGCGTTCGAGCGCGGCCGGCAGCAACCCGGGCGACGAGAAGCAGTGCAGGACGACGGTGCCGGCAAAGCCGGCGAGCGCGCCGAGCGTGTCCTCCTCGGCGGCGCGAGTGTGGATGACAACCGGTTTCCCCGCGTCGGTCGCGACCGTGAGGAGCCGGTCGAAGAGGCGAAGCTGGACATCCCGGGGGGCGTAGTCGCGGTAGTAGTCCAGGCCGATCTCGCCGACAGCGACGGCGCGCGGATGATCGAGCATCGCCTGTACGTCTGCGACGGCAGTGTCGTCGGCCTCCCCGGCCGCGTGGGGATGGATGCCGAGGATCGCGTACACCTCGTCGTGCTCGTCGGCGAACGCGAGTGCCTGCCGACACATGTCGACGTTCGTCCCTACGGTGAGGATGCGGGTGACGCCGACGTTTCGGGCACGCGCGACTGCTGCCGACGGATCGTCGAGCGCGTCGAGGTGCGCGTGCGTATCGATCACGCAGCCGGCGCAGCGGTGTCGACCCGCGGAAACAGCGGGGCCGCGGCCTCGATCCCCTCAGCCGCCTCTGCGACCCCCGCACCCACTCGGTCGAGCGATAGGTCCACCGGCTGACCGAGGGCTTCGAGGATCTGCGGCGACGTCTCGGGGAGATACGGGGCCAGAGCGACGGAGACCGCGACGATGCCGTCCGCGAGGTCGTAGAGGACGCGATCGAGCTCCTCGGCGCGCGAATCGTCCTTCGCCAGCTTCCAGGGCGCCGTCGTCTCCACGTATTGATTGAGGGCATGGACGGCCTGCCAGACGGAGTCGAGCGCGCCGGTGATGTCGTACCGGTCGAACTGCTCGATGATCGCCTGGCGGAGCGCGGCAGCGTCGAACGCGCCGCTTCCGGGCGTCTTCGCAAGGACACCGTCCCGGTAGCGGGCGATCATGGCCGTCGTCCTGGAGACGAGGTTGCCGAGGTCATTTGCCAGTTCGGCGTCGTAGCGCTCGCGGAAGCTGTCGAGGGTCACGTTTCCGTCCTGACCGAACGTCACCTGTCGCGCGCACCAGAAGCGGACAGCATCGACGCCGTAGACATCGATCAGGTCGAGCGGGCTGATCGAGTTGCCGAGCGACTTCGAGATCTTCTGCTCGTCGATGTTCAGGTAGCCGTGCACGAACAGCTGCCGGGGAGGCTCGTAGCCGGCGGCGAGCAGCAGCGCGGGCCAATACACGCAGTGGAACCGAAGGATGTCCTTGGCCAGGAAATGCACCGCGGGCCAGAAACGCTCCAGGTTGTCGCCGGGGGCGTAGCTAAGCGCGCTCAGGTAATTGACGAGGGCGTCTGCCCAGACGTACGCGACCTGGTCGGGATCCCACGGGATCGGCACGCCCCAGGTCTGCGTCGCCCGGCTGATCGAAAAGTCGCGGAGTCCGCCCTCGATGAAGCTTCGAGCCTCGTTGTAGCGGAACTGCGGCAGCACGAAGTCAGGCTGTCGGTCGTAGAGCGCGAGCAGCTCGTCCTGGTAGGCCGAGAGGCGAAAGAACCAGTTACGTTCCTCGATCCACTCCGGCACGGTGCCGTGGTCGGGGCACTTGCCGTCGACGAGCTCTTCCTCGGTCTTGAAGGCTTCGCACCCGAAGCAGTACAGCCCGGCGTAGACATCCTGGTAGATGTCGTCCCGGCCGTTGTCGCGGATCCGCTGGAGGAAGTCCTGGACGAAGACCTTATGGCCGTCGTCACTCGTGCGGATGAAGAAGTCATTGGTCGCCGCGACGCGCCGCGGGAGCTCCTGCCAGGCGCCGACGATGCGATCCGTATACGCGCGCGGCTCCAAGCCCTGCTCCGCGGCGACTCGCGCCACCTTGTCGGCATGCTCGTCGACCCCGGTGAGGAAGAAGGTCTCGTCGCCGCGCTGCCGGTGATGCCGGACGACGATGTCCGCGGCGATGGTCGTGTACGCGTGCCCGATGTGCGGGGTCGAGTTCACGTAGTAGATCGGTGTTGTCAGGTAGAAGCGCATCTCCAGAGATGATAGGTGGCGCCCCATGGGCCACCTGCGAGGCAGATGACGGTGGGGTCAGTCGGCGCAGCAGGACGGCGCCGACGGCCAGGGCCGGAGTTCCGAGGATGGCGAGTACGAGCAGGAGCGTGTGACTCGGGAAGGGTGCAGCCGCCGTCCCGTGCAGCTCCGGGCTTCGAATCGAGGAGCCCGGCCGATCGACGAGGCCGGGGCCGGCGGCGGGCACCGGCTGAACAGTTGAGGCAATCGGCACCGAGGACCGCCGCAGGGCCGCGGCGACTTGGCGGGCGACCGCGTGGCGGGTCAAGACGTGACTCGTCTTCGGCAGCGCCGACGTGCGCCGTGCCCGCGCTACGGCCCCGAGCGAGATCGGGGCCGACAAACCGGCGGCCCGAGCGGGATGCGCGACCGGTTTCCGCGTTCGGATCGACACGGTCTTCAGCGAGATCGCCCTCTGCCGCCGCACGACGGGGGACCGAAGGTCGTCCTGGAGCCGGGCAGTGGCAAGCGTCACGCCGGAGTCGGGATCGGACGACGATGCTTGGGCGGACTCGTCGACGGCGACGGTGGGCTCGGGTTGGTCGGTTGGCGGCGCCTCCGCCGCGACAGTCGCGGGAGTCGCGGGCGCCGGAGCCGGCGCGGGTGCGGGAGCCGTCGTCGGCGCTTCGACAGGTGCGGGATGTTGGGGCGGCGGCGATGCCGTCTTGGTCGTCGGCGCCGGCGGCCGTGCCGGCGTCGAGGAGGGCTCGCTCGCGGGCTCGGTCACGCGTGCCGGCAGGAAAGCCAACGGGTCGAGGTACCCATTCGGGTCTGAGGTCGTCCGAATGCCCATGTGCACGTAGGGAACTGTGTGCTCGGCCGTACCCGAGGGGCCGATCGCGCCGACGGGTGCGCCTTCGGCGATGTGAGCCCCGCGCGAGACCGCGATCGAGCCGAGGTGGACGAGGGTGACCGAATAGCCGTCGGGTGTCTCGATCGTGATCGACAGACCGTTGGCCGGGACCGAGCCGGCAAATGAGACCAGCCCACCACGTGGGGCGAGGATCGGCTCTCTGGTCTCGCCGCCGACGTCGATACCCCGGTGCTGCCCCGCGGCATATGGGTCGCTGCCGTAGCGAAACGTCTCCACAACCGTGCCGGAGGCAGGCCATGTCCACGCACTGGCGCACGGTGCGACGACGAGGAAAACCGTCGCAACGGCAACTGTTCGCAGCGGAGACAACATGGAATCGAGGGTAGGGATCGATCCTCGTCGTTGTCAAATCTGGTTACAGTTTTGTTACAAAGATCCCCGGTAGAGCTTGTTTGGACGCGTTCCGGTGAGGCGGGCGACGAGGTCGGCAGCCTGCCTCCTGGAGACGCCGGCAGCGACGAGCTCCGCCACGGCTGCGACCGCTTGACCCTCGTGCTCGACACCGCGACCCTCCTCAGGCCCCAGTACGAGCGTGATCTCGCCTTTCGGTGGCTCGAGGAAACGGGCCGCCACGGCCGATGCAGTGCCACGCACGACCTCCTCGAACTGCTTGGTCAACTCGCGGCAGACCGCGACCGGTCGGCCAGGCTGGACGCCGGCAAGCGAGCGCAGCGTGCCGGGGAGACGGCGGGGCGACTCGAAAGCCACTGCCGGCCACGGCCAGTCGCGCAGCTCGTCCCACAGCGCCCGGAGCGCTGCCTCTCGGCGCGGGAGGTAGCCGAGAAACTGGTACCGCGTCGCCTCGAATCCGCTTGCCACCAACGCCGTCTCGACCGCCGACGCCCCGGGGAGGACGGTCACCGGGACCGCGGCCTCGATCGCGGCGGCGATCAGCCGGGCGCCGGGATCGCTGATGCCCGGAAGCCCGGCGTCGGTGACGAGCGCGATCCGCGCTCCCGCGACGAGCTTGGGCAGCACCTCGGCGGTGCGCGCAGCCTCGTTGTGCTCGTGGTAGCTGAGCAGGCGAGCGGGCACTTCGTGACGGTCGAGCAGGATGCGCGTCCGTCGCGTGTCCTCGCAGAGCACCAGATCGGCTGCCGCCAACTCCCGCAGCACGCGGAGCGTCACGTCCTCGAGATTGCCGATCGGCGTCGCGCAGATCGCGAGCGGCACGAGGCGTCAGTCCAGTTCGCCGGAGAGCGCCGACCGCAGGAGGTCGCGGTCGTAGTCGTCGGCGATTCCCTCGGCGCTGAGGCCGAGCAGGAGCGCTCCGCCGACGGGGGGAATCTCGGGGATTGCGAACTCGACCTGCGGCGCGAACTCGCTGACAGCTGCCTCGAACGGCTGCCGGAGCAGTTCCCCGGACGCGAACACACCGCCGACCAGGGCAACGGTGAACCGCCCCTCGAGGCCGAGTTTCTCGACCGGGGCGCGGACCTGGATCGCCAGGTCGTGCGCGGCGGACTCAAAAAGCGACGATGCAACATGATCGCCCGAGGCCGCCGCTTTCTCGACCTCCTGTGTGAACGCGGCGATCTCTCGTTTGGACAGGGGCTTGCCGTACATCAGTGCCTGAAGGTCCTCGACCGCGTCGAGCTCGTAGAACGCGACCGCTGCATCCAGGAGGGCCGTCTCTGGGCCGGACCCGTCGCGGTACCGGAGCGCCGCCTTCATCCCGTGGAGGCCGAGCCAGTATCCCGACCCCTCGTCACCCAGGATGTGGCCCCACCCACCCGTCCGCCAACTGTCGCCGGCCGCGTTCACGCCGAACACGTGACTGCCCGTGCCGGAGATCACGGCCACTCCAGGTGAAAGCCACGTGCCGGACGCCCAGGCGGCGATGACGTCGTTGACGAAGTAGCAGGCCTCGAGGATGAAATCGGTCCGGACGAGCCCGGCAAGCTCGTCGGACGGGGTCCCGGCGAGCCCCACGACCGCTGATCCGATCGCGGCGGCGTCGACGGCCGCTTCCCCGAGCGCCTCTGCCAGCGCAGTGCGAATCGCCGAGGCGGCGGCGGGCACCCCGACTGCATCGACGTTCGACGGCCCGTCGTGCCCGAAGTGCATGCCGAACGTGTCGAGCGACAGCACCGCTGCGACGGTCTTGGTCGCACCACCGTCGATCCCGGCGACAAATCGTTTCCCGGTTGCGCGGGATCCGTTCAGGAGCTCGACCGGGATCGTCAGCAGGCTCGGGAACATGGGCCGGCCGATCCTACCGTCGTCGGTTCCGGGGGCCGCCGCACGGGCGGCGGCTACCATGACTCGCCGGATGGCCTCGGAAGAGAAGCCCTACCGGCTCTACCGAGGCGGCCGAGTCAGGGGGAAGGTTCCAAGCCCGGAGCCGAAGCGGACCGGCCCGAGATGGTCCCGCATTCGCCTCAAGCCGAACCGACGCTGGTGGAAACTGGTGCCGGCGATCCTGGCGCTCTTCCTGCTCCTCGTGATCGCCTGGACGCTCGCGAGTTACTTCGAGTTCCGCGACGGCGTGTCGGCGGCGAACAACCGTCTTAACCCGCGGGTGCGGCAAGCCCTCGACGACCAGCACGGCGATGCCACGAACATCCTGCTGCTCGGCACGGACCACGCCCAGCTGACCGGGCGCGAAACGGCGAACCGAAGCGACTCGATCACGCTCGTGCACGTGGACACCGGCAAGCACCGGCTTGCGTACCTCTCGATCCCGCGAGACCTCGTCGCCGAGATCCCCGGGTACGGCGAATCGAAGATCAACGCTGCCATGCAGCTGGGCGGGCCGCGTCTGGCCGTGCGGACCGTGGCCAGGCTGACCGGACTGCCCGTCAACCACGTCGCGATCGTCGATTTCGGACAGTTCGAGAAGCTGATCGACAAGCTCGGCGGTATCGACATCGTCGTCCCGAGGCCGATCATCTCCAAGTTCGACTGTCCCTATCCGACGGAGGAACGGTGTGCGCGGTGGGATGGGTGGCGGTTCGCCAAGGGGAAGCAGCACATGGACGGCCACCGCGCGCTGATCTACTCGCGTGTCCGGAAGAACAAGCTCGACCCCGCGGACACCGACTTCGCGCGGGCGGAGCGCAATCAGCAGGTGCTTCAGGCGGTCGCCTCCAAGCTGACGAGTTTCGGCACGCTGGTGAAGCTTCCGTTCATCGGCAGCGATCTCCTCGCGCCCGTGACGACCGACCTGTCGACCAAGACCTTCCTCTCGCTCGGCTGGTCGAAGTTCCGCACAGGGAGCGGGTCGACGCTGCACTGCCGTTTGGGGGGAGAGCCGAACGGCGGCGAGATCCGCTCCGTCCCTGAGAACCTGAGCGTGATCCAGGAGTTCATCGGCCAGTCGGCACCGCAGCCGCCGGTGCCGGGCTCGGGTCCCTACGGCCCGGGCTGCGTGACCGGCAACCAGACGTTGGGCGTGCGCTAGCGGTTCGGCTGCACGGGTCGGCCGACGCAGACCGCGTTCCGACAAGCTGGTCAGGGCGGGGCTGCGTTCCACACCCCCACCCTGGGTAGGGGTGAGAACCCCTTTCCCCTGCGGACGAGCCTACTCGCTTACCTGTGACGTGTCTGTGTGGCGGCCGTGCCGATTGTGGGACATCGACGCCGAACGGCGCGCGCGGTCGCCTTCAGCTCTCGCTTGCCGCAGCCTTCTTCTCAGGCTTGTCGGCCTTTTCTGTCTTCTTCTCGTCCTTCTTCGCCGCACCGTCGCCTTCGCCGGCCGTCTCGCGCTTGCGCGAGCCGCGACCGTAATCGGTGGAGTAGAACCCGGAACCTTTGAAGTGGATCGGAACGGGATGCAGCACCTTCGTCAACGGCGCGGCACCGCAGACCTCGCAGACCTCCGGATCAGGGTCGCTGATCCGGTGGAACACCTCGAACAGATGCCCATTCGGGCAGCGAAATTCGTAGATGGGCACAGTCGATCAAGGCTAGCAGGGCAATCCGAAGCCCTTTTTGCGCGCGTATCGTGTCGGCCGTTCCGATGAACGAGACGGCGACCACGATCGACACCGCGGCGCCCGCGCTCCCGCGGCTGCGGCAGACAGCCGGCGAACTTGATCGCAGACTGTTTCTCGCCGGCGTCGCGGTGTGCACGACAGCCGTCGCCGTCTTTCTGTTCGTTCAGCTCGACAAGTGGCCGCCGCACGAGGACGAGACATTGCCCCTGTTTATCGGCCGGCACTCGCTCGGCGACCTGCTCGACATCGTCCTGGCAAAGCGCGGCGGTGCACCCCTGCACTTCTTGCTCGCCTGGGTCGTCGCGCACACGGGCGGCGGGCTTCACCAGATGCGCCTGCTCTCGGCGCTCTTCGCGATCGCGAGCGTCCCGGCGCTCGCGGCCCTCGGCAATCGCCTCGCCGGCCGCGGTCCTGCGCTCGCCGCCGCCGCGCTCGCCTCGGCAAGCTGGATCCTGCTCTTCCACGGGATCTACGCGCGGATGTACAGCCTGTTTCTTCTTCTCTCGACGCTGTCATACCTCGCGCTTCTGTACGCAGTTGACCGCGGCGGTGTGCGCCGGTGGCTGCTCTGGGGAGCGGCAATGCTGCTGACCATTGCGGCGCACCAGTACGGCGCGCTCGTGCTCGCCTCGCAAGGGGTATATGTGCTCCTGACCCGGTCGCGGTTACGCCAGGCGATTCCGGCCTTCGCTGCCGTCTCGGTGCTGGCGATCCCGCTCTGGCGAGCGAGCCTGGTGCTCGCCGACCGGTACGGCATCGGCGACGGCGGCGGCGGAGCGCTGAAGACGCCGCATCAGGTCTTCGCCTATCTCTGGCACGTCGCCGGCGACTCGTCGACCGGATACACGGGGATCCTCGTGGCCGTCCTCCTCCTCGCCCTCGCCGGCCTCGGGTTCCTCGCCCGCGACCGACCCAGAAGCGCGCTCCTGCTCGCCAGCGCGCTCCTCACGCCCACGCTCTTCTTCTTGCTCGGGAAGTTCGGCGGGAGCTCTGCGCCACAGTCGCGCCACCTGATCTTCCTGCTGCCTTTCTTCGCGCTCGCAGCCGGCGCGGGGATCCTCGGGCTCTCGCGCCTCGTCGGCGCACACGGCTGGGTCGCCGCTGTCCTGGTCGTCGCTGCCTTGGTCTCCGCGGAGATCGCGTGGGGCCGGCACAAGACGCCTGCTCTGTTCGGCAGCGAGAACGCGACGCGGGTGCAAACTCGTGCCGACGCAGCCGAGTGGCTCGCCGGAACCTCGCGTCCGGACGACGTCCTCTTCGCCTACGAGCCGCTCTACTTGGCCGCCTGGGAGCGGAATCGATCGGCGGTCTCGAATATCGTCCTCGCCCGCGCCGATGCCAAGCTCCTGCTCGAGGGGCTCGACGAGGCGCACAAGCCGCTCGGTCGCGGCGTCTGGGCGTTCGACGCCGGCGACAACAACAACTACGTCAAACGAACGCGGATCGAGGTCCGGCTGCCGTTCCCGCGCAGCGAGTTCGAGGCGCGCGCCTTCGGGCCGTTCCTCGTCATCCGCACCCGCCGGCCGACGCGGACGATTGCGCACTACCTCGACGACGCCCGGAAAGCCGAGCTGATCGGCAAATCACTGGGGATGGGCGACGCCGACATCAACTACGACACGATCCACCGGGCTCAGGTGCGGCTGCTCGTCCGCTCCCGCTCCAGGGTCTCCTCGTAGCACGGCGCGTCTTCGAACGCGGCCAGGCCCGCCGGGGTCCGGCGCTGCGCCGGCCGGCGGCGGCGAACCGCGGCCAGCGCCGCCGACGCACCCACCAGACCGCCGATCACGAACGTGCGG
>JBKPPY010000024.1:0-6602 GCA_046733845.1 Actinomycetota bacterium | reverse complement strand
GTTGTACGCGTCCCAGCGTTCCTCGTACTCTTCCGCCTGCCGCGTCGTCTTGAGCACGCGCAGATGGGACGGGCTCCGCAAAGGGACATGCCGCGGATCGGTCGCCGGAATCGAGTAGAGGTACTCGCCGTCCGCTCCGGGGAGAAAGTCGCGGACGCGGTCGAGCGGGTCGACGCCTTCGTCTAGTGCGGACGTGCGCGCGTCCCAGCGCGTCGGGTACCCGGCGAAGTCCCCGTCGAACTTGTAGAGCGCTCCGAACGCGTCCAGAGCGAGATCGACGATCGGCCGGGCCTTGACGTGCCCCAGAGCGTGCTCTGCCGACAGGAACGCGACCAGCTGCGCGGAGTACGCGAGCGGGTTCTCGCGCCCGTGCACGATCACGTTCCAGCGTTTGAGCTCATCCTGCTCGGCCGCGTTGGTTCCGAGTCCCGGCGGTGGCTCCAGGAGCCAGTTCCAGAGCGAGAGGAGGTTCACGCGCCGGTGGCGGCTGTACGCGAAGTGCTGTGCCAGGACTCGGGCGCGCAGCCTTCCGTACCGAACGAAATGCTCCTCCGGCGTCGCCATGACGACCGGCTAGGTACGCAAGCGCGTTATCTCAATTCGTTCCATCAAGCCCCGGTCGCCGAGAAGGTCGAGCAGACACCCGTCGTGAAGCCGAGGACCTCGAAGACCGGCATGAACGGCAGAGGGCCGAAAGGAGACGGGAGGGTGAACCAGACGAAGTCGAGTGACGTCCCGCCGGCAAGCGACTTGGACACGACAGGCCCGGTCGTCGAGAAGAGACGCAGATTGAGGTCCTGATCACCCGTCAGCGGCAACACGGCGCCGTTCGCGAACAAGACCCACGACCCGAAGAAGAAGACGCTCACACCTGCCGGGACTGTGAACCCGCCAACGGAGATCGCGAACGGCGTGCCTTCGCCGGTCACCGGGCGGACGGCCGCCAGGACGCTGGTCTCGCGCTTGGGCGGCGCCGGCTCCGGCTTGAAAAGGTCGTCCACGTTCTCGAGCCCGGCCAGCGACCACGTCTGCTTGCGGTGTTCGGCGCGGAGCTCGTCGAATCTCTTCTTGATGTCCTTGTGGGACTTCGCCGAGTCGATCGTGAGCTCGATCGTCGCGTCTGCGAGAACCTGCTGCACGAGCGTCTCGGGGCCGGCAATCGTCAGCTCGAACTGCTCGTCGCCGCTCACGTCTTTCACTTCAGTCGAGAAGCGGCGGTGGCCCTTGTCGCCACTGCGCTCGAAGTCGCTGAGCTTCATGGACGCCTCCGTTCACGCGGCCCCCAGACTGGCGCTCGGGGGCGATAGAGCGGCCGCGGTTGCCGAGTATATTCGCCCGGGAGCAGTGCGAAATGCCGCGGGGTCACGTGGTCACTAGCCGTCGCTCGTACAGGTCGTCGAACGGACGAAAGGAGCAGCATGAGCCCAGCCAAGAAGAACGACGGATTCACAGCCGAGGAGAAGGCCGCGATGAGAGCCCGAGCCAAGGAACTGAAGGCGGCCGCCGACGGGGAAAGCGCCGTACGCGAGGCGCTTGCCGCGATGACACCACCGGATCGCGCAATCGGCGAGCGGCTTCACTCGATCGTCAAGGAGACAGCCCCGGAGCTCTCGCCGAAGACCTGGTATGGGATGCCCGCGTACGCCAACAAGGACGGGAAGGTCGTCTGCTTCTTTCGAAACGCGACGAAGTTCAAGGAGAGGTACGCGATGATCGGCTTCAACGACAGCGCGAACCTCGACGACGGTTCCATGTGGCCGGTCGCGTACGCGCTCACGAAGCTGACCAAGACCGACGAGGCCAGGATCGGCGAGCTCGTCAAGCGCGCGGTGAGCTGAGCCGTCTACCGAGAGGTCGCTCGAAGGGCCTCGTGCAGGGCGTCCTCGAGTGCGCCGGTGGCCGGCCGTTAGCCGTCCGACTCGCGACAAGCGCTAGGCCGTGATCAGCAGCTAGCGCAGCATCCGCGGCAGTCCGAAGTGCGGGAACGGGCTGTTGTCGGCGAACCACGTTATGGCGGAGATCTGGGTGTCCTGAAGGGTGAGGACGAACAACGCATACGGTCGCGCGACGTCGGTGTGCGCACTCGGCAGGTAGCAGGCGAATGCGGGCTGCCCGTTCGCGCGCGTCGGGACAAGTCGTAGCCGGCCGCGGGCGACCTCGCGCCCGCGGAGGAACACCGCGATCGCCTCGCGACCCTGGAACTCGTACGGCTCGGGCGGCATCGTCAGCCATGCCTCGTCGGTGAGCAGGGCGACCATCCCGTCGACGTCACCGGCCTCGACTGCCTCGGCGAAGCGGCCGGTCAGGTCTCGTTCGAGCTTGGAGTTCGGGAGCGGTGCCCGTTCGCGTCCGACGGCGGGAAGCCGCGACTCAAACGCCGCACGCGCGCGGCGCAGCAGGCTGTTGACCGAGGCCTCGCTGGTGCCGAGCATCTCGGCGACCTCGCCGGAGCGGAACCCGAGCACGTCGCGCAGCACGAGGACCGCACGCTGCTGAGGCGGGAGGTGCTGAAGGCCGACAATGAACGCCAACGCGACCGCCTCCTTGGCCTCGAAGCGCGCCTCCGGTCCAGGAGCTTCGTCTGGAATGCCCTCGAGCAGCAGGTCTGGAAAGGGCTCGAGCCAGATCGGCTCAGTCCGGCGCGTCGGCTCCGGCACCCTGGTCATCCGCAGCAGATCCTCTGGCCGGCGCCGGCTCGCACGGAGGGCGTCCAGCGAGCGGTTGGTCGCGATCCGGTAGAGCCAAGCACGGACGGACGCACGACCCTCGAACTGGTCAAGGCCACGCCACGCGGCAAGCAGCGTCTCTTGGAGCAGGTCTTCGGCGTCCTGCACCGAGCCGACGATCCGGTAGATGTGCAGCTGGAGCTCACGCCGGTAGGGATCGGTCAGCTCCCTGAAGGCGTCCTCGTCGCCGCCCCGCGCACGGGTGAGGCTCTGCTCGATCACGTCCGCATCCTTGCACCGACACGTCCTTTCACAGGCACCCACACGTAATGACGTCGCGCCGGGGCGAAATTCGCCGCTCAGTTTTCGTCGCGACGGACGCCTCATCAGGTAGCTGCCAACGCCAGACGAGAGGAGAGTTGACATGGGGAAGATCGTCGTGAGCGACAACGTCTCGCTCGACGGAGTGATCCAGGACCCGGCCGGTGACGAAGGCTTCAGGGTCGGCGGCTGGGTCGGGCTGATCAAGGACAGGCCAGAACTCGCCAAGCTCGCACTCGACGAGGCGCTAGGAACCGAGGCCCTGCTGTTGGGACGGCGGAGCTACGAGTGGTTCGCCTCGCGGTGGCCCTCCAGGACTGGCGAGTTGGCGGACCGGTTGAACAGCCTGCCCAAGTACGTCGCGTCGTCGACCCTCGACCATCCGGAGTGGAACAACTCGACGGTCCTCGAGGGCGACTTTCTCACTGCAGTCGGGAAGCTGAAGCACGAGCTCGAGGGAGAGATCGTGGTCCCTGCCAGCTTCCAGCTCGTGCGTACGCTGATGGAGCACGACCTCGTCGACGAGCTGCGGCTGAAGCTCTTCCCGGTCGTGCTCGGTTCCGGCGAGCGCCTCTTCGGCGAGACCAGCGACAAGAAAGCCATGCGTCTCGTGAACACTCAGACCGTCGGAGGCGACGTCGTCTTCCTCACCTACGAGCGCGTCTTCGACGCCTAGCGGGAAGACACGGCCTAGGCGGTGGCGATCGCGCGCCAGAGCCCTTCGTACTCCAGCACGAGGCCCTGCTCGTCGACGGTTAGCTCGGCCTCGAACTCGTCCTGCGAATAGCGGTATCGGTCCTCCGCGAGCCTGGTGTACCGCTGCAGCACCCGCTGGACGCTGAGCTCGGGCCAGACCAGCCACGCGACGTAGATCTCGGCCTCCTCGCCGATGTCGAGCCGGAGGCGCCGGATCGGAAGCGTGTTCGTGGCCGGTGTGAAGCTGAGATCGACGTCGACGCAGTCGCTGTACTCGGGCGGGCGTTCCGTCCTCGACCACAGTCTGCCGAGCTCCGCGAGCTGCCGGGGGTCGCCTCCGGCCACGGCGACCAGCACCTCGACATCCGTTGTTGCCCACGCCGAGTCGACCGTCACCGCATAGCGGAGTTCGATCGGCCGCCTCGCCTCGTGCGTCAAAGCGGTCCCGCGGAGGCGCCAGCCACGGCCGTGGCGTTCGAGGATGCACACCTCGCTGCCTCCATCGGACGCTTGCCAGAGGACGGCGGTCAACGAGCCCAACAATAGTTCCAGGCCGCGCGCTCGAAGTGGTGGGCGAACGCTGGACCTTCCTGATCGTCCGTGACGCGTCCGGGGGCGCCCGCCGTTTCGACGAGTTCCAGCGGAGTCTCGGGATCTCGCGCAACGTCCTTGCTGAGCGCCTCAGCCGCCTCGTCGAGGAGGGGATCCTTTGGCGGGAGCTCTACCAGGAGCACCCCGAGCGCTACGAATACCGGCTCACCGAGAAGAGGCGGGACCTTCATCTCGCCCTGGCAGGACTGCGTCAGTGGGGCGACAAGTATCTGAGCGAGAAGCCGCCGACGCTGCTCCGCTCGAAGGCTGACGGGCGACCGGTCATCGCGGCACTTATCCCGAAGGGGCAGGCGCACCTGCCGGTCGAGGAGGTAGAGCTCGTTCCCGGCCCAGGCCGCTAGACGTCAAGACCGAATCCGATCGCCACCCTGGAAGAAGGAGGCGAACGCTCCGGCGGAGCCCGCTACCACAACCACGGCCCAGAGTTCGAGGACGACGTCGACGACCCGACCCGCGGGCGTCAGCGGATTCCTGAGCTGCGACGAGACCGTGAGCAGCTGCACGGTGGTGAAGAAGAGCGCGTCGCCGAAGGAGTGCAGGTCCGTGCCCGACGCATGACGCTCTAGCAGGTAGATCGCCACTGCACCGCAGGCGTCCACCACCGCGGTGGCTAGCAGGACGAGCGCGAGGCGAGCAAACAGACGCCGGTGCCGGTCCTCGAATGTGCGGAGGCGCCCGAGTTCCTCGCCGATCGCTCCCACGCGCCCACCATGGCAGCTGCCTCAGACGCCACCCGCTCCACGCGCAACAATCTGGGAGTTCGTGGATTGGCACGAATTCACACTCGAGCGACTCGCCGCCGAGCTTCGTGACGACCTCAGCGCGCCCGAGGCCGAGCGAACGCTGTACGCCTTCGAGTCCGCGTTGCGCGTGGCCCGTGTGGACTCCGAACTCCTGCCTCATCTCTTGGCGGCGGTGACATGCCTGCTCGCACACACAGAGAAGACAACACCTCGGAGCGTGCTCGAGACGTTTTTCCGCCGCGCCGTCTCGGACGAGAAGTGGAGACGGCGGTATCAGCCGCTGTTCGAGTGAGGGCGCCCGAGCTCGCGCTCGGGCGCCGCTCTGTCCTTACTGATCCTGCCAGCCGGCGCCGCCGCGGTCGTAGTACGACCCGATCTGGCCACGGTATGCGTCGCCCGTGTAGGCGTCCTCGTCGAACTCAGGCGCGTTCTTGATCTGCTCCTTCGTGCGGTTCACGAACACCGTGTCTTCGTCAGTGTCGACCCGGCTGATCACTCCCGCCGGAAGCAAGACCTTCTTCCCGAAGATCCACGGTCCCGTATCCACGACGATGTAGCTCGCGCCGACGTCGTTGCTTGCCTCGTCGATCTTGCCGATTCCCCCGTCGAGGGCTTCGACCTTGAACCCCACGAGCTGCTCGGTCGACCACGTAGTCTCGCGGAACGACCAGATCTCGAGCATTGCCATGAGCGTCTCCCTTCAGAGTAGGTAGGTCAGGCGCTACCCGATGGGAGGCAAATGAAGCGCGCGTTATCGAGGTTCGCTTTGGGCTCGTGCGGGAAAGCGCCCAGGCGATGAAGTTCCTCTACAAACCGTTCGGCCTCATCGCGAGCGTTGTTGGTGGAATCCTCGCGGGCGCCTTGTTCAAGCGGCTCTGGGCTGCGGTTGCTGACGATCGCGAGGCGCCGAAAGCCAAGGACCGTGACCGGACGTGGCGCGAAGTCGTGGTGGCGGCGGCCGTCCAGGGCGCTGTCTTCGGGGGAGTCAAGGCGCTCATCGACCGAGCCGGAGCGACCGGCTTCGCTCGACTGACCGGCGTCTGGCCCGGCAAGACGAAGACGAAGCACGCGTAGCGCGCAACAACTCAATGGCTGTGAGCACGGACGTGCCGCGGCCGACGTTGCTCGATGCTTCGCAGTGCGGGTATTCCTGCGAACGCCGGGATCATCGGCAGCCAAAGGTTGATCATCCGGTAGGCAAGAACTGCCAGAAGAGCAGCGGCGAGCCGGATGTCGACCCACCCGAGCGCGAACGGCAAGAGTGCTTCGACGACGCCCGCACCGCCGAGGGGAAGCGCGCGCCGCGTCAGCGCATACCCGGTTGCGTAGCCCAGCACGAGTGGCGCTACCGGAGGGGCGTGCACGTAGAAGACATGCAGAGCTGCCCAAAGGCAAAAGATGTCGCCGAGCCAGTACACGGCAATGCCGAGGGGGCCAAGCCCGTACTTGTGAGGCTGCCGCACGAGACCCAGCGCCAAGGCCAGCGCCTGCAGGCCGTCATGCGCGTGTCGTCGCCAGGTGCCTGTGCGCCGCCGGAAGCGGTGCTTGAAGCGAAGCGCAGCAA
>JBKPPY010000023.1:0-7997 GCA_046733845.1 Actinomycetota bacterium | reverse complement strand
CGCCACGCGGCTCGGCACATTCCGCGTCACGCTCGACCAGGTGGCTCCGACCCGCTGCGACCTGATCCGCGTCATGGCCGTTCGCCGGAGCGGAGCGATCGTTGCCCTCAAGCGTCTGCCGTCCCCGGCCTGCCTACCGGTGACCTCGCCGTAGAGCGCCCGGCGGCCCTCTTCGGCCTAGACGCGAACGCGGCTAGAGCGGGTTGCAGTCCAGAAACGGCCGCGGCCGGAGCGTCGCGATGCTCCCCCTGCTCCCCGAGGCGGTGATCGCGAAGGGCGAGCAGCGCTCGACCACGACCGCGGTGAACGTGGTCGTGAACGAGCCCGCCGCCGTTGCTCGAACGACGTGCACTCGAACCGCGTCGCCAACCGCAACACGCACCGTCACGCGTTCGGCCGCCCGGAAATGCACACCTTGCACCGCGAGCGGCTGCGACGACATCGTGCGCAGCGCCGGCGCCGGCCGTCCATACGCAGAGGCTGCTGCCAGGGCGAAGAGCCCGGCACACGTGAGGAGTAACACGAGCCTCCGCACGCCCGAAGGGTAGCGCGGGAGGGCCGGGCCGCGTTTGCGGCCGACCCTCCGCTACTTCGATCGCTTACGACAGGTTGAGCACCCAAGCGCTGCGGCCGTGCGTGGCGGCGTACAGCACCCGGCCGGCCCGGTCGATCGTCAGGCCGTAAACCGCGACTGTCGGCAGACCGGTGGAGGCCGGAACCCACGTCGTCGTGCCGTTCGGCAGGACATCGACACCGAAGTCTGTCGAAGCGTAGAGATCGCCGTTCGAATCGAGCGCGACGTCCGTGATCGGCTGGTCGCCGAGGTTATGGGAGACGTCGGTCCAGGTCGCATCGCACGTCGTGCCCGAGCAGCTGGTGGGGTCGACGACGACGTCGAAGACATGGCCGGGCGCGTCCGGGTTGTACGCGTTGTAGCCCGAGAACGAGATGAACGCGTGGTTCGGATCGGTTGGGTCGATCGCGATTCCGCTCACAAACCGTGTCGGCGTCTCTCCCGTGTCCCCAACTGGGATGTCGATCCGGTAGAGGTTCACGCTCCCCGGTGCCGCATCGGCGTTCGTCGAGAAGAACACCCGCCCCCGGCGCAGCCCAGCCCACAGCGTGCCGTTGTCGCTCGGCGCCCGCTCGACAGCCACGACGTACCCGGTCGACCCGGGGTTCTTGTCCGTCCCGAACGACGTGTCCGTCGGGTCCGGTCCGATCGGCTCCCAGTCACCGCAGTTCGACGAAGGACCGAAGAACGGGCCGGTCCCGGTCATCTCGTTGCACTCGGCGTCCAGGACGGCCTGCGGACCGCCGTTGTCCTGCGTCCGCCAGACGTGCTGGAGTCCTGCGAACCACGTGCCCCCGACCTTCGGGTCTGTGATCAGCGGAATGTAGAACGAGTTGCCTTCGACGAAGGCAGTTCCGCCGGCATTGAAGAACGGGGCTGCCATCCAATCCCACGCCGTCTCCTTCGCGCCCTGGAAATTGACGTCTCCCTGGGCGTTGAAGTACGTGTGCATCCGGATCTTCGGGTTCGTCGGGTTGATCCCGGACTGGCCGCCGTCGCCGAAGACCGAGACGTCCCACTTCTTCGCGTTGATGGTGGCCTGCGTTCCGTTGTCCTGGGTCCCGCCCATGACGTCCTTCGTCGGCTTCTGCGGGTTGACCGACAAGCTCTGGTACTGGAGCGTGCTGAGTCCGTCGTTCAGCGAGGTGGTCGTCTTCGGGATCTTCATCAGCCAGTTCTGGCAGTCCGTGAGATCGGCTCCCGCCAGAGGACCAAGGTCGTCGACACGAGAGGCACAGCCGGCCGAGGCGTCCACGAAGGCGCCGTCCAGCCGCCAGATACCGCCGTCGTTCCCGATGAACGCAACGTTCGGGTTGAACGGAGCAACGGCGAGCGCATGCTGGTCGGGATGCAGGCTCAGGCCCTTGGAGTCGATCGTCATGTCCGTGAAGCTCGACCCGTCGTCCTCCGAGCGCATGACCGCACGCCCGTTCGACCGGTTCGGAACTCCGTCGAAGAAGAAGATCTCGTCGTAGTTCATGGCGCCGCCGATGTAGACCACGTCCGGGTCGCTCGGTGCCGACGCCACAGGCATGTCGTACGAGCACTGCGTCTGGCAGTAGCCGAACGAGCCGAAGCCCGCCGTGCCGTTCGTCGAGCTCGATTGCTTCGTCCAGCCGCCGTTCGTACCGCCGGTGAGGAGCGCCGCCGCCGCCACGCCTCTGGCGTTCGCGACCGTGTAGAAGTCAGAGCCGCCGCTCGAAGCGTCGCCGACGTAGACGCGCAAGCTGCCGCCGTCCGGCGCGAGCGAGAACTCCGTCCGGGACAACTGCGATTGCCCGGCCGCTCCGCCGCCCGCAGACGCGAAGATCTGATCCCAGGTCCCGGAATGCAAACGGTAGAGGCCGTAGTCGAAGAGCGATGCGTAGACGTCGCCGTTTGCAGGATCGATCTCGATGTGCGACGCCCCGCCGCGGAAGAAGTCGCCGCCGGTCGGGTTGGTCGGGTCGACGACGTCCTGCGTCTGGATCAGCACGTCGTTGAAGGTCGTGCCGCCGTTGGTGGACTCGTACACGCCCACCTGCGCGGCTCCGGGCGGCGTGAAGCGGCCCCCGTTCACCGACGAGGAGCCGTGCCGAGCGACGTCCGTCCCGATGAAGATGTGCGTCGGATCCTCAGGATCGACCGCAATCGCGCCGATCGAGCGACCGGTCGCGACCGGGCAAGTCGAGGTCGCGCCGCCGTCCTCCGCGCAGGGTGCGTTCCCGGCGGTGCTGCCGGCGACCAGCGACCAGGTTTGGCCGCCGTCCGTCGACTTGAACAGCCCGACGCCGGCCTCCGAGTCGCTCGAGCCATTCGGCTCGCCTGTGCCGACGTAGACCGTCTGGCCGGTCGCGTCGTTCGGGTCGTAGAAGATCGAGCCGATCGCATTCGAGGGGATCCCCGAGTTCGAGGGGCTCCACTTCGGCTTCTTGGTCATCGCGTTGGGCGTGAACCAGACACCGCCGCCGGCTGCGCCGACCAGCATCGGACACACCTTCGCGTTACACGTCGGCGAGATCGCCAGCGCGGTCGTCCGGCCCGAGAAGACGGTTCCCTTCGTTCCGGCCGTGGACTCGCCGGCGACGACCTTCGAGGCCGACACGCCGCTCGGGCCGGCGAGCTGCCAGCCGGTCGCCTTCTTCCGCGCCGGCAGGGCCTTGACCCGCGCTGCCGCCTGTGCCGCAGCCGCCCGCTGCGCCGGGGCAACCGCCAGTGCCGGGTACGCCTGGTTGGAGTAGGCCTCCTGGCTCGGCCCGTCAGACGCGTTCGCCTCACCCTTCCCGGCCACACTGGTCTTGAAGCGGTCCGGATCGGCCTGGTACGGCCGCGGCGGCCTGAGCGCTTCGTTCTCGCCGTCGTTACCTCCAAAGACGCTGACGCTGACCGCAGTCGCCACCGCCACTGCAGCAACGGCGCCGGCCAGCACAACGCCCTTCTTCTTCGGCATCTCTCCCCCCTGTGTCGTTGGTGAGGCCCCCGCCCGTGGACGTCAAGGCCGAACTATTGCAGGCGGGCGGGGGATTCAGCCGCCGTGCGGCTTGGCCATCTTGCGGTAGTCGAGCGCCTCGTCGAGCACGGACTCCTCGACCCCGGCGTCGCGGGCCACTTCGCGCAGCGAGCGACCGGTGGCGGCGGCTTCCTTGACGATCTCGGCGCCCTTGTCGTAGCCGATGAATGGGTTGAGCGCCGTCGCCGCCGAGAGGGTGAGCTCGGCATAGCGCTCGCACGTCTCGCGGTTCGCCTCGATCCCGTCGACGCACTTCTCCGCGAGGAGCCGCGAAGCGGCGCCGAGCAGCTTGATCGAGTCGAGCAGGTTGCGGGCGATCAGCGGTACGAAGACGTTCAGCTCGAAATGTCCCTGCATGCCGCCGACCGTGATTGCAGCGTCGTTCCCGATCACCTGCGCCCCGACCTGTGTGACTACCTCGGGAATCACGGGATTGACCTTGCCCGGCATGATCGAGCTGCCCTTCTGGAGCTCCGGGAGGAAGATCTCGCCGAGCCCAGCGCGCGGCCCGGAGCCCATGAAGCGGAGGTCGTTCGCGATCTTGGTCAGCGAGACGGCGACGGTCTTCAGCGCGCCCGACGCCTCCACGAGCGCGTCGCGAGCGGCCTGCGCCTCGAACGGGTCGGCGGGCGGCAGAATGGTCAGGCCCGAGTCGCCGGCCAGCTTCTCGCGCACCCGAGCGGCAAACTCGGGGTGCGTGTTGAGCCCCGTACCGGTCGCCGTGCCGCCGAGCGGGATCTGGCCGATCCGCTCGAGCGTCGACTCGACTCGGGCGATGCCTTGCCTCACCTGGGCCGCGTAGCCGCCGAACTCTTGACCGAGCGTGACCGGGACGGCATCCATCCAGTGCGTTCTGCCGGACTTGACGACGTCGTCGAACTCTCTCGCTTTCACGGCGAGGGAGTCGCCGAGGCGGTTGAGCGCGGGCAGGAGGTCGTTGGCCAGCTCGTCGAGCGCTGCGAGGTGCACGGCCGACGGGAAGACGTCGTTCGAGGACTGGCCCATGTTCACGTCGTCGTTGGCATGGACGTCCTCACCGGCGAGACTCGCGATCACCTCGTTCGCGTTCATGTTCGAGGAGGTGCCGGAGCCGGTCTGGAACACGTCGATCGGGAACTGGTCGTCGAGCTCGCCCGTTGCGATGCGGTCGCCGGCAGCCGCGATGCGGGCCGCCTTCTCCGGGTCGAGCAGTCCGAGCTCTGCGTTCACGCGCGCAGCCACGGCCTTGATCCGGCCGAGCCACCGTGCGACCGGAGGCGGGATCGGCTGTCCGGAGACGGGGAAGTTTGCGACCGCCTTCGTCGTCTCCGCCCCCCAGAGCTCCGTTCGGTCCGCCGTCTTTGCCACGGCGCGAACTCTAGCCGCGGACTGTCGTCAGACCGCGCGCAGGCGGCGGCGCTCGACCGGGCGTTCTCGGAGCATGCGCCTGGTACGCTCGCTGAGCTCCGCGCTGGACGCCCAGCCGACGTAGCGGCACCGCGGACACTCGTCCTCGGCGCTCCGGCGCTCGGCATCCAGAACGGCTCGGCGGTACCCGCAGTTCAGGCACTCGACCTGGCGGAGGCGGATCTCCATGCGTGATGGATCGACAGCACCACCCCGAGCGAGTGTCCCTCATTCGAGTGATGGACTCCCTCTAAGGCGTCCTGCTGTGCACCAGAAGGGACAGGCTTCAGCCTGTCCCCAGGCCTTCCGCCGGCACCAGCGGAAGGCAGAGGCCAGACTGAAGTCTGGCCCTACTTTGCGGCGATGCTGCGTGCGGCCGCCCGCAGCTCGTCCCAGCTGACCAACTTCACCCGGGGGCGGCCTTGTGGCTCGCCGCGTCCGCGCTCCTCGGTGTCGATCGCCTCCCAGCCGGCGTACGTGACGTGGTCGATGCCGCGTGATACGAGCAGCTCCTCCACCGTCTCCGCCGTCGCCGACGGGTCGCCGCGGTGCAGCTTGCCCTGGCGGGCGTCGTCGAGCAGAAGTTCGATCGTCTCCGTCGCGTCCTTCTTGTTCGTGCCGATCACGCCGCTCGGGCCGCGTTTGATCCAGCCGGCGCAGTAGACGCCGTGTGCATCCGTCACTCGGCCGCAGTCATTCGGAATCGTCGCAGCGCGCGCGTCGAACGGCACACCAGGGAGCTCGACGCCGAGATAGCCGACACTGCGGAAGACGATGCCGGCCGGAAGCGTCTCGTGCTCGTCCGTCGGCTCTGCGCTCACCCGACCGTTCTCGTCGGCCACCAGCCGGTTGCGCACGATCTCGATCGCCTCGACCCGCTCCTCGCCGTGGATCGCCACCGGGGACACCGCGAAACGGAGCCGGATCGTGCGGCGCCGGCCGGCGGGCGAACGATCTGCGTACGCGCGCAAGACCTCGACGTTCCGCCGGGCATTCGTGTCGTGCTCTAGCGCCGCCTCGCTCGCCTCGTCGAGCTCGAGGTCGGCCGGATCCACGATCACGTCTGCGTCCACGAGCTCGCCGAGCTCCTTCAGCTCCGGCGTCGTGAACGCCGCCTGGGCCGGACCGCGGCGGGCAAGGAGGACGATCTCCTCGATGCCGGAGGCAAGGATCGCCTCGATCGCCTCGTCGATCGTGTCCGTGGGCCGGATCTCCTCGGGCGACAGCGCGAGCATGCGGACGACGTCGAGGGCGACGTTCCCCGCTCCGACCACGACCGCACGCTCGCCGGAAAGGTCGAAGCGGAGCTCCTGGAAGTCGGGGTGGCCGTTGTACCAGGCGACGAACTCGGTCGCCGACCACGAGCCCGGGAGATCCTCCCCGGGGATGCCCATCCGCCGGTCGCTCTGCGCGCCGACTGCGTACACCACCGCGTCGTAAAGCCTGGTGAGGTCCTCGTGCGTGAGGTCCTGGCCCACCTCGACGCCGCCGAGGAACCGGAATCCCGGCTGCGCGGCGATGCGCTCGAACGCCTTCGAGACCGCCTTGATCTTCGGGTGATCGGGAGCGACGCCGAGCCGCACGAGACCCCAGGGCGTCGGCAGTCGCTCGATCATGTCCACCTCGACCGGCTCCTCGGCGTCGAGCAGGTGCCCGGCCGCGTAGAACCCCGCCGGCCCGGAGCCGACCACGGCAACACGAAGCGTCACAGGGTGTTTCCTAGCAGGCTGGGCTAGTGGCTACAGCCGGAGCCGCAACCGTGGGCGGCGTCCGGAGCCTCGCCGTCCTCGACCTGGAAGGAGTGGCCACAGCCGCAGGCCGAGGATACGTTCGGGTTCTCGATCTTGAACCCGGACTCCTGGAGACCGTCGAGGAAGTCGATGCTCGCACCCTGAAGGTACGGGGCGGAGAAGGGGTCGACGACCACGCGGACGCCGTAGGCCTCGAGCTCGTGGTCACCCTCCTGCGGGCCGCGGTCGAAGCCGAGTGCGTACTCGAAACCGGAGCACCCGCCGCCCTGGACGGCGACGCGCAGCACCTCGGCGTCGCCTCCAGGCTCGTCGGCCTGGAGCTCCTTGATCTTGGCGGCCGCCCGCTCGGTGAGCGAAACGACGGTGGTAGGTTCCTCGAGGGTTGCCACGTGCCCATCGTACCATCGCGTCTGGACCCTCCGGATGCCCCGTTCTGCGCCCACTTTGTAACAGCCGCTGCACGCATCGTTGAGCGGTTTCCCGGTTGCTTCGTGCGCCTGTTGGTGACTTGCTAGTGTCCGGCTGCGGAGGCCTGACGGAGGAGGAAGCAGGGCGTTGCTCGACAGCTGGTTGCCGTTCCTGATCTACGGGCTGCTCGCGCTCGCGATCCCGCTGTCGATGGTCGCCTTCTCCTTCGTCTTCTCGACGAAGCCGAAGCGCCGCACGCGCGCACGCGTCATCCCGTTCGAGTCGGGCGTGTCGACCGGGCCGCCGAAGCAGCAGCGGTTCACGATCAGCTTCTACCTGACGGCGATGCTCTTCATCGTCTTCGACATCGAGATCGTCTTCCTCTATCCGCTCGCGGTGCAGTTGAACGCCCTCGGCTGGTTCGCGTTCCTCGAGCTGCTGTTCTTCGTCGCCATCCTCGCCGTCGCCTACGTCTACATCTGGCGCAAGGGGGCACTCGAGTGGCGGTGAAGCGCCTCCGCGACTACGGGCTGAAGTCCGAGCGCCTCCTCTGGCCGACCAAGGGTCCGAGCGTCTTCGAGCAGGAGCTCGGCGGCGAGGAGCTGGAGTCGAAGCTCGGCCTGACCACGCTGGAGAAGGCGGTCGCCTGGTCGCAGACGAAGTCCATGTGGCCCGATCAGTTCGGCCTCTCGTGCTGCGCGATGGAGATGATCGCGATCGTCGGCTCGCGCTACGACATCGCGCGCTTCGGAATGGAGGCCTTCCGTGCCTCGCCCCGGCAGGCTGACCTGCTGATCGTCTCCGGGCGGGTCGCGCACAAGATGGCCCCGCCGCTTCGCCAGATCTACGACCAGATGCTGGAGCCGAAGTGGGTGATCGCGATGGGTGC
>JBKPPY010000022.1:0-11522 GCA_046733845.1 Actinomycetota bacterium | reverse complement strand
GCGCCGCCGGCGCGGCCACCGCGATGCCGACCGAAACGGCGCCGGCCAGATCGGGACGGCAGGGGCACTAGCACGGGGAGGGGCGATGGCAACCGACGAGGAAGGTGGACCCGTGATCGTGAAGACGAAGCAGTTCACCATGCATCCGATGAGCGCCGAGGAGGCGATCCTCCAGCTCGAGCTCGTCGGACACGACTTCTTCGTCTTCCGACACGAAGAGAGCGGCGAGATCAACGTCGTCTACCGGCGAAACGACGGCGACTACGGCCTGATCGAGCCCAGCTGAGCGTGGGGCTCTTCCGGCGGCGCGAGCCTCTCCACCGCCAGCTGGCCCGGGAGGGTGGCCTCGAGGTCGAGCCGTTCAGCGGAACGCGGCCTCCGGGATGGATGGAGACGGGTATCCACGGGGTGCCACGCGCGCGCGAGTGGGACGTCGTTCTTGCTGTCGACGCGGACGGCGTCGAAGGCGACCGGGCGCGGTTCGTCGCTCTGCCCGACGACACGCTCCTCGTCGAGGAGGGCAACGACGTGGAGCCGTTGGCAGCAGCAATCGACCAGTCCGGGGCGCAGCCGCCCTACCGTGCGGAGGCGGCCAGGCGCGGCGAGACTCAGTGGGCCGTCGGCCTTCGCGCGATCAGCGTGGTCGAGCTGCCCGACGACCCCGGCGGCGACGAGCTGACGCTGACCGTCCACGACGGCGAGCGGACGCTGCTCGTCGACGGAGCCAAGGCGTTTGGGTCACTTCCGCAGCTGGACGAGCTCAGCTCCGGCCGAGGTCGGTCGTACGTGGTCACAGCGAGAAGACTCGACGGCGCGCTCTGGGAAGCGGAGGCGATGCCGCTTTAACGGCGGAGTGTCGCCTGGACGTTCACCATCGCCACGGACGAGACTCGACGTCCGACTGCGTAGGTCAGCCCGTTGTGCTCGAGGACGGCAGACGTCGCATTCCGCAGGAACACGTCCTTCCCGGTCGACGCTCGCCGGGCGCGGATCTGCCGGCCGAGCTGGTACAGGACGATTCCTTCGGCGAAGTCGAGCATCCGCGCGCCGCGCGGGAGCGCCAACGACTTGACGGCTGAGCCGTTTCGGATCTGGACTTTGCCGCCCGTCAGCTGGACGACGAGGCCTCTGCCGGCCAGCGCGAATTCCTGAACAGACCCGGGCGCGAAGGTGTACGTCTGCTGGACCGTTCCGGCGGGAGAGAGGACGTAGCACCGGCCGCCGGCGACGAAGACGGCGACGTTCGCGTTGTACGACGTGGTGTTCGTGACACGACCGGGCGCGTTCCAGATGAACGCCCGAGAGCCGTTGGCCCGCAGAACCTTGACCGTCGAGCCGACCGAGTACGGCATCACCTGCTCTGAGGCCACGCCGAGGACGATCGGCGGCGGAGCGTCGACGTCCACCTCCTCGAACTCGAGTTCGCGCTCCCGCGGCCTGGTCGTCGTCGCGGTCTGCAGCACCCAGTCGCGCAGATTGCCCCCGGCGTACTCGAGCCAGAGCGCGCGGGTGCCGGCGACGGCGATGTCGGCGATGCCGCTTCCCGTCGACGGCGCCTCGCGGCAGAACGCATCGGTACGCCGGCCGAGCCGATAGACGCTGCGGGTGACCAGACTCCACAGCTCGACGTGGGGGCCGCAATGGCCGGCGTAGGGGCCGGAGAGGAACGCGACCGAATACCCGCTGCGGGCGAGCGCGCGGACCTGGCCGGGGCTCGTGACCGAACGGTCCGCCGCGGCGGCCGAGGCGATGCTTGCGACAGCGAGGAAGACCACCGGCAGCGCGAGCGCCCGCATCCGAAGAAGGGTAGTCGCCCGGGACGGCTACCCTGTACTCGTGCCCGGACAGGATCTCGGTGGATTCGAGCGGTTCCTCCGTGCCGGTGAGGGTCGTCGGGTAAAGCGGCTCGCCGAGCAGGCTGCCTACATCACGTCGCTCGAGCCGGACTTCCAGAAGCTGTCGGACGACGAACTGCGTGGAAAGACCGTCGAGTTTCGGCAGCGGCTGGAGAACGGCGAGCCCCTCGAGGAGCTCCTGTTCGAGGCCTTCGCGGCGGTTCGCGAGGCGCGCCTGCGCGAGTCGGACCAGCGCATGTTCGACGTCCAGCTAATGGGCGGCATCGTCCTCCACGAGGGCGACATCGCCGAGATGAAAACCGGCGAGGGGAAGACGTTCGTCGCCACGCTGCCGCTGTACCTGAATGCGCTTCCGGGGACCGGCGTCCACCTCGTCACCGTCAACGACTACCTGGCGAAGCGCGACGCGGAGTGGAACCGCGGGGTCTTCGAGCGGCTCGGGATGACGGTCGGCTGGATCGAGAACATGCTTCCGTTCTCCGAGCGTCAGGAGGCCTACCGCTGCGACATCACCTACGGCACGAACTCCGAGTTCGGGTTCGACTACCTGCGCGACAACATGGCCGTGTCGCTCGAGCAGTGCGTCCAGCGCGGCCACGTCTACGCGATCGTGGACGAGGTCGACTCGATCCTCGTCGACGAGGCGCGCACGCCGCTGATCATCTCGGGCGAGCCGGAGACAGCCGCGCAGGTCTACGTCGACTTCGCCCGGGTCGCACGGACGCTGACCGGCTATCCGCAGCCGAAAGCGAAGCCCGGCGGCGGCCCGGTCGAGGCGGACGTCCCGTCGGGCACCGACTTCCTCTACGACGAGAAGTTCAAGACCGTCGCCCCGTTCGAGTCCGCGATCGAGAAGGTCGAGCGCGCCCTGCGGGTCGAGAACCTGTACGACCCGCGGAACGTCCAGCTCGTCAACCACCTCAACCAGGCCCTGAAGGCGCAGGCGCTCTACCAGCGCGACGTCGACTACGTGGTCCAGGACGGCGAGGTGAAGATCGTCGACGAGTTCACCGGCCGGATCATGGAAGGGCGCCGCTGGTCGGAGGGGCTACATCAAGCGGTCGAGGCGAAGGAAGGCGTGCGCATCCAGGAGGAGCACGTCACCCTCGCCACGATCACGCTCCAGAACTACTTCCGGCTCTACGAGAAGCTCGCCGGCATGACCGGTACCGCCAAGACCGAGGAGAAGGAGTTTGTCGAGATCTACGGCACGCACGTCGTCGAGATCCCGACGAACAGGCCGGTCGCCCGCGACGACAAGAACGATTTCATCTACAAGACGGTCGACGGCAAGTTCTCGGCGGTCGTCTCCGACATCAAGGAGCGCCACGAGAAGGGCCAGCCGATCCTGGTCGGCACGATCGCGGTCGAGACCTCGGAGCATCTGTCCGAGCGGCTGAAGCGAGCCGGCATCCCGCACAACGTCCTGAACGCGAAGGAGCACGCACGCGAGGCCGAGATCATCAAGGACGCGGGCCAGATCGGCGCGGTCACGATCGCGACCAACATGGCCGGCCGCGGCGTCGACATCAAGCTCGGCGACGGCGTCGTCGACCTTGGCGGCCTCTACGTGCTCGGCACCGAGCGGCACGAGGCGCGCCGCATCGACAACCAGCTGCGTGGCCGTTCCGGCCGCCAGGGTGACCCCGGGGAATCGCGCTTCTACCTCTCGGCGCAGGACGAGCTCGTCCGCCTGTTCGCCGGCGACCGGATCTACCGGATCATCGAGCGGTTCAAGATCCCCGAGGACCAGCCGATGGAGGCGAAGATCCTCTCCCGGCAGATCGAGAACGCGCAGAAGAAGGTCGAGGAACAGAACTTCGTCTCGCGCAAGAACGTCCTCAAGTACGACGACGTGATGAACAAGCAGCGGGTCGTCATCTACGAGCAGCGGCGGCGGGTTCTCGAGGGCGAGGACTTCTCCGAAGAGATCAAGGGCTGGATCGAGGAGGTGATCACCCGCGCGGTCGAGCTGTTCGTCGACGCGGAGAGCGGTGATCCGGACCTGGACGCGCTCACCCAGGCGATGCAGCAGCTCTACAACAGCGAGATCACGGCCGACGAGCTCCGCGAGGACGGAGTGACCGATCCGGGCGCGTTGATCGAGGAGTTCATCGAGGACGCGCAGGACGAGTACGCGGCCAAGGAGGAGGAGCTCGGCTCGGAGCTGATGCGCGAGCTGGAGCGGTTCGTGATCCTCCAGGTAGTCGACACGCGCTGGCGCGAGCACCTCGAGAACATGGACTACCTCCGCGAGGGCGTTCACCTGCGGGCGATGGCACAGAAGGACCCGCTCGTCGAGTACACGACCGAGGGGCACCAGATGTTCGGCGAGCTGAACGGGGAGATTCGCGAGGAGGTGCTGGCGCTCCTCTACCATGCCCAGCTCGAGGCGGACGAGGCGGAGGACCTGCGCCAGGTGCAGGAGGCATCCGCGGCAGGCAATGGCGGGCTCGCCTACGAACATGAGTCGCAGGCCGGCGCGGCGGTAATCGCCGGCGCGGCCGGCGGCGAGGCCGGCATGGTGAGCACGCTGCCCCGTCCCCAGCAGCGCACCGTCGGCGAGCACGAGAAGCTCGGCCGGAACGACCCCTGCTGGTGCGGCTCGGGCAAGAAGTACAAGAAGTGCCACGGCGCCTGACGGCGCCGTCGCCGCCGCTCGCAGACGACGCGATCCGGCTCGAGCCGCTCGACGAGCGGTTCATCCCCGACTTCGAGCGACTGATGGACGATCCGGACATCGTCCGCAACACGCGCGTTCCTTCGCACCCGCCGGCCGGCTTCGCCGACCGGTGGGTCGGCCGGTACGTGAAGGGCTGGCAGGACGGTTCCTGTGCCGGCTTCGCGATCCTCTCCGGCGACGACTCCTTCCTCGGCTTCGTCGCTCTCGTCGGCCTCGACCTGCCGGCGCAGCAGGGCGAGATCGGCTACGTGGTCGCCCGCGAAGCCCGGGGCCGAGGCGTCGCCGGCCGCGCGCTCCGACTGATCACCGGCTGGGCCCTGAACGGGCTGCTGCTCGACCGCGTGGAGCTGCGGATCGACGTCAGCAACGCGCCGTCGATCAGGGTCGCCGAGCGGATCGGCTACCGCCGGGAAGGCGTGCTGCGGTCACTCCACTTCAAGGAGGAGGTCCGCACGGACATCGCCGTCTACTCTCTCCTGCCCGGCGACGAGCGGTAGCCGTAATCGCGACGCCGCGCCGCGGCTCCATACCCCCACCCTTGGGTGGGGGCTGTACCCCTATCCCCTGCGGCTGAGGCTACCGGGGTCGGCGGTACGTAACCGCGCCGAAAGCGTGACGATTTGCTCCCGTGGGGAGTCCGTACTGATGCTCGGCTAGGCTGTCCGCATGGCTGACGCCGTCGACCAGCCGCTCGACCAGCAGCTCGAGGAGATCGGGACCCAGCTCGCGTGGGTCCGTGATTACCTTTGACCCCGATCGACTAGCCGCCCGCGCGGCCGAGCTCGAGCAGAAGATGGGCGCCCCCGGCTTCTGGGACGACCAGCAGCGGGCGGCGGAGACCAGTACGGAACACTCCCGGGTGACCAAGCGCCTCGAGCGCTACCGCCGCCTTGCTCAGGAATACGACGACGCCAGAGAGCTGGCTGCAATGGACGGCGACATGGCCGAGGAGATCGCCGCCAGCCTCCGGCCGTTACGCGCCGAGCTCGAACGGCTCGAGGAGGACGCGCTCTTCAACGGGGAGTACGACCCAGGCGACGCGGTGGTCACGATCCACGCCGGAGCGGGAGGCACCGACTCACAGGACTGGGCAGAGATCCTGCTGCGCATGTATCTGCGCTGGGCCGAGCGCCGAGGGTTCCAGACCGAGCTGCTCGAGGCGAGCCCCGGAGAGGAAGCGGGCCTCAAGTCGGCCACCTTCACGGCGCGCGGCGAGAACGCCTACGGCGTGTTCAAGGCTGAGCGGGGCGTCCATCGACTCGTCCGCCTCTCGCCCTTCGACTCGGCGCACCGCCGGCACACGTCTTTCGCGCAGGTGATCGTCAGCCCGCTCCTGGCAGACGATGCGGCTGCCGAGATCGACGAGGCCGATCTTCGGATCGACACCTATCGGGCGAGCGGGGCCGGCGGGCAGCACGTCAACAAGACCGACTCGGCGGTGCGGATCACGCACATCCCGACCGGGATCGTCGTTCAGTGCCAAAACGAGCGCTCCCAGACGTCGAACAAGCAGACCGCGCTCCGGATCCTCCGCTCGCGGCTCGCCGAGCTCGAGCAGGAGCAACGCGAGGCCCAACTGGCCAAGGAGAGAGGAGCAGTGCAGGAGGCAGACTTCGGAAGTCAAATTCGGAGCTATGTCCTGCACCCGTACCAGCTGGTCAAGGACCACCGCACCGACGTCGAGGTCGGAAATGCGCAAGGTGTCCTGGACGGCGATCTCGACGAGTTCGTGCATGCCTATCTCCTCGCTCGGGCGGCAGGAAAGGCGGCCTAGCCGTGGATCCGGCTAAACTTGGCCAACCCCCGACCGGTGGCGCCTCGGGACCGGCTGTACTTGCCGACGATGCCCTGCCGCAAGTAAATCCGGTGCAGCAAGCAGACGAACTCCAGATCGAGACTCCGCTACCGGTCGCTGAGCCCGTCGAGCGCGCGATTCCAAGCTCGGCGGCGATGATCGTCTTCGAGGCGGTGACGAAGGTCTACGACCCGGACGTCGTCGCCCTACGCGACGTCTCGTTCACGATCGAGAAGGGCGAGTTCGTCTTCATCGTCGGGGCATCCGGGTCGGGCAAGTCGACGATCATCCGGCTGCTCCTCAAGGAGCTCGAACCGACCCGCGGCCGGATCATCGTCGGCGGCCGCGACCTCGGCCGCCTCAAGCACTCGAAGGTGCCGCTACTCCGACGCAACCTCGGCTGTGTGTTCCAGGACTTCAAGCTTCTGCCGAACCGGACGGCGGCCGAGAACGTCGCCTACGCACTGAAGGTGCAGGGCGACCGCCCCGAGTCGATCCGCAAGAAGGTGCCCGAGGTACTCTCGCTCGTCGGCCTCGCGCACAAGGGGACGTCTTTGCCGAGCGAGCTCTCGGGGGGTGAGCAACAGCGCGTCTCGATCGCGCGCGCGGTCGTCAACCATCCGCCTCTACTGATCTGCGACGAGCCGACCGGAAACCTCGACCCGGACACCTCAGTCGGGATCATGCAGCTGCTCTACCGGATCAACCGGGCCGGGACGACCGTCCTGATGGTCACGCACGACCGGGAGATGGTCGACAAGATGCGCAAGCGCGTGATCGCGCTCGACCAGGGCCGACTGGCCCGCGACGAGCGCCGTGGGGGATACACGACCGAATGACACGGGTGCGGATGATCGTGGGCGAGGCGTGGCGGTCGATCACCGCGAGCATGTCGACCACCGTCGCGGCGTCGATGACCGTGCTCGTCGCGATGGTCGTGCTCGGGACGACGATAGGCCTCGGGACGTGGGTGCTGTCCTACAGCGACCACATCAAGAAGCAGCTTCTGATCAACGTCTACTTCAAGGACAGCCGCACAAGCGCGCAGATCAACGCTGTCGAGCGTCGCTTCGATCCGAAGGCGAACCCACTCGTCCAGAGCATCAACTTCGTGTCCAAGGCCGAGGCTCTGAAGCTGATGAAGAAGCAGCAGCCCGAGTTCTTCAAGAGTGGGCTTGCCTACAACCCCCTTCCGGACGCGTTCAAGATCAAGCCGAAGCACGCCGACAACCTCGACCGGCTCCGCGAGCAGTTAAAGCCGCTGCCCGCCGGCGTCGCGAGCGTCAATGACGGCGGCAAGACATCGCGAAGCGTGCTGAAGGTGGGCGGGATCATCTCGATCGTCTGCCTCGTCGGCGTCCTTTTGCTCCTGATCGCGTCGACGCTCCTGATCGCCAACACGATCCGGCTCTCGATCTTCGCCCGTCGCCGTGAGATCGAGGTGATGAAGCTGGTCGGCGCGACCAACTGGTTCGTCCGCGGACCGTTCATGGTCGAGGGCCTCATCTGTGGGCTCGCCGGGTCGATCGCCGCGGTCCTGCTCCTGATCGTCGGCAAGACGGTCGTGCTGCCCGCGATCCACCTCGAGCACTCGAAGAACGCGCACGCGATGGCATTCGAGCTCAACGCGCTGATCCTGATCGGCATCGGGCTCGCGCTCGGCGTCTCCGGCACTGGGCTGACGCTCCGGCGGTTCCTCCGGATCTGACCTTCGGGCCGCGCTGGGCCGCGGGTCATTGAAGTTCCACTTCCGGCGCGGCTGCGTCCCAGACACGTGACGAATTCCTCGCTACGCTCGCAGTAGGCTCGGTTTCGGTCGCAGTGCCGGGCTTTGCCCGGTACTGCTGCGGCGGGCAACAGCTGGGCCGGGGTGCCCCGCACGGCGACCGATAGGGTCGGGCGCATGGAACCGACCCGGATCGTGGTCGAGGTCGCCGGCCGCGGGAAGCTGGTCGTCGGCGAACCGTACTTCCAGCCCGGCACGCCGATCGTCCTCGACCGCAAGTCGCTGCACGGCGCCGAGCGGGGCGACCTCGCTGTCGTCGCGAGCGGACGGGGGCGCGCGAAGGTCGAGCGGGTGCTCGGCGCGGCCGACCGCATCGACGCGGTGCTCGAAGGGCTTCTGGTCGAGCGAGGGCTGCGGGCGCCGTTCGAGCCGGTCGACCTGCCACAGCCGAATCTCGACGGGCGGACCGACCTACGCGACCTGACCACCTTCACCATCGACCCCGATACGGCCAAGGACTTCGACGACGCGATCTCGGTCGTACGCGAGGGGGACGGCGTCCGCGCCTGGGTGCACATCGCCGACGTCTCCTGGTTCGTCGCCGCCGGCGCGGCTCTCGACCACGGCGCCGCCGGCCGCGCATTCTCGACCTATGTACCGGGCCTGGTCGCGCCGATGCTCCCGCCCGAGTTGTCCGACGACGCCTGCTCACTCCGGCCGCACGTCGACCGGCCGTGCGTGACGGTCGAGTTTCCGCCCGACGGGGAGCCTTTGTTCTACCGGTCGGTGATCCGCAGCGACGCCCGGCTCACGTACGGCCAGGCGCAGCGGCGCGACGTGCCGGCGGAGGTGGCTCAGGAGCTCGAGCTTGCTGCCGCCTACTCGGCAGACCTCCGCCGCCGGCGGTTCGCGCGTGGCGCGCTGCGGGTCGAGCGGCCGGAGATCGCCTTCGAGTTCGACGGCGAGGGCGGCGTCGCCGGCGCTCACTGGGAGGGTGAGCCGGAGGCGCACGCGCTCGTCGAGGAGCTGATGATCGTCGCGAACGAGGCCGTCGCCGGTCTGCTCTCCGGACGTCGGCGCGAGGCGTTGTACCGGGTGCACGAGCGACCGGACCCGCAATCGATCTCGTTGCTCGTTGCCAAGTTCGCCGATCTCGGCGTGCCGACGCCGCCGGTCCCCGAGCGGCTCACGGCCGGCGACGCCGCCCACGCCGCGGCCGAGATCAGCGAGCGGGTGATCGCGTACGTGGCGCAATCCGGTCGCGGCCGCGAAGCGTTCCCGGCGCTCGTCCTCCGGTCGCTGAAGCAGGCCCGCTACGACCCGCGCAACCTCGGCCACTCGGGCCTGGCCAGCCCCGCCTACTGCCACTTCACCAGCCCGATCCGCCGCTACCCGGATCTCGTCGTCCACCGGGCGCTGCTTCGCGAGCTCGGCCTGTCGGACGACCCTCCGCCCGACCACCTCGGCGACCTGGCCGAGCACACCTCGGGTCGCGAGCGCGAAGCGGCGGAGCTCGAGTACCGCGCCGACGACATCTGCCTTGCCTGGCTGCTCGAGTCTCGGCTGTTCGAGCGCGGCTGGGAGGAGCCGTGGCCGGGGGAGATCATCGGCGTGATCCCGTCGGGACTGTTCGTCCGGTTCGGGGATGTCTTCGAGGGCTTCCTCCCTGCCCGGCGCCTGCACGGCGACTACTTCGAGCTGAACACGCTCGGTACCGCGCTCGCGGGACGGCGTGGGGGAGGCGTGTTCAAGCTTGGTGACCCGGTCAGCGTCAGGGTCGAGGAAATCCGCCGCTGGGAGGGAAAAGTTGAGCTGTCGCCGGCCGCCGTGCGGGCGGGATCGAGCTGAAGGCGCGTTGCTACCTGACCCAGAAGGCAAGCTCGCGGTCGTGCTCCGGCTGCTTCTTCTGCCAATCAGGGCTCTTGGCCAGATGCTCCCACGGCGACTTGTGCTCAGCCATGGACTGACGCACGTACGCGCGCCAGCGGTAGTGCTGGTAGACGCTCATGATGTTGACGGCGTAGCGCTCCGCGAGTGCCTTGTTGCCTTTCACGATCAACAGGTTTTCGTCGTTCGCGTTGCTCGCCGTCGCCGAGAAGTTGTGAGAGCCGGTGATGACGACGGGCTTCGTGAAGGGGTCGAGGACGAGCACCTTGGAGTGAATGATCGCGTGCCCGATGACGCCGCCCTGGCCGAGAAGGAAGTCGCGTCGAGTCACCTCGGCCGCCCAGCCCGGCAGGTCCTGGATCCCGCTCGGCTCGACGATCTTGAGGCCGAAGGGCTTGGTCTTGATCGCGCCCCTGCTGACGATGTCGACCGTCACCATGCGAGGCTTTTTCTTCTTCCCCGTCGGAGGCACCAGGGTGTTGACGACGCCGTGCACATAGAGATCGCCGTCGTAGTGAGGTGAGGCGGGCGACAGACGGGCTTCGACCACCTGCCGGAGGCCGTTGCTTCCGGGCTCGAACATGAGGAAGAGGATTGCGTCCTGCGCGTCGTTGATCAGGGTTGACGCTTCCTCGAGGTCCTGACCGGCGCTCGTGCGGGTGAACTGGACCGTCCAGTGCTTGGAGCCGGCCGAAATCGGCTTGGGCACGTCGTTGCTGGCCATCAGCGCGGGGCCGAAGTGCTTCTCCGTCCCGTTCTCGTCGTGGTGGTCGTCTCGAAGGCGCTTCCATTGCTCCAGATAGATCCCGGCGAGCGCAGCGTCCTCGATCAGGATTCCGTTGTTGACCTGCGTGCAGAGGCCGGTGGTCGCCCAGTTCGTGCTCCCGGTCCAAACGGCTACGGGCTTCGTCGGCGACTCGGCGAGGACGAGGAACTTGTTGTGGCCGAGCCCCTCGCCCCAGAGCATCCGTCGGTTCAGGTCGATGACGTTCTTGAGCTTCTTCGCTGCGCCGGCGTTCCCGTCGTGGCCGATCGTCTTGTCACTGCCGTTGGAGAGCACGAGGTGGGCCTTCATGCCGAGTGCCTTGAGGCGGCGGACGAGTGCGTTGTCATCGAGCTCGTACAGCGCTGCATAGATGTGCCAGTCATTTGCCTTTGCCTCATCGAGAAGCTCCAGCAGGCGGGCGCCGAGCTGCCCGGTGAGGAACGCACGGAGATCGTGGGTGTCCTTCTCCAGGTCTTTCTTCAGCTTGCTGAGGTCTGTCTTTGTGAAGTTCGGGGGTAGCCTGCGGGCGACGAACTGCGAGAGGACCAAACCGCGGTTGAAGTAGGCGTCGATGGCGGCGGCGCGCGACGTCACCTTCACCGGGCCGACGGTTGTCGCGCCGGTCGCGTCCGGCTTGAGCTTCTGGCCGACCTTCAGGACCGGAGAGATCGTGTATGAGACCGTGTCACCTTCGCCGACGTCGTGATCCGTCCACGTGTACCGCTGAAACGGCCACTCGTTCGACCGTCGTCGGTCGCTCGGGTTGACCTTCTGGCCTTCGAACCCGACGTAGTTCCACAGGTAATTGC
>JBKPPY010000021.1:0-13418 GCA_046733845.1 Actinomycetota bacterium | reverse complement strand
GTCCTCGGCGCCGCCGGGGTCCTCCATGACGCCGTCGAGCGAGACGAACTCGGTGACGATGATCTGTGCCATTTGGTCTCCTTCGGGTCGTTTGCTGTCAAGACGGACGGACGGGCCCGGATTCATCGGCCTCGCCGCGGCGAGGCCGGGCTGATTCGTCGTCGCTAGCGCACCTGCAACAGCGACTCCGTCTGCCCGGCGTGCCAGGCGAGACCGATCGCGCCGAACCGCGCCTGGGCCTGCTCCAGAAGGGAGTCGTCCTCACGCGCTATCCCGAGTGCCCGAACGGCAAACGGTTCCAGGTACGTGCCGCGCTTCAGGAATGCTGGAGCCTCCGCTTCGATCCGCTCCCGGTCTCGTAACGCGGCGAGCGCGTCCAGGCGGATGGAGATGCGGCCGAGGTGGTATCCGGTCCGACGCTGTGCGACAAGGTCGTCCTCGCCGAGCAGGCGCCGGACGGCGTCGAGGTCGCCCCGGATCAGCTCGAGGCGCACCTGTGGGCCGTCGAGTACCAGGCCGTGACCCTCCATCCTCAGTTCTCCGGCGCGTTTCAGCAGAGGCGGCGCTGCCGCAGGATCGCCGGCGAGCTCCTCCGCGAGGGCGCAGAGCAGGTACGACCGCGGATTGCGGACGCAGGGCGTCTCGAGGTTCGCCTCGACGGCGGCCTCCGCTTCCTCCCGCATGCCCCGGACGCGGTCCCAGTCGCCGAGCAGCTCCTCGATCTCCATCGGCACGGCGACGGCGTGCACCGCGTGATGCGATGTCAGACCGATGTTCATCTCGTAGCCGAGCTCGCCGAGCCGGCGCGCCTCCTCGAAACGGCCGAGCGCCACGGTGGGCCAGACGGCGGACAGGTCGGGATCGGCGACGAGCTCCGGGTCCGAGACCGCGTCGCCGAGCTCGAATGCCTGCTCGAACAGCCGCATCGACGTCTCGTAGTCGTGCTCGCGAAAGGCGACGCTCGCATGGACTGCGCGCGCCGAGAACTGGAGGTTCGGGTCGGCGGTCCGATCGGCGATCGAGCTCGCTTCGTCTGCATCGCCGGATGTCCCGCCCCACAGAGCCCGTGCGATCAGGACCTTCGCCCGGGTCGGCCCGTCGTCGGGCATCAGCGCGACGCCGCGCTCGATCCACCCGTCGATCCGAACCGGATCGGGAGCGCGGCGCCACATGCCTGCACGCAGGACCGTCTCCCGCGCAAGATCGGCGTACATGTCAGCGATCTCGACGGGATCGTCCGACAGCTCAATCGCGGTCTCCATCGCCGCCCAGAACGGCTCTCCGTCGTAGTTCAGGGCATGGGCGTTCGCGATCTCATGCCAGATCCCGCTCTGTACGGGACGCGGCGGCTCGAGCTCGAGTGCGCGACGCAGGAGCAAGAGACCCTCCTCGATCTCGTAGCGGCCGAGCGTCAGCTCGGCAGCCCGCCGGAGCCACCGGACCGCGCTGAGGCGGAGGTCTGCCAGCCGCTCGGCATTGTTCGTCCAGGCGAGGTCGGCATCCTCGGGTCGTGTGGCCTCGGCGTAGTGGTGGGCGAGGATCGGCGCGTACTCGTCGCGGGCGGCGGCGAACCGCTCGACCCACTCCGCGAACGCGGCATGCAGGTACGCACGCCGCGCCTTTGGGATGCTCGCGTAGGCGACCTCTCGCGTCACGGCGTGCTTGATCACGTACTCGCGCTCGCCCTCGATCGACGAGTCGAGCCGCAGCCGTACAAAGTCACGCCGCTCGAGCTCGCGGAGGTCGGGATCGACGTCGGGGCAGAGTTCGTAGACGGGACCGCTCCAGAAGGTCCGGCCGATCACCGAGGCGGCCTGCAGCGCCTCCTTCTCCGCCGGGCCGAGCAGGTCGATCCGTGCCGCAACGACCGCCTGAACGGTGTCGGGCAGGAGGAACCCGACGGGCAGCTCCCTCATCGACCAGCGACCGTTGCTCGAATCGAGGAGTCCCTGGTCGATCAGCGATCCCAACACCTCCTCGAGGAAGAAGGGATTCCCCTCGACCGGCGCGAGTGCGTCGAGAAGGGCGTCAGGCGGGCTTGTCCCGAGCAGCCGGCCGATCAGCTCGCGGGCGGCGGCGACCTCGAGCGGCTCCAGCGTCAGCGTCGTGTCCGCGCGGCGGACGAATCCCGGGTGGGCGCCGACGAACTCCGGCCGGGCCGTGGTCAGGACGAGCAATGGGCCCCGGACCCGCTCGAGGAGCTGCTCCAAGAGGTCGAGCAGGGGCTCTTCCGCCCAGTGCAGGTCCTCGATCAGCACGGCCGCCGGCCGCTCGGCCGTCAGCTCCGTCAGCAGGTCGACCCAAGCGTCCTGGAACCGATCGCGCGCGACGAGCGGATGGAGGTCGGGGGCGACGTCGA
The DNA here is from genome assembly GCA_046733845.1 of Actinomycetota bacterium. GTDB lineage: Bacteria > Actinomycetota > Thermoleophilia > Gaiellales > Gaiellaceae > DATBLE01. Next base: position 11,059 of record JBKPPY010000021.1, on the reverse strand, counting down.
GCCCGAGCGCGAGTCCGAGCATCGCCCGGTCGGCGAGCCGGGCGCGGATGCTCTCCGGAGCGTCATCCTCGCGGACGGCGAGGTGCTCCTTGAGCACTTCGCCGAGCGCCCAGTACGTCGTCTGCCCGTAGGGGAGGCAACGGCCGGTACGCAGCAACGGCTGCGGCTCCTGCCCCGCCAGCCACTGCCAGAGTTCGCGGACCAGTCGCGACTTGCCGACGCCCGCGTCGCCAACGATCGTGACCAGCGCGGGCGTCGCCCCGGCGACGACGTCGCGGTACGTCTCCCGGAGTCGGCCCAGCTCCTGCTCGCGGCCGACAAACGCCGCGTGGAAGCCGCCCACGCCGCGCGGCCGCATCAGCGAGAGGGCGCGGACGAGGCGCCTGCACGCGACGCCTTCTGCCTTCCCCTTCGCCTCGATCGTCTGCGGTGCGGCGAACTCGAAGGCCCCGCGGACGGCCGCGACGGTTCGCTCGCCGACGAGGATCGTGCCCGGATCGGCCGCCTGCTCGAGCCGGGCGGCGACGTTGACCGAGTCGCCCGTCACGAACGAGGACCCTTCCCTCGGGCGGCCGGCGACGACCTCGCCGGTGTTCACGCCGATCCGCAGCACCAGGGCCTCCCCGAAGAGCTCGGACAGGCGCCGCTGCATGGCGAGCGTCGCGTGCAGCGCACGCTCGGCGTGATCCTCGAACGCGGCGGGGACGCCGAACACCGCCATGATCGCGTCGCCGGCGAACTTCTCCACCGTGCCCCCGGCGCCTTCGACCTCGGCGGCCATCGCCTCGTAGAAGCGCTCGAGGCGCAGCCGGACCCGCTCTGGATCTTCGTTTGAGGCCGAGGCGGTCGAGTTGGCCAGGTCGGCGAACAGGACCGTGGCGACCTTGCGCTCTTCCCCGGACACGCCCGGACCTTCCACCGGCGGATTGTTACCGCTGGGGCGAATGTCCGGCCCGAGTTCGAGTTGTCAAGACGCTGTCCCGCACGGTAGAACACCGCCGTGAGCGTGGCCCCGGTTCTGGAGGGCTCACCTGCTCGACGGCCGGCGTCAGGGCTACGCGTGCCCGACTGGGTCGTGTCGGTCGCCGTCCCGATCCTCTCCGTACTCGCCGCCCTCGGGCTCTGGGAGCTGATCTCCCGGACCGAGGTCATCTCCCAGCGCGACCTGCCCGCGATGAGCACGACCGTCCAGGCGCTCTGGTCGATGGTGCAGACGTCCGCCTTTTGGACCGCGCTCGGCGAAACCGTCCGCGGCTGGGCGATCGGGCTCGGGCTGGCGGCTGCGCTCGCGATCCCGATCGGGATCGCGCTCGGCTCGAGCGACTTCGCAGCGTCGGCCTTCCGGGTACCGATCGAGTTCCTCCGCCCGATCCCCTCCGCCGCCCTGATCCCGCTCCTCTTCCTGACGCTGGGCACGAATCTGAAGAGCGAGGTCTTCCTCGCCGCCTTCGGCGCCTTCTGGCCGCTGCTCGTCCAGACGATGTACGGCGTCCACGACGTCGACCCGATCGCGATCGACACCGCCCGATCGTTCCGGCTCGGCCGCCTCGAACGGCTCTACCGAGTGACGCTGCCCAGTGCGCTCCCGTACATCATGACCGGAGTCCGCATCTCGTCGACCGTGGCGCTGATCCTGGCCTTCACCGCCGAGCTCTTCATGGGCACGCCGGGTCTGGGCCAGTCACTGAACCAGGCGGAGACATTCGGGCTGAACGACCAGATCTACGCGCTCGCACTGGCCACCGGCTTCCTCGGCGTCGCGATCCACTTCGCGGTCACGGCGCTCGAGAAGCGCGTGCTGCGCTGGCACCCATCGCAGCGTAAGGGCACGGCGTGAGCTCCCGCGTCTACCGCTCCGCCAAGATCGCCGCCGAGATCGCCGTGCCGATCCTGCTGGTGGTCGCCTGGCAGCTGTACACCGTGGCCAGGGACGACCCGAAGTTTCCACGGCCGACGACGATCCTGGCCGAGTTCCAGGATCTGTGGCTCTTCTCCCAGTTCGATGCCCACGTCGTCCCCAGCCTCGAGCGGATCGGTCTCGGCTTCGCGATCGCGGTGCTGCTCGGCGTCGCGCTCGGCATACCGCTCGGGCTCTCGCGCATAGGCCGGAGCGCGGCGATGCCGCACATCGAGTACTGGCGCGCGATCCCGCCGCCTGCGCTCCTGCCGATCTCGATCATCCTCCTCCACTCGATCGGGAATCTCCAGAAGGTCTCCTTCATCGCGTTCTTCTGCATCTTCCCGGTGTTGCTGAACACGATCGACGGCGTGCGCGGGATCGAGCCGACGCTGATCGACACCGCCCGGTCGTTCCGAGTGCCGACGCACGAGCGGATCCGGCGGATCGTGCTTCCGGCAGCGCTGCCGCAGATCTTCGCCGGCATGAGGACGAGCCTCGCCCTCGCCGTGATCGTGATGGTGCTGAGCGAGTACTTCAGCTCGACGAGCGGCGTCGGCTACGTGCTGCTGATCTCGAAGAACACCTTCGAGTTCAAGCCGATGTGGGCCGCGATCCTGCTGATCGGCGTGCTCGGCTACCTCCTCAACGTCCTGTTCCTGCTCGTCGAGCGTCACGTGCTCGCCTGGCACCGCGGCTGGCGCGCGGCGACGCCGCTGTAAGCCGATGCCGATTCTCGAGATCAACGGGCTCGGGAAGACGTATGGCACCGGCGCGACCGCGACGCACGCGGTCGGCAACGTCACCTTCGCGGTCGAGGCCGGGGAATTCGTCTGCGTCGTCGGCCCATCGGGCTGTGGGAAGACGACGCTGCTCAAGTGCGTCGCCGGACTGCTCCGCCCTTCCCGCGGCGAGGTCTTGCTCCGCGGCAGTCCCGTCACGGCGCCCCCCGAGCGCATGGCGCTCGTTTTCCAGGAGTACAGCCGGTCGCTGATGCCGTGGGCATCGGTGCGGAGCAACGTGCTGCTTCCGCTCCGCCACAAGAACCTCGCGAGGCACGAGCGCGACGAGCTGGTGGAAAACGCACTCGCCGCCGTCGGCCTCACCGGATTCATGGATCGCTACCCGTGGCAACTCTCCGGCGGGATGCAGCAGCGGGTGGCGATCGCCCGTGCGCTCGCGTACCAGCCCTCGATCCTCCTGATGGACGAGCCGTTCGCGTCGGTCGACGCGCAGACCCGCGGCGACCTCGAAGACCTCGTCCTGGACGTCCGCAACGAGTTCGGGATCACGATCCTGTTCGTCACCCACGACATCGACGAGTCGGTCTACCTCTCGGACCGGGTTGTCGCTCTCACGCACTCGCCGACCGAGGTGAAGGAGGTGATCACCGTCGACCTGCCGCGGCCGCGCGACCAGATCGAGACGAAGGCACTCGTCGAGTTCGCGGAGCTCCGGTCGCACGTCTACCGCCTGATCAAGCGGGAGCAGGACATCGAACCCGAGGAAGCGGTTGTTCCGCCTAGTGGGACAGGCGTGTAGCAATCCGACACCCGAGGTCCCATAATCGCCCTGCACTTCGAACGACCTGGAGAAGGTCGGGGAGGTATCGGATGACATGGAGCGGGATGATGCGTCGGGCGGCGCTGGCGTTGGCGCTTGTCGCGGCCGCCGCCCTTCTGCTCGCACTGGTCGGGCCGGCGGCAGGCGCCCCCGACAAGAAGCAACGGAAGCTGGCCACGATCACGCTCGACGGGCTGCCGATCGCGAACGGGTTCCCGCTCGACATCGGGATCGCGCAGGGCTTCTTCGCGAAGCACGGCATCGAGATCAAGAAGACGATCTTCCAGAGCGGGAACGACATCGTCCTCGCGATGGCCAACCACAACGGCGACATCGGTTACATCGGCTGGGTGCCGGCGATCATCGCGCGCACGCAGGGCATTCCGGTCGTAACCGTCTCGGCGAGCGACGTCGAGGCCACGTCAGCTGACGACAACTGGCAGAACGTGCTCGTCAAGGGGAACAGCTCGATTCGTACGCCCAAAGACCTCGAGGGCAAGACGGTCGCCGTCAACGCGCTCAAGGGCGTCGGCGAGGTCGTGATCAGGGCGGCGCTCGACAAGCTCGGGGTCGATCAGACCAAGGTCAAGTTCGTCGCGATCCCGTTCCCGGCGATGCGGGCCGCGCTGAACAACGGCCAGGTTGACGCCTTCTTCGCACCTGAGCCGTTCCTGACGCAGGGGCTGACGTTGGACGGCGACCGGACGATCCTCGCACCCGGGCCGACGCTCGGGAAGTACTGGCCGAACGGCACGTACGTGGCGCTCCAGGACTGGGTGACGAAGAACCCGGCTCTGGCCAAGGGTTTCCACGACGCGATGGCGGAGTCGCTCGCGTACGCGCAGGCTCATCCCGAGGCTGTTCGGGCGATGCTGCCGGCGGCGACCAGGAACATCCGGCTCCCGGTCTGGAGCTCGCTGATCGACCGTCGCCAGCTGGCCCAGCTGGCCAAGTACTGCAAGCAGTTCGGGGTCATCTCGACCCTGCCGAACCTGGCGCAGCTCGTGCCGGCGGCGATCTCCACCGGGCTCACGCTCCAAGGGGATGTGGGTCGCACCACGATCTCGCTGAAGCTCGACGGGAAGCAGCTGAAGACGCTGATCGCCGGCGACTACACGTTCGTCGTGGCCGACCGCTCGGCGACGCAGAACTTCCATCTCAAGGGGCCCGGTCTGAACAAGTCCACGGGCAAGAAGCAGGTCGGGCGGCTCAGCTTCACGACGAAGCTGGCCAAGGGCAAGTACACGTACTCGAGCGACGCGAAGCCGTCCCTGAGAGGGACCTTCACCGTCAGCTGATCGACTCGGTGGGCGCGGGACGCAGCGTTCCGCGCCCACCGTCGAGTCCGGGTCGAAGCCCTAGCGGACGAGCAGGTCGTCCATCGGCACCACGCCGCCGGCGACGTCGCCGGCGTGCCCGAGATACCCGAGGTGCCAGCCGTGCTCGATCGTGGCCAGCAGCGAGTAGTGGTTGTATGGCGTCGAGCTGGCGTAGTGCCTCGGGCCGAGGCGGGCGATCACGATCGCCGGGGCGAGTCCTCCGCCGTACGCCCCGCCCGGCCAGCTCGCCGAGACAGCGGGGTCACCGGCCGGAACGACCGGCGTGTCACAGCAACCGCTCGTGTCGGCCCAGTCGCCGGTCGCCGCGTCGGCCGCGGCGTCGGACTCGTCGCCGATGACGAAGATCGCGCTGTTCCCGGTCCACGCCGTGGAGGACATGATCGTCCGGACGGCCCGGTGGACGAAGACGTCGGCCTTGCGCTCCAGCGGCGAGTCAGTCGCGCCGTTCTCAGTCGCGGACGGACACGGCGAACCGTCGCTTCCGTTCGGCGCAACGCGCGTGTCGACGCCTCCGTGCATGTCGTGGCACTGGTTCGGGACGATGTAGACGAAGTCGGGAATCGACCGCGCCGGCCCGTTCAGGTCGGGCGCGAGGGCGTCGTACGGCTTGATCCGCGCCAGCCGGGCCGGGTCGGATCGGATGTCGTCGAAGTGCACGAACGGGTTGTGCTTGCTGGCGTAGAGCGGCGCCCCAGCGTTGGGCCAGTAGTCGCCGAGGTAGCCGGCGGACGGCAGCGACTCCTCGTAGGCCGCCCACGAGCGACGGGCGGCCTCGAGCTGGTCGACGAGGTTCCTGGCGTGGAACAGGTGTGCCGGGTCGTCGTCGTTCACCGCGAAGGTCCGTCCGGCGATCATCGCCAGGTAGTTCGGCTCGGAGGGATGCGTCACGCCGTAGTAGGCGCTCGCCTCGCCGTACGTCCTGGCGAGGGCCGTCAGCCGCGGCGTGTTCGGGTCTCCGATCACGTCACGTTTCGAGTGGTTCTCGAGCACGATCACGAACACGTGCCGCAGGGGCTCGTCCGACGACTGCTTCGACGCGCTCGGCCCGCCGCACCCCGCTGCGACGAGGGCGGCTGCCGTCGCGACGGTCAGGACCGCTCGGGCGGAGCGGCGGAGCGGCCTGCCACGCTCCCCGCGTTGCTGGGCGACGCGCAGGGCCATCCGGGTTCAGCCCCGACGCTACCGGTTTGCGGTCGCGAGGGCCGCGGTTCCGTCCTACCCGATCGCCGCTCGGTAGCCGAGCCGGGCGGAGATCTCCCCGGCGCAGCGGGTCAGCGCGGGGCCGAGGCGCACGATCAGGTCGTCCAGCGAGACCATCGTCCGGTGCACGGCGAGATTGATTGCGGCGGCGACGTCGCCCGAGGCGCCCCGCACCGGGACGGCGATCGAACGGAGGCCGTAGGCGAGCTCCTCGTCGTTGACGGCGATCCCCGTGGCTCGCACGCGGTCGAGGTCGCGCAGCAGAGCCTGGCGGCTCGTGCGCGTGTTCGGCCCAAGCCGGCTGAACTGCACGCGACCGATCGCCGCGGCCAGCTCCTCCTCGGGCAGGAAGGCGAGCATCGCCTTGCCCATCGAGGTGCAGTACGCCGGCAGGCGCGAGCCGACATGCAGGTTGAGATCGATCTCCCGCTGGCCGCGGCGTGAGCTGCGGCAGCGCTCGATGTAGACGATGTCGGCGCCGTCCAGGATCGCCATGTTCACGGTGTGGCCGGTCTCGTCGCTCAGTCGCTGAAGGTGCGGCGCCGAGAGCTCGCGCAGCTCCATCGAGTTGATCGCGGAAAAGCCGAGATCGACGACCCGCGGGCCGAGGCGATACTTCTTCGTCAGGCGGTCCTGCTGGAGGTAGCCGAGGGCGGCGAGCGTTGCGATGTAGCGGTGGGTCGTGCTCCGGTTGAGCCCGACTTCGCGGGCGAGCTCGCTGACGCCGAGCAGCGGCCGGACCGACGTGAACGACGACAGGATCGCCAGGCCGCGCTCCAGCGACTGCGAGTGCGCGCGTCTGCCGACCTGGGCGCGTTCCTGCTGCTGCATCGTCCTGGTGTTCTAATACTTGGGAACGTGTATTGACAAGTGGACAATTCGAGCCGTAGCGTCCGGTAGCGCTATGGCCGCGATCGTCCCGCTCACCGATGCGATCGCCGAGCACGTTCACGACGGTGACGTCGTCGCGCTCGAGGGCTTCACACACTTGATACCGCATGCCGCGGGGCACGAGTTGATTCGTCAGGAGCGCCGCGACCTGACGCTGATCCGGATGACCCCGGACATCGTCTACGACCAGCTGATCGGGATGGGCTGCGCAAGGAAGCTCGTGTTCTCGTGGGGCGGAAACCCCGGCGTCGGCTCGTTGCACCGTTTCCGGGACGCGGTCGAGCACGGCTGGCCGGTGCCGCTCGAGATCGAGGAGCACTCGCACGCGGGCATGGCCGCCGCGTACGCGGCCGGTGCCGCCAACCTCCCCTTCGGCCTTCTGCGCGGCTACGAGGGCGGCGACCTGCCGGCCCGAACGCGGGTCGAGCGGGTCGCCTGCCCGTTCACGGGCGAGCAGCTCGCGGCCGTCCCGGCCCACCGCCCAAACGTCGGGATCATCCACGCCCAGCAGGCGGATCGACACGGCAACGTGCAGTTCTGGGGGATCACCGGCGTGCAGAAGGAGGCGGTGCTCGCCTCCGCGCGCGCGATCGTGACCGTCGAGGAGGTCGTCGACGAGCTCGAGCTGCGGCCGGGTGGCGTGGTGCTGCCGGCGTGGGTGGTGGACGCGGTCTGCCTCGCTCCCTTCGGCGCGCACCCGTCGTACGCACACGGCTACTACGATCGCGACAACGACTTCTACGTCGCGTGGGACGCGATCAGCCGTGACCGGGACGCCTTCCAGGCGTGGATGCAACGGCACGTGCTCGAGACCGCCGACGTCGGCGAGTACCGCGCTCGTCTTATGGAGGCGGTCCCGGCATGAACATCGAGATCCAGCAGGGACAGGCTTCAGCCTGTCCCCGGGCCTTCCGGTGGGGCCGGCGGGAGGCAGGGGTCAGACTGAAGTCTGACCCTTCTGTCGGAGCCAGGGTCGATTCATGAGCGTTACCGCGACCGCCACGTACACGGCGGACGAGATGATGGCGGTCGCGGCCGCGCGGCGACTGACCGACCACAACGTCTGCTTCGTCGGGATCGGGCTGCCCAGCCTCGCCGCGAACCTTGCGCGGCATACGCACGCGCCCGGGTGCGTGCTCGTCTACGAGAGCGGGACGATCGGCGCGCAGCCGGTCGAGCTGCCGCTGTCGATCGGCGACGGCGAGCTCGCCGACACCGCCGACGCGGTCGTCTCGGTCCCGGAGATCTTCGGCTACTGGCTTCAGAGCGGCCGCATCGACGTCGGCTTCCTGGGCGCGGCGCAGATCGACCGCTACGGGAACCTGAACAGCACTGTGATCGGCAGCTACGACCAGCCGTCGGTTCGGCTCCCGGGCGGAGGCGGCGCCCCCGAGATCGCGCTCGGTGTCCGCGACGTCTTCGTGATGCTGCGCCACTCCCTGCGCTCGTTCGTCGACCCGCTCGACTTCACCACCAGTCTCGGCGACCATCTGCGTGTCGTGATCACCGATCTCGGGATCCTGGAGCCGCGCGACGGCGAGCTCACGCTCGTCGGCGTCCATCCCGGTGTGTCCGTCGACGACGTGCTCGCCGCGACGGGCTGGGACCTCCGCGTCGAGGACGGCGTCGGCCCGACCGAGCCGCCGACGGAGGAGGAGCTCGTCGCCCTCCGCGCGCTGAAGACGAAGGGGCGCAGCTGATGGCGCAGGTGGAGACCGAGTCACCGATCGTCCTGCCGGACGACCCGAACGGCGGACCCGAGGTCCAGGTCGACTACCCCGGCTACCGCTCGACGCGGTGGCGCGTGGCCGAGCGGCCGCTGGTCACCCTCCCGGAGGAGTTCCACCGGATGGACGGCCCGGTTTTCGGCGAGGACGCGATCGGCGAGTTCGACAGCGACCTCACCCGGCAGCACGAAGGCGAGCCGATCGGCGAGCGGATCATCGTCACCGGCCGCGTCCTCGACGACGACGGCCAGCCGATCCCGAACACGCTCGTCGAGATCTGGCAGGCGAACGCCGGTGGGCGCTACCGCCACGAGGTGGATCAGCACCCCGCGCCGCTCGATCCGAACTTCTCCGGTGCGGGCCGGTGCCTGACCGACGCGGGCGGCACCTACCGCTTCGTCACGATCAAGCCCGGCTCGTACCCCTGGGGGAATCACGAGAACGCGTGGCGGCCGAATCACATCCACTTCTCGGTGTTCGGCCGCGAGTTCACCCGGCGGCTGGTCACGCAGATGTACTTCCCAGGCGACCCGCTGTTCGAGTTCGACCCGATCTTCCACTCGGTGCGCGACCCGAAGGCGCGGGAGCTCCTGGTCGCGACGTTCGACCTCGAGCTCACGCAGCCCGAGTGGGCGCTCGGCTACCGCTGGGACATCGTCCTCGGACGGGGTGGCTCGGGGACGACGCCGCTGGAGGACGAGTGACGACGCTGCCGCGGACGCCGTCGCAGACGGTCGGCCCGTTCTATGCGATCGGTCTTACCCGTTCGCCGCGCGCTCCCCAGAACGAGCTCGCCGACCGCGCCGACCCGGGCTCGGTGCGGCTGATCGGCCAGTTGCTCGACGGCCAGGGCACGCCGATCAGCGACGGGATGGTCGAGGTCTGGGACGGTGTCGGAAGGCGCTGGGGCCGCAGCGGCACCGATTCCGAAGGCCGTTTCGAGTTCGTCGTGACCAAGCCGGAGCGACGGCCGGACGACGCGCCGCGCTTCGACGTCCTCGTGTTCGCGCGCGGCATGCTCAAGCACGAGCTGACGCGCATCTACTTCCAGGACGAGGCGGAGGCGAACGCGGCCGATCCGGTCTGGTCGGCACTCGATGAAGCGGGACGCTCGACGCTGGTCGCCGAGGCGGAAAACGGGGCGTTGCGGTTCGATATCCGCATGCAAGGCCCCGGCCACACCGTCTTCTTCGAGCATTGACCACCTTCGCGGCGCTGTACGTGCCGGCACCGCTCCGCGCGGCAGTGTCGGACGATGCCTGGCTCGCCGCCATGCTCGAGGCGGAGTGTGCCCTCGCCCGCATTACCTCCGCTGAGGCCGACGAAGACGTCTTCCGGCCCGAACTCTACGACGTGACGGCCTTGTGCGAGGAGGGGCAGGCGGACGCAAGTCCGGTCGTCCCGCTCTCCCGCGCGCTTCGCGAGCGCGCCCCAGATGCCCATCGCTTCGCGACCAGCCAGGACATCCTCGACACGGCGGCGATGCTGGTCGCGCGCAGTGCACGGACGCTGATCCTGGCCGATCTCGACAACGCTGCGGCGGCCTGCGCGGGACTCGCGGAGGCACACCGGTCGACGGTGATGGCCGGACGGACGCTGCTCCAGCAGGCGCAGCCGGTCACGTTCGGTCTGACGGCGGCCGGCTGGCTGGTCGGTCTCGTCACGGCCCGCCGGCGACTTGCGGAGGCAATCCTGCCGGCCCAGCTCGGCGGTCCCGTGGGGACGCTCGATCCCGAGTTGGGTGAGCGGTTCGCGGCCGAGCTGGGGCTCGACACCGAGGTGATCCCCTGGCACGTCCATCGGGCTCCGCTGGCCGAGCTCGCTGCCGCGCTCGAGGCCGTCGGTGCGGCGTGCGCGAAGATCGGGCTCGACGTCGTTCTGCTCGCGCAGAACGAGGTCGGCGAGGTGTCGGAGTCGGGCGGCGGCGGCTCGTCGTCAATGCCGCACAAGCGGAATCCTGCTGCGGCTGTGCTCGCGCGGGCATGCGCGCGGCTCGTCCACGCGAACGCCTCGGTGCTCGCCGGCGGCGAGCACGAGCTTCAGCGTGCGGCCGGTGCATGGCAGGCGGAGTGGCCCGCGCTCTCGGCGGCGCTTGCTTTCGCCGGCGGCGCGGCGGCCGCCGCGCGGCGCTCACTCGAGGGCCTCGAGGTCCACGCCGACCGGATGGCATCGAACGCGGCTGGGCTCGACGCTGACATCGGTGCAGCGGAGGCGGTCGTCGACCGGGCGTTGGCGTACTACCGGGCGCAGGCATGAGGCTCCACTACCGCTTCGACGGCCCCGACACCGCACCGGTCGTCGTGTTCTCGAACTCGATCGGGACGACGCTCGAGCTCTGGGACGCGCAGGTACCGGCCTTCGGCGGGCCGTTCCGGATGCTCCGCTACGACCAGCTCGGTCATGGACGGTCGGAGGTGCCGCCGGGGCCGTACACGGTCGAG
>JBKPPY010000020.1:0-71482 GCA_046733845.1 Actinomycetota bacterium | reverse complement strand
GCGCGGAGGACGTCCTCAGCCTGCGGGATGTGGCGCAGGGACGCGGCGTCGACGGCGAGCGCGAGGCTGCGCTGGGGGTCCACGTCGAGGTCGGCCACCGCGCTCGCCGCGAGCTCGCGCGCACGCGCGAGCCGGGCCTGCGACCGCGCTTCGGCGCGTTGCGTGAGCGCGAAGACGGTCACCCCGGCCATGACGAGCAGCGCGACAACGCCGACGGCGACGACCTTGAGCAGACGGCGGTGACGTTTCTCCGCTTCCGCCCGCTGGCGCTCCAGCTCGCTGGTCTGCTCGTATAGGGCGGTCCAGGCGAGTACCGGCTCGGCGAGGACGTCGTGGAACAGCTCGTAGCGGGAGGAGCCGGCGCCGTTGCCGGAGACCGAGCGGAGGATGCGCTCGTCGCCCAGCTTCGCCAGCACGGGGAGGACGTCGCTCTCGTCGGTGCGGGCGTACTTCGCAAGATCGCCGGCCTCATGGGCGATCTTCGTGCCGGAGGGCGTGACGAGGTGGTCGAACATGCGGGCGGCCACGTCTTTCTCGGCGGGCGTGAGCTCCGTGAGTGCTCCGTCGACGTGGTCGTGGACGATGCGCTCTGCGCCGCCGAGCCGGCTCAGCGTCTCGAGGCGAAGGGTCCGACTGCCGATGCTTCGCTCCTCGTCCCACAGCCGTTGCATCACCAGTTGCAGGTACGGGGTCTCGATGCGCACGACGCCGTCACCGCTCTCGACGACGCCGCGCGCGGTCTGGCCGACGCCGACCTTCCCTGCGACGACCTGGTCGAGCACGGCGTCGACGAGCGCCGGCACGATCTCGACTGTCCGGTCGTCATCCACCATCCGGTTGTACTGGGCGATCGGCTCGACGACCGCCGCCCGGGCGGCGCGCGGGTCGAGGTGCTCGAGGCGCAGGTAGTTCCCGAGGACGTTCGGAATCTGGGCCCTGAAGACGTCAAGCTTCGCGAGCGCGTCCTCGCGGATCGCGAGCAGGACGTTGACGCGGAGGTCGGGGCTGTTCACGACCGCCGGGAAGTCGGCCGCGAACGTTCCCGCGCCCTCCTCGGCGCCGTGGTAGAGGAAGTACTCCTCGGCCTGGTCGAGGACGATGTACAGGTCGCCGTCCAGGAGCTGCTGCCACATCCGGAGCGCGTCCCCGAGTGACGCATCGTCGTCCGGCGGCTGGAGCGACCCGCCGAGCGCTTCCGTCACCGCCCCGGCGACAGCCCTTCGGAGCTCTGCCTGCGGATCGTCGCGCCACGAGTCGAACACGACGACGGCGAGGCCGGGCTCGCCGCGTTCGTCGAGGTTTCTCCTCGCCACTGCGCGAAGGTGATGGGCGACCCCGGCGCGGAGGACGGAGCTCTTCCCGACGCCGGTCTCCCCGTAGAGCACCGTGAGCCGGGACGCCATCAGGTTGGCCTCGACCACCTCCCGCTCGCGTTCGCGGCCGAAGAAGAACAGCACGTCGAGGTCGGAGTCCTCGAACGGTGTCAGCCCCCTGTAGGGCGAGAGTGCGTCGACCTCGATCATGCGGGCAGTTCTGCCGCGATCCGGCTCCGCAGCCCGGCGAGGTACTCGTCGAGCGGCACGTCGAAGAGGTCGATGCCCCGCTGGCGCCAGAGCTCCTGCTCGATCGCCTCGGGTTTCGGCCCGATCGCCCAGGACCGGTAGCCGATCCGCTCGCGCCCCCACACGCGGTGGAGGAACACGCGGAGGCTCCACGCGTGCAGCGGGTAGCCGAGGAAGAGGAAATGGCTGCGGCGGAGCTTCGCCGCCAGCGTCACCGGCAGCACGACGGCGATCTCGGCCTGGGCCAGGTAGTCGATGTGGTCGTCCTCGCTGACGACGAAGCTCTCCCACTCGCGCTCGGGGCGCCGGTCGATGCCGCCGTGGATCTTCAGGATCACCGGGCGGCGCTCGAGCGAGATGTCGGCGTAGGCGTTCGGCACCTCGACGAGCGCGGCCGCACCGTCGGAGCCGACGTGGAGGAACTTGCCGCGATTCGGCCCGAGGGCGAGGTAGGAGACGACGTCGAACGCCTCGCCGGCGTCCGTGAACGCCTGCTCCAGGACGTCGTCGAAGTTGGTGGTGACGATCAGCTGGTTCGAGCCGCCGCGTGCTCGGAGCAGCCGGGCCAGCTCGGCCAGCGTCCGATGGACGGGACCGGGGGCGCTCTCCAGGTCGAAGAGGGTGTGCAGCTCGTCGTAGAGAGGACCCACACCCTTGGTCAGCGCGACGTACTCGGCGACGTGGGCCAGGTCGAGCGCGTGGTCGGGCGGGCATTCGAAGCAGCGAGCCAGGTGCGCCGCTACCTGGGCCGGCCCGGGCAGGCCGTTCTCCGCCGGCTCGCCCGGATGGTTGACGCCCTCGCCGACGATGAACACGAGGCGGCCGGCGAGGAACGCGTCGACGACGTCTCCGAGGTGGTCCTCGACCGGGTGCTGCGCGGACGGACGCTCTAGCGCGTCCTCCTGCTTGAGCATCGAGCGAAAGCGCTGCTGCAGCGCCGGGCTCGGATCGATGCCGAGTTCGTCCGCCAGTGTGCGGCGAGCGTCGTGGTAGGCCTGGATTGCCTCCGCCTGCCGTCCCGATCGGTACAACGCGAGCATCAGTTGCCCGCGCAGGCGCTCGCGGAGCGGATGCGCCGTGACCAGCCCCTCGAGCTCGCCGACGAGCTCTCCGCCCCCGCCGAGCTCGAGGTCGGCGTCGATCCGGTCCTCGAGAGCGTCGAGCCTGAGCTCCTCGAGCCGGCGGATCTCCCCCAGGGCGAAGCTCTCGTACGCGAAGTCGGCGAGCGGGGAGCCTCGCCACAGGGCCAGCGCCTCGCGCAGCAGCCGCGACCGCTGCTTCGCGTCCTGCCCTCTCGAGTCGGCGACCAGCTGCTCGAAGCGGTTCACATCGAGCTGATCCGGCTCGATCCGGAGCACGTACCCGGGCGGCCTTCTCAAGAGGACGTCGCTCGGGAGCAGCCGGCGTAGCTGGGCGACGAGGTTGTGGAGCCCGGCCTTGGCATTAGTCGGCGGCTGCTCGCCCCAGAGCTCTTCGATGATCCGGTCCGTCGAGAGCACCTCGCGCGCATGGATCAGCAGGAGGGCAAGCAGGGCGCGCTGCCTCGGGCCGCCGAGCACGATGGAGGTGCCGTCCTCGCCGACCTCGATCGGCCCGAGGAGCTTGAACTCGAGCACAGAGCCCTTGTAGCACTCTGCACATCCGTTGACCAGACCCGATTAGAGCGCCGTTAGCGGGCGCTGAGGGAGCGGTTTGAGCGCGGCCCGAGCGTGGCCGCATGTTCACTCACACACATATCCGCGGCGGCGCCCTGCGCCCCATCGTCCTGTCCCTCCTCACGCTCTCGTTCGCAGTGACGGCGATCTCCTTCGCGATCCCGGCCGGACGGGCTTCGGCGGCCGGCAGCGGCTACAACTGGCCCGTCAAGCCGTTCGACCGGCCCCATCCCGTTCGCGGCAACTTCGGCGACCCGCGCACGACGTTCGCGGGCCCGCCGACCCCGCGCGGCCTGATGACCAGCTCGGGCATCTTCGCGCTGCACTTCGGCGTCGACATCTCGACTCCCGACGGCACTGCGGTCTATCCCGTCCGCTCGGGAACCGCCACGCTGATCAATGCCCGGGTGGTCGCAGTCGACTCGGGCAGCGGCTTCGTCGCCGAGTACTGGCACATCGTGCCGACGGTCGAGCCCGGCCAGAAGGTCGAGGCCTTCAAGACGGTGCTCGGTCACGTGATGAAGGGGTACGGGCACGTCCACTTCACCGAGATCGACCACGGCCGGATCGTGAACCCGCTCGCGCCGGGGCACCTGGGCCCGTACCAGGACACCACCGTTCCGCGCGTGAGCTCGATTTCGTTCCGCGAGTCCGACACGGGCCCCGAGATCCTCCCGGAGTACGTGCACGGCCGCGTCGTCCTGGTCGCCCAGGCCTACGACATGCCTTCTTTGCGTGTTCCCGACGACTGGGCCGATCTGCCGGTCGCGCCGGCACTGGTCACGTGGCGGGTCGAGTCGGCGAAGAGCGGCAAAGTCGTCCTTCCCGAGCGGACCGCGTTCGACGTTCGCACGACGCTGCCGCACGACGACTTCTGGCAGTGCTACGCCCGCGGTACCCGGCAGAACATGGCCACCTTCAACGGCCAGCGCGCGTGGCGGGAGCCGGGTGTGTACCTCTACAAGCTCAGCCGGGTCGCCTTCGACAGCGCCCGCATCCCGAACGGCATCTACATCCTTCGGGTGACTGTGACGGACATCCGCGGCAACCACAGCTCGTCCGGTCAGGTCTTCATCGTCCGCAACGGGCAGGCGCTGTGAGGAGCCTCCGGCAGGCGGCGGCGGTGAGCGCGCTCGTCGTCTCGATCGGAGCAGGGGTCGCCTCCGCGGGAGGCGGCCCCGCGTCCGTCGTGACGACCCTGTACGCCGTTCCCGATCCGCGCGGTCTCATGGTCACGAGCGGCGGCTGGGCGTACTGCGAGCAGCTCCGTCGACTCGCGCGACGCAGCCGGTACACGCTGCTATGCGGGCGCTACTCGAAGGACGGCTACCTCGGACCCGGCCTCCGGGCGGATCGGCACCTCGACTGGGGCGAGCCGCACTACCTTGCGCAGCTCGCCGAGAAGATCCGCGCGGTTCACCGGAGAGTGGGCGGGGAGCTGGTTCTGATCGGCGTCTCGTACTCGGGCTTCGGCGTCGCGACGCTGGCCTCGCATCATCCCGAGATCCGCCCAGACCGGCTGATCGTCATCGACTCCTACCTCGACCTGGTCGCACGGCGGAAGCTGCTGCCCGACACGCACGAGACGGCGCAGGAGATCGACCAGGAGACGGGCGGATCGGAAGCCGCCCTGCGGCGGCGAAGCGCCGGCGTTGCGGGCCTTGCCCGTCTCGTCCGGGGCGGGACGCGGTTCACCGACATCTGGAGCCTCTCGCCCGACGAGGAGCGGTTCTTCCGTGGCGCGACCTGCAATCGCGACGCGAACGCCGGGACCCTCTCGAAGCTCGCCCGAACGGTGGGACGCCCGGTCGCGGCCTGGGTCACGACCAGCAGACACGGGCACGACCTCTGGGACTACGGGGCCGCAATCCTCGCCGGTCGCAACCCCGGGCGGCGGGTCACGTTCCGGCCGGGCGGCGCGATTCCGCCTGGGGCGATCTGCTGAGGCTCCCGGTATTAGCCGGAAGTTAGCGACGTGCGAAAGTCTCGCGTCATGCTCGCCGCCGGGAGGCTCGGGGTGCTGGAGGAGGGAACCTTCAGGCTCCTGTGGCTCGGGCAGGCGACGTCGGCGCTGGGATCGAGCCTCGTCCCGGTGGCACTCGCGTTCGCGGTCCTCGAGCTGACCGGCTCGGCATCGGCACTCGGGCTCGTTCTGGCGACCGCATTCGCCTCGCGGGTCGTGTTCCTCCTCCTCGGCGGAGTTGTCGCCGACCGGCTGCCGCGCCAGAGCGTGATGCTCGCCGCCGACCTCGTTCGCACCGCCTCGCAGGGGCTCGCCGCTCTGTTGCTGATCAGCGGGCAGGCGGAGGTGTGGCAACTGGTCGTCCTCTTTGCCCTTTTCGGAGCGGGAGACGCCTTCTTCTCGCCGGCGTCGACGGGGCTCGTGCCCGAAACCGTGCCCTCCGAGCGTCTGCAGGAGGCGAATGCGCTCATGAGTCTGTCGCGGAGCGTCGCATTCGTTGCGGGCCCGACGATCTCGGGACTGCTCGTCGCCAGCGTCGGCCCGGGCTGGGTCTTCGCGGTCGACGCGGCGACCTTCGCCGTGTCGAGCCTCTCGCTCGCCTTGCTGTCACTTCCGTGGTCACCGGACCAGCATCCGCGGGCGGGTGTGCTCGCCGAGCTGCGCGCCGGCTGGCTCGAGGTCAGGAGCCGGACCTGGGTCTGGGTGACAGTGCTCCGCTTCTCGATCTCGAACCTGGCGATCACGCCCCTCTTCGTGCTCGGGCCGCTCGTCGCGAAGGAGTCGCTGGGCGGGGCGGCCGCCTGGGGTGTGATCGGGACGGCCGGCGGAATCGGAGCGGTGCTCGGCGACGCGGTCGCGCTGCGGCTGCGCCTCAGGCGCCCGCTGTTCGTCGGAGGGCTCGCCGTCTCGCTCTGGGCGCTCGAGCCGGCGCTCCTTGCGCGGCCGTTCCCGACGGCGTTGATCGCCGTTGCCGCCGCGATCGGCTTCGGCGCCTCCGGCTTCTCGAATGCAGTGTGGTTCACCGCGCTTCAGGAGCGCATCCCGCGCCAGGCGCTTTCCCGCGTCAGCTCGTACGACTGGCTGGGCTCTGTCGTGCTGCAACCAGCCGGCTTCGCGCTGGCCGGCCCGCTGGCGGTCGTTATTGGCGTGCCCGCGACTCTTCTGGCCTCGGCGACCGTGCAGGCCTCCGCCTGCATCGGCGTCTCGCTGACGCCGAGCGTGCGCCGTCTTCGGATCCGCTAGCGACCAGGATCCGAGGGGCCGACAAGCCCCCGGATCTCTCGGTGCCTTAACGCGGGCCGCCGCCGTTGCCCGGCATTCCGATCATGGCTCACCTCCTCTGACTGGCCGGCCGATCCTCTCGCCGGAGCGACCCTGGGTCAAGGGACCTACGCGAGCGCTGACGCCAAGCGTCCGCGCCCTCTGGGCTCGTTAGCGAGCCATTAGCCGGCGATTGGGGCGCGGTGAGCGCCTGGTCGTGGAGTGGGCCTCCGAAAGGAGGTGAGCGCCATGACCGGAATGCCGGAGAACGGCGGAGGCGGCGGCCGGCAGGACTGATCGCCAGCCTCGACGAGACACGAAGAGCCCTGAGGGGCTCTTCGTGTTGCTTCCGCTCAGGTCATCGCGAGCTCTTTGAGGAGGGCGCGGGTCTCCCTCACGCCGACCAAATTCCCCTTGCGCTCGAACGCATTGATCGCTGCATTCATGGCCTCTGCGGCGGCTGCGGCTTGACCGCCGAGTCGCAGGACTTCTGCGAGATCGAGAAGCACCTTCGCCTGTCGGTTCAGGCCGTCCGTACCCTGCGCGAGCCGCTCCGCTGCCCGGACGAGGTCCTCGGCTTCGTTGAGAGCACCCCTCCTCGCGAGCAACCGAGAACGAGCCGTCCGCCAGAGAATCTGGGTCAGAACGTCGTCCGACGCGCCTAGAGCTTCGGCCGTCCGACACCATGGGTCAGCGTCGTCATCTCGACCCTGGATGAGCAGAACGTCGGCCAGCTCGGCCGCAGCGCTGGCCAGGTACGACCGATCGCCGACCTCCTCGAGGGTCTCGCAGCTCGCTCTCAATGCCCGTTCCGAAGCAGAAAGGTCGCCGGCGAGCAACTCCACACGCCCCATGACGGCGCCGCAGTTGGCCTCTGAGGTGGAGGTTTGCCCGAGCTGCTGATACGTCTCCGCCGCTCGTCGAACGAGCTTGCGCGCCTCGGCGAAGCGGCCACGCATCGCCTCGAGGGCGCCCAGGGGAGCAAGGATGTTCGCCTGACCGGCGAGATCCGCGGTTAACAGGAGTTTCCTGCAGCGCTGGATCGCCTCCGGAACTGGTGTCGGGCCATTTTGGAGAGATGCTGCGAGCACTCCAAGCGACGCCGAGACCGGCCATCCGGCGGCTTGCTGATGGACGACGGCTCGGCCGGCTGCCTCCGCGGCCGCGCTATGCATGCAGCGCATCGGCCCCTGAACGACGGCGATCGACTGCCATGTTCTTCCGAGGCAGCGTTGATCGGCAACTGCCTCGAATAGTGGAAGCGCGCTGGCAGCGAGATCGAGCAGATCGTCTGCACGTCCTTCGGGACTACTGAAGAGCCGCACCGCGGCAAGCTCGAGTCGCGCTCGCATCTCGAGCCGGCGATCGCCGGCTGCGAGCGCCGTTTCGGCGGCATTCGCGAGCGTGCTCTCGGCGGATGCGAGCTCCTCGCCGGTACGTCTCGCGATGCCGAGCTCGCACAGCAGCTCAACTCGGTGAGTGCTTCGTTCGGGCAGCAGCTGAACAGCCCGTTCGAGCAGGCTGATGGTCGCGGGAGTATCACCGCGCTTCCACGCCCCGATGCCGGCCGCGCCCAGCCGTTGGCCCGCGTCGGCGGCGAGCCGCCGTGCTCGTCCGTTGATGCGGCCCAGCTCTGCCCGCAGGCGGTAGGCCTGCTCGAGGTGGTAGCCGACGAGCTCGTCGGGCTCGCCCTGCTCGTCGAGCCAGTCGCCCAGGCGCTCGTGCAGCCGCGCGCGCTCGGCCTTCGGCAGCGACGCGTAGGCGACGTCGCGCACGAGCACGTGGTGGAAGCGGAAGCCGCCGCGCCGACGGTGGACGAGCCCCTTCTCGCCGAGTCGCTGAAGCAACTCGCCGACGGCGAGGTCGTGCGGCGGCGAGAGCTCCTCGACGGCGCTGCGCGAAAAGAGGCGTCCGACCACCGCGGCACGTTGAAGCACCGACCGCTCCTCGGGCTCGAGCAGGTCGAGACGGGCGGCGATGAGCGCCTCCGCGGAGGGGGGAACGGCGTCGACTGCGCCTCCTTCTTCGGCGTAGGCGACGAGCTGCTCGGCGAAGAGCGGGTTGCCGCCGGCACTCTCGACGACCCGCGCACGCACGTCGTCGGGCGCTGCCTCGGCCAGCGAGTCGACGAGCGCACGCAGCTGCTGCTCCCCGAGGGGCCCGAGCTCGATTGCATCCTCGGCCAGGACAGGGCGAAGATCGCGGAGCTCAGGTCTGGCGAGGCAGAGTGTCAGGATCGGCCCTTCGGTTCTCTCGTCCAGCTGCTCGACGAGGTCGAGCAACGCCGGCTCCGCCCAGTGGACGTCGTCGAACACGAGCACGAGCGGGCGTTCGCGTGCGTGTCGCTCGAAGAAGCGCCGGACGGCGAGCAGCTGCTCCCCGACGGTTCCGGCGTCGCCGACGATCTCTGCCAGGTCGCCGCCCGCCTGCGCGACCATCTCCCGCAGCGGCAGGTAGGTCGCGCCTGCTCCGTAGGAGACGCAGCGCCCGACGAGGACGGTTGCCTGGCCGCGAACTCCGGTGACGAGCTCGCGTGCGAGCCGCGTCTTGCCGATTCCGGGCTCGCCCAGAACGGGGACGACACACGCCTGTCCACCGTTGCGCGTGTGCTCGAACGTGTCCCGGAGTGCTGCCAGCTCGGTCCTGCGCCCGACGAGCGGCGCGTCGAGAGCGCGCGCCGTCGGCCGCGTTGCCTTCTCGACCCCGAGGAGCCGGTGCGCGCCGTTCGCAGGCTCGACCTGCACCGCGTTGCGGCACAGTCCGACCGTCCCCTCGCCGAGCAGGATCTCTCCAGGGCGGGCGGCCCGGGCGAGCCCCTTACCCCGGCCCACGACCTCGCCCGACACGAACCCATGGCCAGTCAGTACCTCGCCTGTGTCGATCCCGATTCGCCCGCTGTCGCCGAGCTCGACCTCGAGCTCCGAGGCTGCCCGAACGGCACGCAGCGCGTCGTCCTCATGCGATGCGGGAACGCCGAAGATGCCGAGGAGCTCGTCGCCCGCCCGCGTCTCGACCGCGCCGCCGTGGCCGTCGATTGCTGCGCGGACGGAGGAGAGCGCTTTCACGGTCAGCCGGCGCAGCTCCTCGGGATCGAGGCCGGACGCCGTCGGCGCGACCTCGCAGGCCAGGACAGTCACCGTCTTCCGCCGCTCCTCGAGAGAGGGCAGCACTGCCGGCAGATCGAGCGACGGATCCTGGCGCAAGATCGCCTGCTCGAGCTCGCGCAGCGCCACGCCGGGCTCGAGCCCCAGGCTGTCCAGGAGTGCTTGGCGCGCATTCCGGTACACCGCGAGCGCATCCGCCTGGCGTCCCGATCGGTACAGCGTGAGCATGAGCTGAGAGCGGAGCCGCTCGTCGAACGGATGGACGGCGATCAGCGCCTCGAGCTCGCCGACCACATCTGCATGCCGGCCGAGGTCGAGCTGCGCGTCGACCAGGTCCTGCTGCGCTGCAAGTCGCAGTTCCTCTAGGCGCTCGATCTGGACGTCGGCGAACGGCTCGTAGGCCAGGTCCGCGAGCGGAGAGCCGCGCCAGAGCGCGAGGGCCTGCCGGAGCCCGGCTGCGCGCGTCTCAGCCGACTCCGTCCGGCGAGCGTCGGCGACGAGCCGTTCGAAGCGGACGAGGTCGAGCTGGCCGGGGTCGATCTGCAGGACGTAGCCGGGATCGTGCCTCTCGATCACGCCCTCGCCGAGCAGCTTACGGAGCTGCGAGACGTTGTTGTGCAACGACTCGCGGGCGGTCCGCGGCGGGTTCGCGCCCCAGATCTCCTCGATCAGGATGTCCGTGGGGACGACCTCACCGGCGCGCAGGAGCAGGACGGCGAGGAGGGCGCGTTGCCTCTTCCGCCGCACCGCCACAGTGCGCTCGCCGTCTCGTACCTCGACGGACGGACCGAGGATGAGGAATTCCATGTCCTTCCGGGCGATTGTGGCACCCGTTACGCCCCTGGCAAAGCTCTTGGGCCAAATGCTGCGTTATCCGCGTATTAGGGCTTCGGTCCATCCTGGCCGTGTCATGAGGAATCGTGGGAAGGGAGGGAAGGCGATGCGCAGGTTTTCGCCCCCAAGCCCGGCGCTGGTCGTCGCCCTCGTTGCGCTCTTCGTTGCGCTGTCGGGAACGGCCTTCGCCGTCGGGAATGCCGTCGTACCGCTCGCAAAGCGCGCTCTCGTTGCGGACAACGCCAAGAAGCTCAACGGGCAGGCGCCCCCGGCGCTCATCGCTCAGGCCGCCCAGCAGCCGGGCCCGGCAAGCAGCGCCGCGAGCTTGATCGTGGTGAAGACGGCCCCCTGGACGCTCAACCCGAGAGGCGAGGCCAACTTCACGGCCACTTGCGACGCGGGCCAGAAGGCGATCGCCGGCGGCTGGTCGGACCCCGGAGACTGGTCGTCCAGTTATCAAAGTCTCCCCACCGCCGACGGTGCAGGGTGGACGGTCAACATCTACACCACGTCCAGCGCGCCAGGCGCTCAATCCGGATCGGTCTATGCCATCTGCCTGAAGTAGTGTCGGGGCGGCGGCCTGCGAGTTGCCGCCCCGGTACATCGGGAAGGAATGTGGTGTTGGAAGAGCGCTTGTTCGACCGGAGTGAGCTCCTGCGCCGTGGTGTCGGAGGAGCGCTCGGCCTCGCAGCTGCGGCGGCGTGGCCTGGCGCGTCCGCTCGTGCGGCCGCCGATCCCAGGCTCGCCGCCCTCGCCCATGTTCTCCACGGCGACCTCATCCCTCGTGGCGGCAAGGGATACGCCCGGGCCCGTCAGATCTGGAATCCGCGCTTCGATGGGATTCGACCGCTCGCGATTGCCTACGTCGAGACGATCGCGGATGTCCGCCGGGTGATCCAGTGGGCGAAAAGGTACGACGTGCAGGTTACGACCCGATCGGGCGGCCACTCCTTCGCCGGCTACTCGATTTCGCCCGGCCTCGTGCTGGACGTGTCCCGGCTTACAAACATCCACACGAATGCCGACGGCACGGCTGCGGTGGCGGCGGGCGCCAAGCTCGGCTCGGTGTACGGGCGCCTGTGGAACGTGGGGCGCGCGGTCCCCTTCGGCACCTGCGAGGCCGTAGGAGTTTCGGGGCTGACCCTCGGCGGCGGCCACGGATACTCGTCTCGCGCACTCGGGCTTGCGTGCGACAACGTCGTCGAGATCGAGATCGTCACGGCCGACGGGAAACATCGGGTATGCAACCCCCACAGTGAGCCGGAACTCTTCTGGGCACTTCGCGGCGCCGGCGGGGGCAGTTTCGGGGTGGTGACGAAGTTCGTCTTTCGATTGCACCCGGTCGACTTCGTCACGACCGTCAACGCGAGCTGGGCCTGGGCCGACGCGCCCAAGGTCACGCGCGCCTGGCAGGCATTTGCCCCAGCCGCACCCGACAGCCTCAGCTGCTCGTTGACGTTCACGCCGCCGCCGCCGGCCGGCGGTACGCCGCAGGTGATCCTCAACGGGCAGGTCTTCGGAACCCGTGACGAAACGCTGGCAATGCTGGCCCCGCTGACCGACGCAGTCAGGCCGCTGAGGCTGGCCGCGGTTCGTCGTCCGTTCATCGGTGCGGTCAGCTACTTCGCTGCGGACAACCCCGAACGCAGGTCGTACGCCGCGAAGTCGAACTTCGGGGTCGCGCCGCTGCCGGACGGAGGCATCGACGTCATCACTCGAGCGCTCGAGTCCGCCGATCGCGACCCTCGACTCGGCGCCGTCGGAATCCTCATGTTCGCGCACGGCGGAGCGGTCAATCGTGTTGACGCGGACGCAACCGCGTACGCACACCGGTCAGCGCTCTTCGCGATCCGGTACACGGCGTTCTGGAGCGTGTCGGCGCCGGCTGAAGTCGCCGCAGCCCACCTCGGCTGGGTGCAGAACACCCACGCTGCCATGCAGCCCTTTGTCTCCCGCGGAGCGGTGACGAACTACGCGGATCCCGATCTCCAGGACTGGGGCGCCGCGTACTACGGCTCTCATCTCAAGCGCCTAGTGGCCGTCAAGCGAAACTACGACCCGGACAACTTCTTCCGGTTCGCGCAGAGCATTCCGACCCGCTAGCCTCGCCGCTCAGACGGCTTCGTCCAGCGCCTCGCTGAATACCCGCGCCGTCGTCGCGATCTCGTCCTCGGTGATCACGAACGGGGGCGAGACCTGGAGCGCGACGCCGCGGATGCCGCGGACAAGGACGCCGCGACGGTAGGCCTCGTCGACCACGGCCTGGAGCTTCGACGGGTCGGTCAGCTCGACGGCGGCGAGCAGGCCGACGCCGGCCCGGACGTCGGCGACCGCCGGATGATCGGCCAGCGGCGCAAGCGCATCGGCCAGAACCGGCTCGAGATCGCGCACGCGCCGGACGAGCCCCTCGCGCTCGATCACCTCGAGGTTCGCAAGCCCCACCGCACATGCAGTGGCATGGCCGGCGTAGGTGTAGCCGTGCCGGAACATGTGCTGCGTGCCGGACGTCCAGAACGGCTCGGCAACGCGGCGTGAGGCGATCACGCCGCCGAGCGGGATGTAGCCGGAGGTGATGCCCTTGGCGACCGTGATCAGGTCCGGAGCCAGGCCGAACCGCCCGGTCGCGAACCACTCGCCCGTGCGGCCGAAGCCGGTGATCACCTCGTCGAGGACGAGCAGCACCTCGCGTTCCCGGCAGATCTCCTGGACGCGCTGCAGGTAGCCGTCCGGCGGGATCATGACGCCGCCGGCGCCGATGATCGGCTCCGCGAAGAACGCCGCGACACGCTCGGCGCCGACGCGGTCGATCGCCTCCGCCAACGCTTCGGCGTCGTCCCACGGCACCTGCTCGACGTCCGGGACGAGCCTGCCGTAGACGTCCGTCAGCGCGGCCATGCCGCCGAGCGACGTGCCGTACGCGTTCGAGCCGTGGTAGGCGAACTGCCGGGAGACGACGACGTGCTTGTCAGGCTTGCCGACGGCGGCCCAGTACGCGCGGGCGAGCTTCGCCGCCGTGTCGATCGACTCGCCCCCACCCGAAGTGAAGAACATCTTCGCGCCCTCGAGTGGGACGATCGACGCCACCCGTGCCGCCAGCTCCTCGCTGCGCGGTGAGGTGAACCCGTCGTAGGTCTTGAACGACGCGAGCCCGCGCATCTGGTCGGCGGCCGCCGCGGCCAGCTCCTCGCGGCCGTAACCGACGTTGCAGTACCAGAGCGCGCCCGATATGTCGATCAGGGCGTTGCCTGCGTCGTCCCAGACGGTCGAAGCCTCGCCGCGCACGATCGTGATCCCGCGGTCGCGAAATGCGCCCATGTTCGTCATCGGGTTCCAGAAGGAGCGCTCCGGCATCTAGGCGATGCTACTCACCGATGCCGGCCGATGCGTTCGCACTCGCTCTCGGCGCAGCGGTCCTGCACGCGCTGTGGAACGTCTTGCTCGCCCGGACCCGAGACCCGCAGCCGGCGACCGCGGCGGCCTTCTGCATGGCGGTCGCGATCCTGGCGCCGGTGGCGGCGGTTCGCTGGCGCGTCGAGGCGGGAGCCTGGAAGTACATCGTCGCGAGCGCCGCCTTCGAGCTCGTCTACGTCCTGCTCCTGAGCGCCGCGTACGTCCGCGCACCGCTGTCGGTCTTCTATCCGATCGCCCGCGGGCTGGCGCCGGTGCTCGTCCTGATCGTCGCGGTGGTCGCGCTCGGCGCAGCGACCTCGTGGGAGCAGGTGTTCGGGGTCTGCGCGGTCGGCACCGGAATCCTGCTCGTGCGTGGGCGGAAGCCCGACCGGGCGGCGACTGT
Organism: Actinomycetota bacterium; assembly: GCA_046733845.1. Lineage (GTDB taxonomy): Bacteria > Actinomycetota > Thermoleophilia > Gaiellales > Gaiellaceae > DATBLE01. The sequence continues at coordinate 57,311 of JBKPPY010000020.1, read as the reverse complement.
GTTCGGCCTGTCGATCGCCGCCACGATCGCGGGCTACACCCTGGTCGACAACACAGGCGTCACCTTCGCCGATCCGCTCGCGTACCTCGAGGCGGTGATGGTCGTCCCCGCGCTCCTGACCGCGGCGGTGGTCGCGTTCCGCCAGGGCGCGCCGGCGCTTCGGGCCGGCTTCCGGCTCGAGACGCTCCTGATCGCGCCGTTGACGCTGGCTCCGGTTGCCCTGGCGCTCTACGCGCTGCGCCTCGCCGCTGCGGCTCCGGTCGCGGCTGTCCGCGAGACGAGCGTGCTGTTCGTCACCGTCCTGGCCGCGGTGTTGCTCAAGGAGCGTGTCTCGACCTGGCGCGCGGCGGGCGCCACGATCGTCGTCGCGGGCGTGATTCTGCTCGTTGTCTAGACAACTAGACAACTGTCTAGTACAGTAGACGTCTATGACACTAGACGAACAGATCCTGGCCGAGACGAAGGAGGCGCGGCAGCGCCTCGTCGACCTCGAGAGCCAGACAGCACACGTACGCGTGGACTATCAGCACGCGATCAAGAAGCTCCATGCGGCCGGCGGCTCGCTGCGCGAGATCGCCGAGGCGCTCGAGCTCTCGCACCAGCGCGTGCACCAGATCGTGGAAGGCCCTGCCGGGCCTCCCGGCGGCCCGCAGTGGGCGGGACGGCGCTGGAAGCACGGCCGCCATCGCGGCCGCAACCGGCGCTTCTTCATGGCCCGTTTCGACGACGGTGCCCGCGACGTCATGGTCGAGGCCCAGAAGGAGGCCGACTCGCTGAAGCACAACTACCTCGGCACCGAGCACCTGATGCTCGCGCTCGCCAAGCGTGGGATCGAGGGCGTCTCCTACGACGCTGCCCGCGCTCAGGTGGTCGAGCGGATCGGCGAAGGAGAGGACGACTGGGTTGCCGGCCTGCCTCGCCCGTTTACGCCGAGAGCGAAGCGTGTTCTCGAGTCGGCGCTGAACGACGCAGTCGATGCCGGCCGGGAGCAGTTCGGCCCGAACGACATCCTACTCGCGCTCGTCTCGGACTCACGCGGCGTGGGTGGCGAGGTTCTCCGCGACCTCGGCGTCACACCCGAGCAGCTGCGCGGGCAGCCCGCGCAGTAGCCGAGTCGGCCGCGCCGCCGCCGCCGTTCACCCGGACGAGCAAGGCGGCTGCGCGGGCCGCCGTTGCCGCGAGCAGTACGCCGACACGGGCATCGCCCTGCGCCGCGCTCTCGGTCGCCAGCGCCGCCTCTGCCGCGAGCTCGGCTGTATCTGCGGCAAGCTCGGCCATGCGCAACGGCAGCTCGATCGTTCGCGCGCGGGCCTCGTCCGATCGGGTGGCGAGGAACTCCCGGTATGCCTCGGCGTCGGCGTCGCCGAGGGGCGCGACCGCCGCCGAGAGCTCTTCGGCGCGGGAGGCGAGGTCGTCCCGACCGGCGACCCGCGCCGTCAGCAGCGCGAGACCGGCTGACAGCTCGATCGTTCGGGCGATCGCGGGGCCTGCGGCGAGTGGGTCAGAAGAGGCCAACGGTGCGGCCGTTCTCGTCGATGTCGACGTTGAACGCGGCCGGCGATGCCGAGAGCCCCGGCATCGTCTGCATGTCGCCACAGAGAGCGACGAGCCAGCCCGCACCGGTGTACGCCCGCACCGCCCGGACCGGGACGGTGAAGCCGGTCGGAGCGCCGGCGAGAGCGGGATCGTGCGAGAGCGAGAGGTGCGTCTTCGCCATGCAGATCGGCACCGTGTCGAGGCCCTGCTCCGTAAAGCGCTTGACGTCGTTCTCGGCCGCCGGGAGCAGGTAGACGCCGTCGGCGCCGTACACGCGCTTCGCGATCGCCTCGATCTTGGCGGTGATCGGCGCGTCGAGCGGATAGACGGGCTCGAAGGCGTTCGGCTGCTCGGCTGCGTCGACGACCGCCTCGGCGAGCTCTTGGGCGCCGTCGCCGCCGTCCACGAACGCCGTGTTGACGGCCGCGGCGTGCGCGCCGAGCTCGAGTGCGAGGCGGCGCACGGTGGCGATCTCCTCGTCCGTGTCGGTCGGGAAACGGTTGACCGCGACAACCGACTTCAGACCGAATTCCTTGACAATCCCGATGTGCCGGGCGAGGTTCGCGGCGCCGTGCTCGACCGCGGCGACACCGCCGTCCGGATCGTCGGCGTGGTGCTTCAGCGCTCGGACGGTCGCGACGAGGACGATTGCGCTCGGCGAGATGCCCCCGACCCGGCAGACGATGTCGAGGAATTTCTCCATGCCCATGTCGGAGCCGAAGCCCGACTCGGTGACGACGTAGTCACCGAGCTTCAGCCCCACGAGGTCGGCGACGAGCGACGAGTTCCCGTGCGCGATGTTCGCGAACGGGCCGCAGTGGATGAACGCCGGCTGCCCTTCGAGCGTCTGGACGAGGTTCGGCTTGATCGCGTCTTTGAGCAGGACGGTCATGGCCCCCGCCGCGCGGAGCTGCTCGGCCGTAACCGGCTCGCCGTCCCAGGTGTACGCGACCGTGATCGCGCCCAGCCGTTTGCGCAGATCGAACAGGTCGCGGGCGACTGCGGTGATCGCCATCACCTCCGAGGCGGCGGTGATGTCGAAGCCGGTCTCCCGAACGTAGCCGTTTGCGCGGCCGCCGAGGCCGAGCACGACCTGTCGCAGCGCGCGGTCGTTCATGTCGACGCAGCGGCGCCAGCTGACGGTGAGCGGGTCGATCCCGAGCTCGTTCCCGTGCAGGATGTGCGCCTCGAGCATCGCCGAGAGCAGGTTGTTGGCTGCGCCGATTGCGTGGATGTCGCCGGTGAAGTGGAGGTTGAGGTCCTCCATCGGCACGACCTGCGCGTAGCCGCCGCCGGCGGCGCCGCCCTTGATCCCGAAGACGGGCCCGAGTGACGCCTCTCGCAGGCAGAGCACGGGGCTCTTGCCGATCTTGCCGAGCCCCTGGGTCAGGCTGACCGACGTGGTCGTCTTGCCCTCGCCCGCCTTCGTCGGCGTGATCGCGGTGACGCCGATCAGCTTCGCGTCGGCACTGTCGCGGAGCCGGTCGAGCACGGAGAGGTCGACCTTCGCCTTGTACCTCCCGTAGAGCTCGACTTCGTCCTCGTCGAGCCCAATCTCCTCAGCGATCTCCCCGATCGGCCGCAGCGTTGCCTGCTGCGCGATCTCGAGGCTCGAAGGCATCTTCGTCGTCGCCATGGCGGACGAAGCCTATCCTCGGGAAGATTGGGCGATGGGAGGTATCAGCGTCGGGGTGGACGTCGGCGGCACGTTCACCGATTTGGTCGCAATCGTCGACGGAAGGCTCGTGACGACGAAGGTGCCGTCGGTGCGGGGCGACGAGGCACGCGGCGTGGCGGCCGCCCTCGCCGCCGCAGGGGTCGACGCGGGCGCTGTCGGCGTGCTCGCGCACGGAACGACGGTGGCCACCAACGCTCTGCTCGAGCGACGTGGAGCTCGCACTGCGCTGGTGACGACCGAGGGCTTTCGTGACGTGCTCGAGATCGGTCGCCAGAACCGCGCCTCGCTCTACGACCTCACCGCTCACCGGCCGCCGCCGCTCGTTCCGCGCGAGCTGCGCTTCACCGTACGCGAGCGGATGGGGCCGGAAGGCGCGCTCGTCCCGCTCGACGAGGAGTCGCTGCACGAGACGGTGGCTCGTCTGGCGGCCGCGGACGTCGAGGCGGTCGCAGTGTGCCTGCTCTTCTCGTTCCTGCACCCGGAGCACGAGCGGCTCGTCGGTGAGGCGATCGGTTCCGCGTTGCCGGATGTACCTGTGACGCTCTCCAGCGAGCTCCTGCCGGAGTTCCGCGAGTACGAGCGCACCTCGACCACCGTCGCGAACGCGTACCTCGCGCCGCCGCTCTCGGCGTACCTGGCGCGGATCGAGCCGAGACCGCTGGTGATGCAGTCGTCGGGAGGAGTCGTCGACGTCGCGACGGCCGCAGCGCGTCCCGCGTCGTGCGTCCTGTCTGGGCCTGCTGCCGGCGTGGTTGGCGCTGCATTCGTGGCTGCGGCCGGCGGCTTCGAGGATCTGATCAGCTTCGACATGGGCGGGACGAGCACGGATGTCGCCGCGGTTCTGGGCGGGGAGCCACAGGTGACCGCGGAATCGGTCGTCGCCGGCGTGCCGATCCGGTTCCCGATGGTGGACGTGCACACGATCGGCGCCGGCGGCGGGTCGATCGCCTGGCTCGACGACGGCGGCGCGCTTCGCGTCGGCCCGCGCTCGGCGGGCGCCCGGCCGGGACCGGCCTGCTACGGGCAGGGCGGCGAGCAGCCGACCGTGACCGACGCAAACCTCGCCCTCGGATACCTGGCGGACGGGGCCGTCCTCGGCGGCGAAGTCGTGCTCGACCAAGCCCTGGCCGAAGCGGCGTTGGCGCGTCTCCCTGTGGACGAACTGTCACACAAACGTTTCAGCCCCGGTCTCAGAGACCGGGGCGGAACCGCAGCAACCATCCCAACCGCCGCTGGACATGTGGACGGATTGGCGCAAGAACGTTCCACCCTTGGTCTCAGAGACCGGGACGAGGCCGAACGAGCCGTCGCCACCGCTCTTGGGGTCGTACGGGTGGTCGAGGCGGACATGGCCCGCGCGCTTCGGGTGGTGACGGTCGAGCGCGGGATCGACCCGCGCGGGTTGTCGCTCGTCGCGTTCGGCGGCGCCGGCCCGCTGCACGCATGCGCGCTCGCGGAGGAGCTCGGGATCGAACGCGTGCTCGTGCCCCTCGCCTCAGGCGTCCTGAGCGCCCTTGGTCTCGCGGCCGCCGACCTGCGCCGCGATTACGTTGCACCGGCGGCCGTCTCCTTCGAGGAGCTCGAGGCTCGGGCCGCCGAAGACCTGCCGGGAGCACCGACGCGACGCCTCGTCGATGCGCGCTACCGAGGTCAGGCGCACGAGCTGACCATCGACGCCGACGGGTGGGAGAGCTGTTTCGCCGCCGCCCACGAGCAGCGCTACGGGTTCCGTCTGAGCACCGACATCGAAGTCGTCGGCCGGCGTCTCGTCGCAGCGCTGCCCCGCCCACGCCCGGAGCTCAGCGACACCGGCGCGGCGGCGGAGACGGGGTCACGCCGCGCGTATCTGGACGGCGAGTGGCTCGACCTGCCAGTGCACGTCGCCGGCTCCGCGGTCGTCGGCCCCGCGATAGTCGAGCTCCCTGGTGCGACCTGTCTCGTCCGTCCGAGCTGGGCCGGGGAGCCTGACGCAGCTGGCACCCTCGTCCTGGAGCGAACGTGGACGCAGTGACCCTCTCGGTGATGAGCGCCGCCCTCTCCGGGATCGCCGAGGAGATGGGCACCGCGCTCGTCCGGAGCGCGTCGTCCTCGAACATCAAGGAGCGGCGCGACTGCTCGGCGGCGCTCTTCGATGCGTACGGGCGCATGGTCGCCCAGGCGGAGCACATTCCCGTACATCTCGGCGCGATGCCCGAGTCGGTCGCCGCGGTGATCGAGTGCGAGCCCCGCCCCGGCGACGTGTTCGTGCTCAACGATCCGTTCGCCGGCGGCTCGCACCTGCCGGACATCACGCTCGTCTCGCCGCTGGACGTGGACGGCGAGATCGTCGCGTACGCCTGCACCCGGGCGCACCACTCGGACGTGGGCGGAATCGTTCCCGGCTCGATGCCGGCCGGATCGACCTCGATCTGGCAGGAGGGTCTGATCATCCCGCCGGTCCGGCTCGACGAATCGATAGTGATAGTGATTCTCAGTAACGTCCGGACCCCGGAGATCCGCCGCGCCGACCTGCAGGCACAGGCGGCCGCCAACCGGCTCGGCGGCGAGCGGTTGCGCCAGCTTGTCGCGCGCCGCGGCCTGGACACGGTGCTCGCCGCATTCGACGAGGTGATCGCCTACGCCGAGCGGCGGGCCCGGGAGGCGATCCGGCGCCTGCCGGACGGCCGGTACGAGGCAGACGGGGAGGTCGAGGGAGACGGGGTCACGGACGAGGACCTGCCGATCCGGGTCGCGGTGACGGTTGCCGGCGACGCAATCGAGATCGACTTCGACGGCACCGCGCCGGCGGCCGCCGGCAACGTCAATGCGCCGCTCGCGGTCACCCGTGCCGCCTGCACCTTCGCTGTGAAGGTCGCGCTGGGCGCCGACGTCCCGGTCAACGCCGGCCTCTACGCGACCGTCTCGATCCGCGCGCCGGAGGGTTGCCTCGTCGACGCTCGCGCGCCGTCGGCGGTCGTCGCCGGCAACGTCGAGACCAGCCAGCGGATCGCCGACACCGTTCTGCTCGCGCTCGCGCGGGCCGCCGACGTGCCAGCGCAGGGTCAGGGGACGATGAACAACGTTGTGATCGGCACCGCCGCGTGGACGTACTACGAGACGCTCGGCGGCGGCCAGGGCGCGTCCAGCCGGGGAAACGGCCCCTCCGGCGTCCATGTCGGGATGTCGAACACGCTGAACACTCCGATCGAGGCGCTCGAGCTCGAGTTGCCGCTCCGAGTCGAGCGCTACGAGCTGCTCGAAGGCTCGGGTGGCAGAGGCCGGCATTGTGGCGGGGACGGCCTCGTCCGATCGCTTCGGGTGCTGGAGCCGGCGACCCTATCGCTGCTCACCGACCGCCGCCGCCATGCGCCCCTCGGCCTTGACGGCGGCGAACCCGGCCGGCCCGGAAGGAACCTCCTGAACGACGAAGAGCTTGCGCCGAAGGCGAGCCGCGAGCTCGCCGCTGGAGACGTGGTCACGGTCGAGACTCCCGGAGGCGGCGGCTGGGGCGTGTGAAAATCGTCAAGTGCCCCTCCCAGCGATGCATGCCGGCTTCTGGCCCGCTATCACGCAGCGCGCTGCCGCGTCGTCAGTCGCGCCGCCCATATCCCAATCGATATGGCCGCTCCCTGCGTCCGTGCATCGCGTGGTGCTAGAGACCCAGAAGCTCGGCGGCCTCGCTGGAAGGGGCACCGGATGACCCGCTGGATCGGACAGCCGCTGCCGCGCCGCGAGGACCTGCCGCTCCTGACCGGCCGCGGCCAGTTTGTCGACGACGTCCAGGTCGCGAATCCGCTCCACGTCGCCTTCACCCGCTCCCCCTGGGCGCATGCGGAGATCCGCTCCGTCGACCTGTCCGCCGCGCTCGCGGCGCCCGGCGTTGCCGCGGCGATTTCCGGCGCCGAGCTTCCGGACCTGACCGAGCCGTTCGCGGCCGGAATCACGCACCGGCTCGCCTACTACTCCCTTGCGGTCGACCGTTCCCGCTACGCCGGCGAGCCGGTTGCGGCGGTCGCAGCCGAGTCGCGGTACCTCGCCGAGGACGCGGCCGAGCTCGTGGTCGCCGACTACGACCCGCTTGGCGCGGTCGTGACCGTCGAAGACGCGCTCGATCCCGCGAAGCCGGTCCTGCACGAGCAAGTCGGCTCGAACGTCGTCGTCGACCGGGTCCTCCGCTACGGCGACCCGGACGCCGCCTTCGCCCGTGCCGACCTCGTGGTCACCGAGACCCTACGGTGGGAGCGGTACAGCTCGACGCCGATCGAGACCTACGGCGTCGTCGCCGACTACGAGCCGGCCTCCGGTCTGCTGACGATGTGGGCGAACTTCATGGGGCCGATGACGCTGCTCCCGGTGCTTGCCCGCTCGCTGCGGATGCCGGAGGCGAAGCTGCGGGTGATCGTCCCCCGCGACATCGGCGGCAGCTTCGGGATCAAGTCGTCGCTCTTCCCCTACATGACCGTCGTCGGGCTGCTGGCCATGCGGACCGGCCGGCCGGTGAAATGGATCGAGGACCGGGCCGAGCACCTGATCGCGTCCAGCCATCAGCCGGATCGCGTCGGGACGCGCCAGCTCGCGTTGACCAAGGAGGGCGAGATCATCGGCCTCCGCGCGCACGTGGTCGACAACCTCGGCGCGTACGTCCGCGCTCCCGAGCCGGCGACGACGTACCGGCCGCTCGGCAACTACGTCGGGCCGTACCGCGTGCGTGACGTCGAGCTCCACCTGGTCGACGTCGTCTCGAACAAGGTGCCCACCGGTCCGAACCGCGGCTACGGCTGCCAGCAGGTCTACCTCGAAACCGAGCGGACGCTGGACGAGGCAGCGGAGCAGCTGGGCCTCGATCCGGCCGAGATCCGTCGACGCAATTTGATCCAGCCGGACGCGTTCCCGTACGAGACGCCGACAGGGGGCCTGTACGACAGCGGCGACTACCCGCGTGTCCTCGAGCTCGCGCTGGAGACCGCCGGTTACGCCCAGCTGCGCGAGCTGCAGGAGGAAGCGCGGGCGGACGGACGGCTGGTCGGGATCGGGATCGGTCTCGCCGTGGACCCGTCGATCTCGAACATGGGCTACATCACCGTCGCGTTGTCACCGGAGGTGCGGCAGGCGCCAGGGTACAACCCGAAGTCGGGCGCGGCCGATTGGGCGCAAGTCCGGGTCGACCCGCGCGGCAAGGTCGTGGTGACGATGGCGACCACGCCGCAGGGCCAGGGGCACCAGACCGCGGTCGCCCAGGTCGTCGCCGACGAGCTCGGCCTCACGCCGGACGACATCGCAACCGTCGACGAGTTCGACAGCCACGTGTCGGTCTGGTCGGTCTCGTCCGGGAGCTACTCGAGCCGCTTCTCAGGGATCGCCGCGGGTGCGGCACGGAAGGCGGCCGGCGTTGTGCGGAGGCAGATCCTCGACATCGGCGCCGCGCTCCTCGAGGCCGCCGCCGACGACGTCGAGCTGACGGACGGCGAGGTACGCGTGAAGGGCAGCCCCGACCGGTCGGTTTCGCTGCGCCGGATCGCCGGGGTCGCCCACTGGGACCCCTACGGCCTGCCGGAGGGCTTGTCCGCGGGGATCCAATCCTCGGAGGTCTTCCACGTGCCCTCGTCAGCCCCGCCGACCGACGACGACCGGGTCAACTCGTCCCACGCCTACGGCTTCGTCGCGGAGATCGTTGCCGTCGAGCTCGACCCGGTCACCTGGGGCGTGACGATCCTGAAGTACGCCTCCGCCCACGACGCCGGGACGATCATCAATCCGAAACTGGTCGAGGGGCAGACCTACGGCTCGGCCCTGCACGGTCTCGGCGGTGCCCTGCTGGAGGAATTCCGCTGGGACGATGACGGCCAGTTCCTGACCGGAACCTTCGCCGACTATCGGTGCCTGACCGCCGCCGAGGCGCCGCGGATCGCCACCGCGCACATCGAGACGCCGTCCCCGTTCACGCCGGTCGGCGCCAAGGGCTGCGGCGAGTCGAGCGCCGAGACGGCGCCGGCCGCCGTTGCGAACGCGGTCGCGGACGCGCTCAGACCGCTCGGCCTGAAGCCGTCACACCTGCCGCTGACGCCCGCGCGGCTCTGGGAGCTGTCTCGGACATGAAGCCCGCGCCCTTCGCGTACCATCGGCCGGCGACGCTCGACGAGGCGCTGGCGCTCCTCGCCGAAGACGAGGACGCGAAGCCGCTCGCCGGCGGCCAGAGCCTCGTCCCGATGCTGAACTTCCGGCTCGCGCGGCCGTCCGCGCTCGTCGACTTGGACGCGATCGAGGAGCTGACGGGGATCCGAATCGAAGGCAACGTGCTCGTCGTCGGCGCCATGACGCGGCAGTGGGATCTCGAGCAGTCGCCCGACGCGTTTCCCTTGCTGCGCGAGGCGCTCGGGTTCGTCGGCCACACAGCGACGCGGTGTCGCGGGACGGTCGGCGGGTCGCTCGTCCACGCCGACCCGACCGCGGAACTGCCGGTCTGCGCGCTCGCGCTCGGGGCCGAACTGGTCACGAGCCGGCGAACGATTCCGGCCGAGGAGTTCTTCGTCTCGGTCTTCACGACCGCCCTCGAGCCCGGCGAGCTCCTGGTCGAGGTGCGCTTTCCTGCTCCGTCGGAGCCGACGGCGTTCGAGGAGCACGCCCATCGCCACGGCGACTTTGCGGTCGTTTGCGTCGCAGCCGTCGGCGACCGGGTCGCGATCGGCGGCGTCGCGCCGACGCCGGTGCTCTGGGACGAAAACGGGCTCGAACCGGTGGGCGATCTCTTCGCGCCCGCCGGCTACAAGCGCGGCGTGGCGAAAGCGCTGGTCGAGAGGGCGCTGGGCGGATGATTCAGACCGTCCTCACGGTCAACGGCGCGCGCCACGAGCGGCGGGTCGAGCCGCGGCTCCTGCTGTCGGACTTTCTCCGCCACGAGCTCGCGCTCTACGGCACGCATGTCGGTTGCGAGCACGGTGTCTGCGGCGCCTGCACGGTGCTGATCGACGGCAGGCCCGCACGCTCCTGCCTGACGCTGGCCGTGCAAGCCGACGGCCGCACAGTGGAGACGGTCGAGTCATTGGCGGACGGCGCTGCGCTGCACCCGCTCCAGCAGGCATTCCACGAGCATTTCGGCCTCCAGTGCGGCTTCTGCACGTCCGGCATCCTGATGACCGCCGCGTTCCTGCTCGAGCAGAACCCCGATCCGACAGAAGCGGAAGTGCGTGCAGAGCTCGCCGGGCACCTCTGCCGCTGCACCGGCTACGCGCCGATCGTCGATTCGATTCTTGCTGCGGCGGAGCCTCTACGCGCGCGCAGGCCCTAGCGCCGAGAAGCTCATCGTGCCGTGCTCGCAGACCGGCGTCGCCGGCTTGATCGGCGCGAGGAAGGTGGCGGCTCCGGGCGAGAGCGTCACCCGCATGAAGTACGCGGTTCGCTCGCAGTTCCGCCCGGCGACCGGCTCGCCCACACCGGGCACGTCGGGTGAGAAGCGCGCCTCCGCCTTCGCCCCGTACCCCGACCGAAGGACGACCCTCGGCGCGAGCAGGCCCTGCCGGAACGCAGGCCTTACCTTCGTCGGCAGAGGCCGCCGCAGGCGGGTCAGCAACTGGACGCGGGGCAGGCCGGAAACGAAGCAGGTCGGGCCGGAGAGGTAGCGGACGTTCAGCCGGTAGGAAATGTTGCCGGCGCCGGCACTGCCGGGGATGACCACGAAGTTGCCGGCGACCTGCGAGTCGGCGCACGGCAGTGTCGTCGCTGAACTCGCGCCGCCGACCGGCGCGAGCGCGGCGACCGCAACCGCGGCGATCAACCCGAGCGGTCGCGTGACCACGGTCGCACTGTAGCGGGCGCCCCGCTCCTAGACTCTCTTCGTGCCGACCGTCGGGATCGTGAGTCCGGGCGCGATGGGCAGTGCCGTCGGCGACTCGCTGCTCCGCGGCGGCGCTCGAGTCGTGGCGACCGTCGCCGGACGGAGCGACCGAACCGAGCGGCTGGCGCGGGCCGTAGGACTGGAGTTGCTGCCCTCTGTCGGGGACGTGGTCGACGCGGCCGACGTCGTGCTCTCCGTCGTTCCGCCCGATCAGGCGGAGGCGGTGGCTGCAGACCTCTCCGGGGCTCGCCTGTTCGTCGATCTCAATGCAGTCTCACCAGAAACCGCGCGGCGCATCTCGACCGAGGCGGACGGCTCGATCTCTGGGCCGCCACCGACCAGTGCAGGCACGACGCGGATCTACCTGTCCGGTCCGCGTGCACCCGAGGTTGCGACCCTGCCGTTCGATGGCGTCTCGATCGTCGTCGTGGGGGACGAGGTCGGGCTGGCATCGGCGGTGAAGATGAGCACCGCGTCCGTGTACAAGGGATCGGTCGCGCTGCTCGCGCAGGCGCTGCGGGCGGCCGAACACTACGGGGTGCTCGAGCATGTCCTCGACGACCTCGGCGAGCTGGCTGGGGCAGCGGGTCGCCGCATCGCCCGGGCGGCGGCGAAGGCCGACCGTTACGTCGGCGAGATGCATGAGATCAGCGCCGCTCAGCGCACCGCTGGGCTCGAACCGGCGCTGTTCGAGGCGATGGCGAAGGTGTACGCGGAGATAGCGGCGACGCCGCTCGGCCGCGTGGCGCCTGAGGATGCCGAGTCGGAGCTCGGCGACGTCCTCGCGCAGCTGCGCCGCTAGCCCTCCTACGACAGGGCGAGCTGGCGGAACGGCTCCAGGTTCGAGAGCCCGACCCCGACCAGGCGCAGAGGCCCTGGCCGGTCGGCGAGCGCCCGATCGAGCAGCGCGCAGGCGATGTCGCCGATCGCGGCCCCGTCGTCAAGGCCGGCGGCGACCGTCGACGAGCGACTCCGGATCGAGAAGTCGGGGTAGCGGACTTTGGTCGTGACCGTGCGGGCCGCCTGGTTCGTCCGGGTCAGGTGGTCGCCGAGGCGCGCAGCCATCCGACGCAACTCGGCGTGGAGCTGCTCGCGGTCCGCGATGTCCCGCTCGAACGTCTCCTCGGTCGAGATCGAGATTCGCTCGACCTGCGTCTCCAGCCCACGAGGGTCGATGCCGCAAGCGCGGTCGCGGAGGAGATGGCCGACCTTGCCGGGGAGCAGTCTGCGCAGGGTGGCATCGTCGAGCGTCGCGAGCGCGCCGATCGTCGTGATGCCGCCGTCGCGAAGCCGGGTCTCCGACCGCGGGCCGACCCCCGGGAGGAGGCGGACGTCGAACGGCGCGAGAAAGGACGCCTCCCGTCCCGGCGCCACGACCGTCAGGCCGCCCGGCTTGCGCCTGTCGGACGCGACCTTCGCGACCACCTTGCACCCGGCGACGCCGAGGGAGCACGTGAGCGACGTCGCGCCGCGGACAGCCGCCTGTACCGCCTCGGCCAGCGTGCGGGCGGCGAGGAAATCGGGCGCGATCTCGCCTAGATCGAGGTAGCCCTCGTCGATCCCAGTCTGCTCGACGGTCGCGACGACCTCGCGCACCGCGCCCCAGACGGACTGGGAGTACTGCCAGTAGAGCGAGTGTCGCGGCCGGACGAACACCGCCTGCGGACAGCGCCGGAATGCCTCGGCACAGCTCATCGCCGAGCGAATCCCGAACGTCCGGGCGACGTAGTTCGCGGTCGCGACGACGCCGCGGCCCTTCGGGTCGCCGCCAACGACGAGCGGGCGACGGCGCAGGCTCGGATCCTCGAGCTCCTCAACCGCGGCAAAGAAGGCATCGAGGTCCAGGTGGGCGACGATCACCGGACGAAGCCTAGATTGGCACAGAGTCGACACATACGCGCGCGCCCATTCGTGGCACGATCGCCGCAGAGGGTGAGGGGCTCTGCCCCCGCCCTTGGGTGGGGGTGTGGACTCAGGGCAGCTCGATCCGTGCCGCGCGCGTCTGTGCGCTGCGGTAGCGTCGAGGTGTGACGTCCGTCGACGTTCCGGTTGCCCTGCTCGGCTACGGGACGGTTGGCTCTGCCGTCGACCGCCTGCTGCGTCAGCAGGCGGCCGACATCGAGCGCGCGACGGGGCATCGTCTGCGCGTCGTCCGCGCGCTCGTCCGCGATCCGGCGAAAGAACGGGGCGCGGACGTCGAGGTGACGACCGACTTCGCCTCGATCCGGGACGATCCCGATATTGCCGTCGTCGCTGAGGTGATGGGCGGGCTCGAGCCGACCGCCGACTACGTCCTCGACCTCCTGCGCGCGGGCAAGCCGGTGGTGACGGCGAACAAGCAGCTGGTTGCCGCTCAGGGCGCGGATCTCTTCGCGGCTGCGGCCGAGGGCGGCGTCCAACTTCGCTTCGAGGCATCCGTCTGCGCTGCGATCCCGGTGATCAAGGTGCTGCGCGAGGCGTTGGTCGTGTCGAACGTCCATCGCGTGCTCGGCATCGTCAACGGAACTACCAACTTCGTGCTCACGGAGATGGAGCGCGGTTCGTCGTACGACGAGGCACTCGCCGAGGCGCAGCGGCTCGGCTTTGCCGAGGCAGATCCGACCGAGGACGTGTCCGGAAAGGACGCGGCGGCGAAGATGGCGATCCTGGCGACGGTCGCGTTCGGCTCGCGAGTCACCCTCGAAGACGTCTCGTATGTCGGCCTTGAACGTGTGTCCCCGGCCGACGTGGCCGCGGCAGCCGAGATGGGCATGGTCGTGCGCCTGATCGGCGCGGCGACGCTTGTCGAGGAACGCTGGGACGTCCGCGTCGGCCCCGCGCTTGTCGATCGAAGTCACCCGCTCGCGGCGGTCGAAGGCGCGTTCAACGCCGTGATGCTCCAGGGTGACGCGATCCGCGAGATCACGCTCGAAGGGCCCGGCGCTGGGGGCATCGAGACAGCCTCAGCCGTGGTCGCGGACATGGTCACGATCGTCGGCACGACCGGAACGGGCTTCCTCCAGAACGACGCCTGCTGGCGCAGCCTCGAGCCGCTGCCGGACGGTGATGTCTCGTCCCCGTTCTACGTCCGTGTCGAGCTGCTCGACCGGCCCGGCGCGCTGGCGCTGATCGCCACACGGCTGGCCGCCCACGGGGTGTCTGTCGCCCGACTAGTCCAGCATCAAGGCGACGGCAGCGCGACGGTGCACATCGTCACACACGAGGCGCCGTCCGGACAGTTGAGCGATGCGCTCAGCGAGATCGACGGGCTGGAAGAGACCAGGGCGGCCGCCTCGGCGCTCCCGGTGGTCTCCGACCGCGGGGTCGCGGAACTCGGATGGGCGTAACGCTCGGCGAGGGGAATACGCCGCTGCTTGCGGCGCCCCGGCTGTCGGAGCGGCTCGGGTGCGAGGTCTGGCTGAAGTGGGAGGGCACGAACCCGACCGGGAGCATGAAGGACCGCGGGATGGCGCTCGCCGTCTCGCGCGCGGTCGAACGCGGCGCTCCAGGCGTCGTCGTCGCATCGACCGGCAACACGGCTGCGTCGGCGGCCGCCTACGCGGCGCGTGCGGGCCTGCCGGCGATCGTGCTGCTGCCGGAAGGAGCGGTCGCCCGCGGCAAGATCGCGCAGGCGATCGCCGCCGGAGCGGAGATCAGGCGCTCCGGCACGTTCGAGGACGCTCACCTGGAGGCGCGCCGCCTCGCTGCGGATGAGGGGCTCGTGAACGTCAACTCCATCAACCCCGACCGGATCGAGGGGCAGAGCTCGGCGGCGGTCGAAGTCGTCGAGCAGCTCGGTGGGAGCGTCCCCGACGTGCTCGCGCTCCCGTACGGCGGCGGGGGGAACACCCGTGCGTTCGCGATGGGATTCGAGCGTGCCGGCGCTGGAATGCCGCGGCTCCTCAGCGTGCAGGCGGCGCGTCGCGCGGACACGGCCGCGTCGGCGATCAGGATCGTCGACCCCGTCCACCGCGAGCAGGCGGAAGCGCTCGCCGACGTCGTGACCGTGACCGACGACGAGCTGGTCGAGTGGTGGCGGTCCACGGCCCGGCTCGAAGGGGTCTTCTGCGAGCTTGCGTCGGCGGCCGGGGTGGCCGGGGTCGCGCAGGTCCGTCCGACCGGCCGGGTTGTCTGCGTCCTCACCGGCCACGGGCTGAAGGACCCGGACGCAGTCGAGCAGCTGTGAGCAAGGGCCGTGGCCTCAGAACGGTCGCTCCGGCGACGACCGCGAACCTTGGCCCCGGCTTCGACTGCGCCGCGGTGGCGCTCGACCTCTGGAACGAAGTCGAGGTGACCGAGGGCGGCGACCGCCCGCCCGATCCCACGCACATCGGGATCCGAGCTTTCGGGCTTGTCGCGTCGCCGGAAGGACTCGCCTTCGTGTGGACCGACCGGATCCCGCGGGCCCGCGGGCTCGGCTCGAGCGCCGCGACGATCGCGCTCGGAATGGTCGCCGCGATGAAGTGGACGGGCCAGGAACTCGCGCTCGAGGACTTGCTCGCCCGGGGCGGGCCGCTGGAAGGCCACTCGGACAACCTTGCCGCGTGTCTCTCCGGCGGCGCCTGCCTGACCTGGAACGGTCGGATCGAGCGCGTGGCGGAATCGCTCCCGCTCACGCCGGTGGCCGTGATCCCTCGTCAGCTTGTCCCCACGGCGGAGGCGCGCCTGGCGCTGCCCCGGCAGGTGGCGCATGCGGATGCGTCGTTCAACGCCGCCCGCGCCGCGCTGCTTGGGGCAGGCCTCGCACAGGGGAACGCCGGCCTACTCGCCGCTGCGTTCGAGGACCGGCTGCACGAGCAGTACCGGCCGTCGCCACTGCTCGACGCCATTCGGGCGGATCTTCCGTCCGGCGCGGTCGGAGCGACCCTCTCCGGATCAGGGCCGACGGTAATCGCCTGGGCGGCCGATGCGGCCGCGTGCGCCGCCGACCTCGGGACGCGGTTCCCGGAAGAGACGGTTCTGCCGCTGGCCGTGTCCCCAGAGGGAGCCCACTGAAGCTGCCCTGGCAGCTCGAGGTCGGCGAACCGTTCGTCGCGCCGTACTCGAAGCTCGTCGCTCCCGTCCGTCTCCCCGACGGCACTGAGGCCGTCCTGAAGATCCACCTCGACGAGGACACCGAGAGCATCAATGAGGCCGACGCGCTCCGATTCTGGGACGGTCACGGCGCGGTGCGGCTGATCGACCACGATCCCGCGATGCGGGCGATGCTGATCGAGCGCTGCGTGCCCGGAACGCCGCTCGGAACTGAGTACGACGACGCGTCGCTCGAGATCGCCGCGCGGGCGATGCAGCGGCTCTGGCGCGAGCCGCCCACCGACGTCGCCTGGCAGACGCTGGCGGCGAACGCCGACCGGTGGCTGCGTGAGCTCCCTCGAAGCTACCCGCACGGTCGAATTCTCGACGAGGCGCTCGATGCGATTCGGCAGCTCCTCCCAGCGCAGGAGCAGCTTGTCCTCTGCCACCAGGACCTGCACGGCGGCAACCTCCTCCGTGCGCAAAGAGAGCCGTGGCTGGCGATCGATTCGAAGCCGATCGTCGCCGAGCCCGCCTACGACACGGTTGCGCTCGTCCGGGACGCCGACCCGACGCTCGCGCAGCTGCGCCGGCGGCTCGATGTGCTCTCAGACTCGCTTGGCCTCGACCGCGAGCGCATGCGTCTCTGGGGTCTCGTCAAGTCGCTGGCCTGGGGCGACGCCGACGAGGCGGAGCTGTTCTCGCAGGTAGGCTCTCGGCGATGACCGCGATTGCGGGCGAGGAAAGCCTTCGCTCTCTGCTCGGCGAGCCGACGGAGCTCGTCCGCTCGAAAGTCTCCGACTGTCTCAACGATCTGACGCGGCAGTTCGTCGAGCGATCGCCGTTCCTCTGTCTGGCCACTTCGGCCGCCGACGGGACGTGTGACGTCAGCCCGCGCGGCGACCCTGCCGGCTTCGTCCGGGTCCTCGACGAGCGAACGCTGCTGCTGCCGGACCGGCCCGGCAACCGTCTGGCCGACTCGCTCCGGAACGTGCTCGAGAACCCGAACGTCGGGCTCCTGCTCATCGTCCCGGGCGTGACCGACACGCTGCGCGTGAATGGGCGGGCGTCGATCGTCACCGACTCCGAGCTGCTCGAGTCGTGTGCGGTCGAGGGCAAGGTTCCGAAGCTGGCGCTGCGCATCGAGATCGACCAGGTCTTCACGCACTGCTCGAAGGCTTTCCTACGCGCCAAGCTCTGGGATCCCCAGGGTTTCGTGTCACGGGACGAGCTGCCCTCCCCCGGCGAGCTGCTGTGCTCTGTCGGGGCGGACGTCGACGCCGGGACGTACGACGCCGAGCGCGCCGAGCGCTACGCTCGCCGCGAAGGCTTCTACTGATCCGCTACCAGTTCGTCGACTGCGGCTACGCGCTCGACCGGGTTGAGGCCGGACGCGAGGCGTACCTTGAGGAGCACATTCCGGGCGCGTCCTTCCTCGGGATCGACGACCTCTCGGATCTGCGGGTCGAGGGGCGTGGGCGGCACCCGCTCCCGAGCCCGGACGCATTTGCCGCCGCGGCCGGGCGGGCCGGGATCGGCGAGGGCGTCTTCGTCGTCGCCTACGACCACGGCGGGGCCGGTGGGGCCGCCCGCCTGTGGTGGCTCCTGCGGCACTTCGGCCACGAGGACGTCGCGGTGCTGCGGGGTGGGATCGAGGCATGGGTGGGTCCGTTGCGGGGCGGCGACGAGGCGATCGAGCCGGCTGAGTTCCTCCCACGTGAGCGAACGGGCGACACGATCGAGGCGGACGAGCTCGCCGCGCGGCTCGGCGAGCTACGGCTCGCCGTCGTCGACGCGCGCGTGCCAGAGCGATACCGCGGCGAGGTTGAGCCGATCGACCCCGTAGCCGGTCGCATTTCGGGCGCCGTCAACTGGCCGTACCCGCAGGCGGACCAAGTGCCCCGGGAGATCGCCGAGGCGGAGGAGATCGTCGTCTACTGCGGCTCGGGGATCACGGCGTGCGTCGACCTGCTCGCCCTCGCGGAGGCGGGCCGACCGGACGCGAAGCTGTATCCCGGCTCGTGGAGCGAGTGGTGCACACGGAGCTTTCCGGCCGAAAGGGGCTAGCCGAGCCTCGTGCCGTTCGTCTCCAGTCTCTGAGACCGGAACTGAAACGTTCTTGAAACGATCCGTCCCCGGCCGATCGGGGCGTTGGCTTGCTTCCAGCGGTTGCGCCCCGGTCTCTGAGACCGGGGTTGGAACAAGACTGCGATTTCTTGTCCACGGCCTGTCAACGAAACGCCCCGATCAGCGCGCCTCCGACGACGACCAGCGTCGCGCCGAGGATCAGATGCCGTCCGACGAGCTCGCGGCGGCGGAGGAGCAAGACGGCAAGCAGAACCGCGAACAGCGACTCGGTCGCCACGAGTGGGCTGACGACCGTCACCCGCGAGCGGTAGAAGGCCTCGAAGAGGAAGGCGTACGACGCACCCCAGAGGACGCCGGGCAGGACGAAGTGCGGCCCCTCGCGGCGGATGTCGGCGAAAACCCGGCCGCGGCGCGCGACCGCCAGGACGATGAAGACGAGAACCGTCCCGGACAGGATCGTGGCCGCGGCCGCGAGCTGCGGCGGCACGGTGCTGTCCGACGCGATGTGACGGACGACGTTGTCTCGCGTCGCGAACAGGACGGTGCAGCCGAACGCGTAGACGAGCCCGACCGCACGGAAGTGCTCCGGCCGAGCCCGTTCGGCGATCAGGGCGACCCCGCCGCCGACGATCGCCACCGCCCCGAGCAGCAGCGGCGCCTGTGCCGGCTCGCCGAGCGCGATGATCGCGATCGTCACGGCGACGAGCGGCGCAGCACCGGCAATAACGGAGGCGCGGGCCGGGCCAGCCTCGCGCACGCCGAGCACGAACAGGAGCTGCGCGCCGCCGGGCGCGAGCAGGCCGGCGAGGAAGTACGGCCACAGCTCGCCGCCCCACTCGCGGCCGAGGAGAGCGACGATCGCGCACACGCAGAACCCGCTGAACGCAGTCGCGAACGCGCCCACGAGTGCGTCCCGACTCCGCATCACGGAGAAGCCGAGCGCGACCGACATCCCGCCGAACAGCACGGCCGACGCAAGCGAGAGAGCGACCCCGGACACGGTCGGAAGCTAACGGGTTAGGTTCTCGTGATGGCGTTCGAGCGCATCTGCGTGGTCGGCGGCGGGGTGATCGGCAGCCTCTACGCCGGTCACCTTGCACGGATCACGGACGTGAGCGTCCTCACTCGCCGCGAGGAGCATGCGCGCACGCTTGCCGCCGAGGGTCTACGCATCTCCGGCAAGTCGGAGTTCACCGCGTCGGTCAGCGCCACCGCCGACGCCGCCGAGCTGCGCGATTTCGACCTCGGGATCATCGCGACCAAGGCGACCCAGCTCGAGGAGGCCGCCGCCGCGCTCGCGGGTCGTTTTCCCGGCGCCACGATGATGACGATCCAGAACGGCCTGGGTGCCGAGGAGCTCGTCCGCGAGCACGGCAGCTGGCGGCTGCTCTCCGCGGTCACATTCATGAGCGGCGTGCGCCACGGGGACGCGCACGTCGAGTACGAGCTCGACACCGAGACCTGGCTCGGCCCGTTCGCGGACACCGCAACGTACGAGCAGGCGCAGGAGGTCGAGGCGCTGCTCGTCGCGTCCGGCCTGCACGCCCGCGCCTTCCCCGACCTCCGCCCGGCCCAGTGGTCGAAGTTGATCTTCAACGCGACCGTGAACACCGTCGCAGCCCTCACCGACTTGCCGCACGTGAGCGCGTTCGCGGCCCGCGACCACCAGACCGATCTCGGCCATCTAGTCCACGACCTGATGGACGAGGGGAACGCGGTTGCCGCTGCCGCCGGTGTCGAGCTCCACGAAGATCCGTGGGAGATGAATGTCCACGCCGTCCGCCGGGGCGAGACGCTCGCCGCCGAGGGGCACTACGCCCATGTCCCGTCGATGCTCGAGGACGTGCGCGCGGCCCGCCCGACCGAGATCGACTTCATCACCGGCGCGCTCGTACGGGAGGCCGGGCGACACGGCGTCCCGGTACCGCTCCACACGGCCATGTACCGGCTGGTCAAGGCCCGGGAGGAGGCGTGAGGATTGCGGTGATCGGCTGTGGCGCGGTCGGCTCGCTCTTCGCGGCCAACCTCGGCACGCTCGGCGACGTCGAGGTCTGGGCGTACGACCCCTGGCAGGAGCACGTCGACGCGATCAACGCGCACGGGCTCAGGCTGTCCGGCGCAGGTGAGGTCGTCGGCCGCGTGCGGGCGACCGCCGACCCGACCGAGCTCCCGTCCTCGGACCTCGGCATCGTGGCCGTGAAGAGCATGCACACGTCGGAAGCGCTCGCGGCGACCGCCCATGCCTTCGAGCAGGGAGCCGTCTGCTCGGTGCAGAACGGCGCCGGCAACGAGGAGCTGATTGCAGAGCACGTTCGTGAGGTGATCCGCGGCACGACCTTCCCGGCCGGGCACGTGATCGAACCGGGCCACGTCGGTTGGGACACGAAGGGCGACACGCACATCGGTCCGTTCGAACCGAGGCCGGCGCCCATGCAGAAGGTCGAAGCGCTCGCCGACGCCTGCACTCGGGCGGGCATGCCGACGCATGCGCTCGAAGACGCCCGGGGCGCTCAGTGGCGCAAGCTGATCTTCAACGCCGGGTCAAACGCGATCGCCGCGCTGACCGGCCGGACGCACGGGCAGGTGGCCGAGCAGCCGACGCGCAAGCTCGCCTGGGGTGTGATGGCCGAGGGCAGAGCAGTCGCGGACGCGCAGGGGATCACGCTCGACATGAGCCCGGAGGAGCTGTTCGACCACGCCGCCCGTCAGGACGTCGCCTACGGGCACAAGCCCAGCATGCTCCAGGACGTCGAGGCGCGCCGCGCGACCGAGATCGACTTCTTGAACGGCGCGATCGCCGTCTTCGGCGATCGCCTCGGCGTCGACACACCGCTGAACCGCGCACTCACCGAGCTGGTCAAGGGAATGGAGGACACCTGGACATGACGAGCACGCAGGAGATCGAGCGCCGATACGCCAATGTGCGAGATGCCGCGGCTCGCGACGGTCTGGACGCGGTCGTCGTCGCCGGCTCCGAGTACACCGGGTTCGAGGGTGCGGTGCGCTACCTGTCAGGCTTCCGGATCCTGCACCGATACGCCTACGTCGTCCTGCCGGTCGAGGGCGAACCCTCGGTCGTGTTTCCAAAGGAGGCGCGCTGGGTCGGCGACCACTCGGAGGCGTGGATCGAGGACAAGGTCTTCTCCGAGCACCCAGGGCAGTGGATCGCCGACCGAGGATTCGAGCGGATCGGTGTCTACGGAGTCGACTACGTGATGCCCGTGCGCGACTACCGTCCACTCGCCGACGTCGCCATCCCTTGGGACCAGGGCTTCGACCTCGCCCGCGCGGTGAAGAGCGAGGAGGAGCTCGAGTCGGTGCGCGAGAGCTTCCGGATCAACGAGGACGGCGTCCGCGCGGTGCTCGAGGCGTACGAGGTCGGCAAGACCGAGGCCGAGCTGATGGGCGTCGCGGAGCGTGTCTTCGCCGCCGCCGGCACCTACCGGACGACGATGGACATGGTCCTGACCGGGGAGAACGGCGGTGCCGGGCCGGAGTTCAAGTTCCCGTCACTGCGCCCGGTCGGGCAAGACGATCTCCTGCTCTACGGTCTCGAGATCGCCGGGCCGGGCGGGCACTGGGTGGAGTTCTCACGCCCGATCTGTGCCGGGAAGCCGAACGCGGCGACCCTCTCCGCGCTCGAGGCCTACGGTGAGTACTTCGAGGCCGCCGAGCAGACGATGAAGGCCGGCGCGAGCGCGCACGACGTCCACACTGCCGTCTCGAAGCCCTTCCTCGACCGTGGCTTCACTCTCGGCCACGTGACCGGCCACTCGATCGGGATGACCATGATCGAGCACCCTCGCGTCGGGGAGGGAATCGAGGTCGAGCTGCGCGAGAGCATGGTGGTCTCCATGCACCCGCACGCGATCACGAAGGACGAGAAGACGTGTCTCTACATGCAGGACACCTGGCTCGTCACGCCCGACGGCGGGAAGCCGCTCTCGCAGGTGCCGATCAAGATCTACAGGCCGGGGGAGGAGCTGTGAACGGTCTCGATTTCTTCGTCGAAGCGGTCCCGCCGAGCCTCGCCGTCCAGTACGGACGCCGCGTCGAGGAGGCCGGGTTCCGCACGGCGTGGTTCCCCGAGATCGTCTTCGGCGACGCGTTCGCCCCGGCCACCGCGACCGCCACCGGCACCTCGACGCTGCTCCTCGGCACGGGCGTCATCGGCATCTGGAGCCGCTCGCCGGTGACGATGGCGCTCCAGGCGGCGTCGGTCAACGAGCTCTCGAACGGTCGGATGCTGCTCGGCGTCGGCGTCCAGGCGCGGAACTACGTCCGCGACTGGCACGACCGCACCTACGAGCGGCCGATCCGCGCGATGCGCGAGTACTTGACGATCCTGCGGCGGATCCTCGCGGGCGAAGCCGTCGACTACGAGGGCGAGCTCTTCTCCGTCCGCGCCTTCCAGCTGCAGATGCCGATGCCGGAGCAGCCGGTGCGTCTTTACCTCGCCGCCGTCGGGCCGCAGATGCTCCGCCTTGCCGGCGAGCTCGCCGACGGCGTGCTCGGCTACTGCTGGTCGATCCCGTACGTCGACCAGGTCGTGCTGCCGGCGCTGCGCGAAGGCGCCGCGAAGGCCGGCCGCACCCTCGACGATCTCGACGTCGCCTGCGGCTACCCGACCGTCGTCGCCGAGGACGGCAGTGGGATAGAGAAAGCCAAGGCCCAGGTGCTGATGTTCGCGACCGCCTCGAGCTCCTCGCCCTTCTACGCGGAGAGCTTCGCCGCAGCCGGGTACGGCGACCTCGTCGCCGAGCTGAAGGAGCGAGTCGCGGCGGGCGACGCCGACGGAGCGATCGCGGCGATCCCGGACGAGGCGGTCGAGGCGATGACGGTGTCGGGCAAGCCCGACGAGGTCGGTCGCCGGGTGGACATGCTCCGCGCTGCCGGCGTGCAGACCGTCGGCGTGAATCCGTCGCCGCCGGGCGTGTGGTACCCCTTGTACCAGGGCCACTTCCCGGACGGGTTCCCGATGCGCGAGTTCTCGTTTCCGGCCTACCTCGGCCAGATGGACGATGCGTTACGACTGATCGGAGGTTGAGATGCTGAAGGAGAGCCGGAAGCGCCAGCGGGAGTCGGTGCCGTTCACCGTTCGCACCGCCGACGGCGACTCGATCGAGCTGACGTACTCGTCGCCGCGGGTGGCCGAGGAACACGACGAGGAGGAGGTGCTCGAGTCGCTGCCGTGGTTCGAGCCCGGGAAGCCGCTGCGCAACTACATGCTCCACCAGACCGACTTTTACGACGAGGTCGAGCAGATCTGGGGACGGCCGTGGGGCGCGGAGGGAATCGGAACCCTGCGCGAGGTGCTCGTCTCGCGCCCGACCGAGAATGAGATCCGTCCCGAGTACGCGAAAGAGTGGCAGTACTACTACTCGAGTGCCGCGGGCAACGCCGACCTCGGCCGCCTCCAGGCCCAGTTCGACGAGTACTACGACGTCCTCGCAGGTCACGGCGTGCGCGTCAACTACCTCGAAGCGCCGGTGCCCGCGATCGGCGAGTACGGGTACATCAAGAACCTGGTCACCCTCGCCGGCGCGGGGCTCTGCGTCCACGGTGGCGCGATCCTGCATCGCTACGGCCTCGGCTCGTGGCAGCGCGGCCGCGAGGTGATTTGGACGAAGGCGCTTGCCGCCCTTCAGGTGCCGATCTACCACACTGTCCACGGACGCGGCATCTGCGAGCCCGGCGCCGGCCGCTGGCTCGACTCGAGGACGTTCGTGTTCAACGAGAGCGTGGTCGCGAACGAGGAGGGTCTGCGGCAGCTCGGGTTCGTCCTCGAGACGCTCGGTGTCGAGCTGGTGGTGGCGCACAGCCCAGGCTGGTACGACTCGATCGGAGAAGGCTCGATCGGCACGTCGCACATGGACATGGTTTGTCTCGTTCCGGACGAGCGCGTGATCGTGCTTGCGCCGCATCTCGTCAACTACGGCTTCGTGCGCTGGTTGATGGAGCGCGACTATCGGATCATCGAGGTGCCGCTCGACGAGTACTGGGACTTGGCGGTGAACGGGGTCACGCTCGAGCCGGGCAAGGTAGTCGTCAACAAAGGCTCGCGGACGGTCGTCGCGGCGCTCGAGCGCGCCGGGGTCGAGGTGATTCAGGTCGACTTCTCGGAGAGCCAGCGCTTCGCAATCGCCGGACTCCACTGTGCGACCCTCGAGTTGGTGCGCGACCAGCCCGGCCCGGTGCTCGACCTGGGCTAGACGCCTGCTTCCGGCGCGGCGGTCGCCGGCGGCTCGGGGCCGCTCGGCCTACCGCGAAGTGAGCGGGGCAGCGAGAACTCTTTCCCACCGGTGATCCCGCTCGGCCGGAGCAGGAGGATCACGAGCATCACGATCGCGACGCCGACGAGACTGGAGCCCGCAGGCGCCTTGATCCCCCAGCCGAAGATGTGGATCCCAAGCTCGGAGTTCCCAAGCAGGATCGTGAAGAGGCTGATTGCGATCGCGCCGACGACGGCGCCGAACAGGCTCGAGATCCCGCCGACGACGAGCATCGCCAGCGTGAGGAAGGTGAGGTCGAGGTAGACCTGGTTGGTGGCGATGCTCCCGAGCAGGTGGACGTAGAGCCCGCCGGCGAAGCCGGAGAGCGCACCGGAGAGCGTGAAGGCGAGCAACCGTTGCCGGTGGATGTCGATCCCGGCTGCGCGCGCGGCGGCCGGGTCTTCCCGAGCGGCGCGTAGCTGACGCCCGAAACGGCTGCGCTGGTAGGCGAACGCCACGCAGATGACCGCGATCGCCCCCACGGTCGCCTGCCAGTAGTCCGTGGTCGTCGGGATCAAGGACAGCACCGTCGAGCCCGGTCCGATGCTCGTCCAGTACGTGAGGATGTTGTAGGTGATGCCGAGCACGGCGAGCGTCGAGATGCCGGCGGCGATCCCGGACAGGCGCATGAGCGGGATGCCGACCACGAATGCGTAGACCGCTCCGAGCCCGGCGGCGAGCACCAGCGACCACGCGCTCGAGATCGTGTGGTCGCGCAGGAGCGGGAACAGCGTCGGCAGCACGCCGCGCTTTGTGTCGAGCGGGATGGTCATCACGCCGCTCGCGAACGCGCCCACGGCGACGAAGCTGACCTGGCCGAAGGAGATCACGCCGGAGTTGCCGACAAAGACGTACAGAGCGGTGACGAGCGCGATGTACACGATCGCGTTCTGGAACTTGACCTGGTCGCCGCTCGTCACCCACAGGCTGGAGGTAACCGCCAGGAGTACGACAAGGGTGATCGGCCCGAGCAGCTCTGTGAGCCAATCGGCGCGCCTCATACCCGTTGCACCGAGCCCTGCCCCGGCCGCGCGAAGAGCCCCTGGGGTCGCAGAAGCAGGGCAACGATCACCGCGAGGTAGATGACCGACGGCATATAAACATTGGAGGTGAATGGGGTCGTCCCCGACGTCGGCAACTCCGAGCCGACGAACGAGGTGGCGAAGCCGATCGCAAACCCGCCGAGCGTCGCCGATGTGAGGCGGTCGATGCCGCCTGCGACGACGCCGACGAGCACGATCAGGGTCTCGTTCAGACCTGTTGTCGGGTTGACCAGCGGACTGGTGATGCTCAGGATCACGGCCACGATCGCAGCCAGCACGCCCGCGACCGCGACGGCGACCATGATCACGGTGTCCGCCTTGACGCCGAGCAGTCGCGAGGTGCGGAAGTCCATCGCGGCCGCGCGCATCTGAAGCCCGATCGAAGTGCGGTTGAGCAGGAGCGCCAGCCCCACGAGGGAGACGAGGCTCGCGCCGATCGCGAGGAACGTCGCCCAACGGATGTTCAGCGACCCGATCGTCACCGCCCGGTTCAGTTGGGCCAGCGTCCCCACCGGATCGCCGAGGCCGCCCCGCTGGCGGTACGTGTACTGGAGCAGAGCCGCGTTCTGAAGCAGGTAGGCGACCGCGAAGGTCGCGACGAGCATCGTCGATGCGTCGGCGGTGCGAAGAGGCCGGAACGCCACGCGTTCGAGCACGAGTGAGGCGGCGACTGCGACGAGCACC
Organism: Actinomycetota bacterium; assembly: GCA_046733845.1. Lineage (GTDB taxonomy): Bacteria > Actinomycetota > Thermoleophilia > Gaiellales > Gaiellaceae > DATBLE01. Next base: position 31,208 of record JBKPPY010000020.1, on the reverse strand, counting down.
GCAAGCACGATGCTCGCCGCGTCGGGCCAGCTATCGGTGAAGGCGAGCGCGTAGGCGGCCAGCATGATCAGCTGCCCGTATGCGAAGTTGATCAGCCGCAGCACGCCGAAGACGAGCCCAATGCCGACCGCGATGAGCGCGTAGAGGGCGCCGACGCCGATCGCATCGATGAGGGATTGAACGTGGGTCACGAGGCCATGTACGCGGCGACGATGCGGTCGGTGTCGTCTGCGTCGGCGGGGGTGAGCGTCATCCTGATCTCGCCGTTCGTCATCACATACGTCCGGTCGGCGAGCGCGACCGTGCGCTGGGCGCGCTGCTCCACCAGCAGGACGGTGACGCCGCGCTCGCGGATCTGGGCGAGTGCCTGGAGAACGACGTCCACCGTCGTCGGAGCTAGCCCGAGCGAGGGCTCGTCGAGGAGGAGTACGCTCGGCCCCGCGACCAGCGCCCGCGCGATCGCGAGCTGCTGTTGCTGGCCACCGGAGAGCGTCCCGGCCTGCCGGGCGCGGAATTCGCGGACAACCGGGAAAAGCTCCTCGATCCACTCGAAGTCACTGCGGGAGTCGGCCCGGTCCTTCCGCGCGACCAGTCCGAGCCGCAGGTTTTCCTCGACCGTCAGCTCGGCGAAGATCCGGCGGCCTTCGGGTACCAGCGAGACGCCGCCCCGAGCGATCGCCTCGGGCTTGCGGCCGACGATCGACGTGCCTTGGACGCGGACGTCGCCGGACCGTGCCGGCACCAGGCCGACGATCGTGTGCAGAGTCGTCGACTTGCCGGCGCCGTTCGGGCCGATCAGCCCGACGATCTCGCCGGCGCCGACGGTGAGCGTGAGCTGCCGAACAGCGGGCACCGAGCCGTAATTGACCCAGAGGCCGTCGATCTCGAGGGCAGGCGCAGCGGCAGGTGACGGAGCCGCGCTCAGTCGGACTCCTCGTGGACGGCGCTCTCGCCCAGGTAGGCGGCGGTCACGTCAAGGTTCGATCGGATCTCTTGCGGCGTGCCCTCGGCGAGCGTGCGGCCCTGGTCGAGCACGTGGATGCGGTCGCACACCTCCATGATCAGCGCCATGTTGTGGTCGATCAGCAGCACGCCTGCCCCGTAGGCGTCGCGGACCGTGTGGACGACAGCGGCGAAGTCGGGGACCTCGGCCTCGGGCAGCCCGGCCGCGGGTTCGTCCATCAGGACGAACCTCGGTGCGGTCGCGAGTGCCCGGGCGACGCCGAGCTTGCGCTCGTCACCGTGCGCCAACGTCGCCGCCGGCCGGCGTCCGTAGCCTTCGAGGCCGAGGAGCTCGAGCAGTGCTGCCGCGCGTCGCCGCGCTTCCCGGGCGCCCGCACCTGAGCCGAGCGCGGCCACTTCGACGTTCTCCCGGACGGACAGAGAGCCGAACGACCGGCTGTGCTGGAACGTCCGGGCGAGTCCGGCCCGGCCGCGTCGGTGAGGGCTCCACGAGGTGATCAGGTCGTCGGCGAGTGCGATGGAGCCCGAGGTCAGAAAGTCGAATCCGGTGATGACGTTGACGAGGGTCGTCTTCCCGGCTCCGTTGGGACCGATCAGCCCGACGACCTCGTGCCGGTGGACCTCGATGTCGACGCCGCGAAGTGCGTGCACGCCCTCGAAGGCGCGCGAAACGCCGGTGGCCCGGAGACTGCCCCCGGGCCACCGGCTCGCCTCACGCGAGACGTCGTCTACCAACGCCTCTCAGAGCGTGCCCAGCTTCTTCGCTGTGTAGAGCTGGACGAACTTCGGCTTCGAGTTCTGCACCTCCATCACGCGGTAGGCGCGCCCGAAGACGCTGTGCAGCGTCGGGGAGAAGCTCACCTGGCCCGAGATCGTCGGCAGGCCGTGGAACTTCTGCATGATCGCTGCGAGCACGGAGCCCTTCGTCGAGCCCTTCGCCAGTTTGATCGCAGCGGCGATGCCGTCGATCGATGCCGCACCGGTGACGAAACCTCCCGTCGCAGGTGGCTGGCCGATCTTCGTCAGCTGGCCGATCATCCGCTTCACCGCGGCGCTCGGATCGTCGCCGAACACCGACGCATAGGTGACGTACCAGTAGTTCGAGACCGGCGGGCTCTTCGGATACCAGAAGGTGCCGTCACCGGCCCACGAGTTCATGATCGGCGTCTGGTTGTTCAGGCTGCGGAGGCCGGCCATGAACGCGGGCCAGTCCGCGAAGCCGGTCGAGGTGACGATCACGTCCGCCTTCTGTCCGTTCACGCGGCTGACGACGTTCCCGATCGTCTTGTCGAACGACGTGAAGCTTTCCGCGTCGACGATCTTCCCGCCCAGTTGCTTGTAGCGGGACGTGAACGCCTGGACGATGTTCTTGAAGTAGACGATGACGTTGTCGGTGACGGTGACCGCCGTTGTCCAGTGCTTCACGTTGTAGGCGTACTCGGCCATCGCCGCACCCTCGTCCTGGGCGACGTTGCCGTAGCTGAAGGCGAGCTTACCGAGCGCGCCGAAGCGCTTCGGGCCCATCTGGTCGGTGCCGATGCACGGCGCGATCGTCAGCATCTTCTTGGCGAGGAACTGCTGGATCGCAGCAGTGGCGAAGTCGACGTCGCAGGTGACCATGCCGATCACGGCGCCCTTCGACACGACATTGTTGACGCAGGACTTCGAGACATCCGGCTTCGAGTTCTGGGTGTCGCAGGCGACAATCTTGAGCTTCGCGCCGTTCACGCCACCGGCCGCGTTGATCTTGGCGACCTCGAGCTTGGCCGCAGTCAGCGCCGGGTTGTCGAACGGCGCCATTTGACCGCTCAGGTCTGCGGCGAAGCCGATGACGATCGGCTTCTTGGCCGACTTGGCGCCGGACGCCGTCGTCACCCCGACGACGGTCACGGCGACCGCGACGATGACCGCGAGTACGCCGGCCACGCCCCACCTCTTCCTATCCCTCATGCTCCACTCCTCCCTTCGGCTGAACCGTCCAGAGTGAGTTAACCATCTCCCGGGTGAGCCCTCGGGGCGAGGCGGCCGCGCCGCATTCTCGGATCCCGCGATCGCACCATACGACTGATCGGTACGCGGGTTCAACGCGCTTCGGTTTAGCGTTCAGCCATGCGGATCGGAATCAACCAGTGGACGACATTCCCGGCGTCATTCGACGACGAGCTCGCCGCGTATCGGGCGGCAGGCGCTGGCGCGATCGGGATCCTCGAGTTCAAGCTCGAAGGGGTCGACGATGTCCGTGGGAAGCTGCGCGAGAGCGGGCTCGCCGTGTCGGCCTGTCTCCCGGCCGCCGGGTCGATCCTGCCCTCGCCGCTGATTCCCGGGCCTGACGAGCCGGAGGCGCGAGTCGAGTCGATCTGCGCGTCGGTGGCGCGGCTCGCCGAGCTGGAGCCGTCCTGCGTGTTCTTCCTGACCGGCCCGGGGGACGACCGCCCAACGGTCGTCGAGGGAATCCGCCGAATCGCCGAGGCGGGCACGCGCCACGGAGTGCGGGTCGCGCTCGAGCCGATCCATCCGTCCCAGGCGTCGCTCCTGTCGGCGGTGCCGACCGTCGACGCGGCGCTGGAGCTGATCGGCGACGCCGAGGTCGGGATCCTGTTCGACACCTGGCACCTCGACGGGATCTCGCACGTCGACCGCCTGTACGGGGTACACGTCGCCGATCGCCGGGAGCCGACCAGGTCCGACTTCGACCGGGACTTGCCCGGCGCAGGATCGCGCCCGGCTGTCCGGGCGCTCGTCGAGGCCGGCTACGACGGCTGGTTCGACGTCGAGCTGATGTCGGACGACGGGACGTTCGGTGAGACGTTCCCCGACTCGCTCTGGGCGCAGCCGGCCGAGGAGATCGCCCGCCGCGCGGTCGAAGCGATGGAGGCGCTGTGAGGCGCTACGACGCCGTCGCGATCGGCAGCGGCATTAACGCGCTCGTCGCAGGCGCGCTGCTCGCGCGAAAGGGCTGGACGGTGTGCCTCCTCGAGCGCAACGACTGGCTCGGCGGCGCGATCCGAACCGCGGAGATCACCGAGCCGGGCTTCGTCCACGAGGTATTCGCATCCTGGCACCCGCTTTTCACCGGCTCGGCCGCGTTCGCGGAGCTGAAGGACGACCTCGAGGCGCGCGGGGTCGAGTACCTGAACACCGACCTGCCGACGGCGACGCTCTTCCCGGACGGACAGTCGCGATTCCTGACCACCTCGCACGACGACAACGTTGCCTCGCTCGGCGCCGGATGGGAGACGACCGTGGCCGAGTTCCTGCCGAACGCCGATCTCGCCTTCGGCGTCCTCTCGACCGAGCTCTGGTCGCGCGAGGGGGCCAAGCTGGGCTGGAAGGCGTTCCGGCGGTTCGGGCGGCGCGGACTTGTCGAGTTCGCCGGGAATGTCCTGACCAGCTGCCGCGACTGGACCGCGTCGACCTTCGACGACGAGCGTGCAGGGGGCGTCTTCGCGCCGTGGGTGCTCCACACCGGTCTCGGCCCCGACGCTGCGTCTTCCGGGTTCATGGCGCAGGTGATCGGCGTCGCGATCGAGCTGGGCGGCATGCCCGTGCCGCGTGGCGGCGGGGTGAAGCTGGTCGAGGCGCTCGCCGGGATCATCCGCGACGCCGGAGGCGCCTGTGAGACCGAACGTGAGGTCGAGCGGATCGTGACCCAGAACGGCGTCGCCGTCGGCGTCGTCGCGGCGGGCGAGACGATCGAGGCATCGCGCGCGGTTATCGCCGGTGTCACCCCGCAGGCGCTGTACGGCTCGCTGCTCGGGGAGCGCATGCCGGAGGCAGATCGCTTCCGGTACGGCCGCGGCGCCATGCAGATCCACTTCGCGCTGTCGGAGCCGCCGAAATGGCAAGGCGATCCGAGGCTCGGAGAGACGGCGATCGTCCACCTGACACCGGGCCTCGACGGTGTCTCGCGGGCGGTGAACGAGGCCGACCGCGGTCTGCTGCCCGCCGAGGCGACCGTGGTGGTCGGCCAGCCGATGGCCGTCGACCCCTCGCGTGCGCCCGACGGCCGGTGGATCCTCTGGATCCAGCTGCAGGAGATCCCGGCGCAGCTGAAGGGCGACGCAGCCGGCGAGATCGACACGTCCGGCGGGTGGACGGAAGCCGTCCGGGAGGCTTACGCGGACCGGATCCAGGCGCGGATCGCCGCGCAGGCGCCCGGCTTCGACCCATCGGTTCTGCGCCGGGTTACGCTCTCTCCGGTCGACATCGAGGCGGCCAATCCGAACATGGTCGGCGGAGACATCTACTCGGGCTCGTGCGCGCTCGACCAGAACCTGATCTGGCGCCCCCGGCCCGGCCTGCCCGGCCACAAGACGAACGTCGACCGGCTCTGGCACGTCGGCGCGTCTACCCACCCCGGCCCGGGTCTGGGTGCGGGGTCGGGAACCCTCGTCGCGAAGGCGCTGGCCAAGTGATCCACCAGCTGAGGCTGGTCGTGACGGCCGAGGACTACGACGAGGCGGTCGCGTTCTACCGGGACGTGCTCGGGATGGGCGAGCTCGCGGTGTGGGTCTCGCCCGACGGCGGGCAGGTGACGCTCCTCGACGCCGGCCGGGCGACGCTCGAGATCACCGATCCGAAGAACGCCGCCTTCATCGACGAGGTCGAGGTCGGGCGGCGGGTCGCGGGGCACGTTCGAGTCGCCCTCGAGGTGGACGACTCCCGGTCCGCGACCGCGGCGGCGGTCGAGGGCGGCGCCGAGCTGATCGCCGAGCCGACGGAGACGCCGTGGCGGTCGCTGAACGCACGGCTCGAGGGGCCGGGGGCGCTCCAGCTGACGCTGTTCGAAGAGCTGGACCCCGATTCTGAGCTGGGCGCCGGCGGCTCTGCCGCCGGCGCTTCCAGCAACGCGGAGTAGCCTTCACCCTCGTGCCCGTCGATCGCGACCTCATCGTCGAGATCATGGCGTCGTACCCCGCCGGGGTGGCGGTGGTGACAACACTGGACGCCGACGGCACGCCGCGCGGGCTGACGACCACCGCGGTTTCGTCCGTCTCGGCCGAGCCGCCGTTGCTCCTCGTCTGCGTCGATCTGACCTCACGCACCCTGCCTGCCCTCAGAGACGGCGGGCGGTTCGTGGTCAACTTTCTCCGCGAGGGGCGGAGCGAGCTCGCGCGGCTGTTCGCGTCGAAGGCCGAAGACAAGTTCGAGGGCGTCGACTGGCGGGCGACGGCGAGCGGGATGCCGGTGCTCGAGTCCGACGCGCTCGCGTGGGCCGAGTGCGTCACGGTCCACGAGATCGAGCCGGGCGACCACGTAATCCTGCTCGGCCAGGTCGAGGAAGGGGCAGGCGCCGTGGACGAGGACGCCCCGCTGATGTACTACCGCCGCTCGTGGGGTGTCTGGAAGCCGGCGCCGAGGGAGCTCCCGAGCCGCCCGATCCCTGCGATCGAGGTCAGCGGCCAGGACCTGCTCTGGGAGGGCGCGGAGCTCTGACTCATAGGGACTGACCCCGAAGGGTGTGTCCCCACAGAGAGGTGTGCCCACCACCCGTACAACAGCGGCCTACGCTGTCGCGCGGGCCTTCTTCGCCGCTTTGAAGCGCGGCATCACGCGGTGCGCGAACAGCTCCTGGTTCTTGATCGCCTTCCAGTGGTCGAAGTTGCCGGGGTTGACGGTGATCGAGATCTCGGTGAGTCCCTCGCAGACGTCGAGCACCGCCTCGATCCGCTCGATCACGTCCTCGGGCGTCCCGACCCACACGATGTCCCCGGCGACCATCTCCTCGTACGGCGTCTCCGCGAGCTTTTCGAGGATGCCGGCGGTGTAGAAGCCGTAGCCGGCGGCGGTCAGCTCGTCGGTCGGCGGCTTCTCGTACTCGACCAGCGGGGAGGCGTTGCCGGCCAGGAAGCCCTTCATCCCCTCCTCGGCCTCGCGGAGCGCGGTGTCGCGGTCCTCGTCGAGGTAGCAGGCGTGGATCCAGACGATGTCCGGCTGGTTCCCGTGCTCCGCGCACGTCTTGCGATACAGGTCGAGTTGCTCGCGGAGCGCCTCGTACGGCAAAAGCGGCGGTACGACGACGCCCCAGCCCTTCGAAGCGGCGAGCGTGTACGTCTTGTCCGAGGTCCCGCCGGTGAAGACGCGGAACTTCCCGCGCGGCGGCGGCACGATCCGCGCGTCGTGGACGTCGTAGAACTTCCCGGCGTACGAGAACGGCTCTCCGCCCGACTCGAGGGCGGTGAAGAGGATCTCGAGCGACTCGTCGTAGCGCTCGACCATCTCCGCGTACGAGACCCCCGCGCGCCATGGGATCCAGCCGTGGCCACGGCCGACACCGAACTCGTAGCGGCCGCCCATGAGGATGTCGGCGAACGCGATCCGCGACGCGAGCACCATCGGGTTGTGGTACGGGAGCACGTGCACGAGCGTGCGGAAGTTGATCCGCGACGTCCGCTGCGCTGCCGCGGAGAAGAGTGCGATCGGGTCCGGCGAGGACGAGAACTTCGGGAAGAAGAAGTGCTCGATCGCGGAGTAGGTGTCGAAACCGAGCCGGTCGGCGCTCTCGATCTGCTCGAGCACCTCGGCGTAGACCTGAGCAGGCTCTTTCCCAGGCCACCACTGGAGCTCGGAGTAGATGCTGAACTTCATGCGGCGATCCTACGACGCCGGTCGTCGTCGTGCTTCGCTACTCGGCAAGCGCGCGCAGCTCGTCGTCGGTGACGAGACCGCGCTTCTCGGTGCCGACCGCTTTTACCTTCGCGAGCAGGTCCGGCCACTGCTCCTCCGGGACGTCGAGGCCGAGCCGCTCGACTGCAAGCCGGATCGAGTCGATGCCGCTCTTCTTGCCGAGCACGACCGAGCGCTCGGCGGCGACCAGCTCGGACGAGTACGGCTCGATTGCCGGCGGGTCGTGGAACTGGCTCGCGACCGCGCCGCTCTCTCGCCGGAAGAGGTTCTCGCCGACGACAGGCTTCCACGGCTCCAGCTCGTAGCCGGAGAGCTCGCGCACACGTTCGGAGACCCCGCGGATCCGTTCCAGCCGCAGATTCGACTCCACGCCGTACAGCGCGCGCAGCGTGAGCGCGACCTCGCCGAGATCTGTGTTTCCCGCCCGCTCGCCCATCCCGTTGATCGTGCCCTGGATCCAGGTCGCGCCGCCGCGCACGGCGGCGACAGCGTTCGCGGTCGCGAGCCCGAAATCGTCGTGCCCGTGGAAGTGAACCGGCGTGCCGTCGAACCACTGGATCGCCCGGCCGACGAGGTCGCGGACCGCCTCGGGGGCGGCGATGCCCAGCGTGTCGACAACGACGACCTCGCGCGCACCCGCGTCGATGGCCGTCTCGTACGCCTGCCCGAAGAAGTCGAGTTCGGCGCGGGTCGAGTCGACGCCGAAGAAGGCGACGGTGATGCCCGCCGCGGCGGCCAGCGCGACCGCCGCACGGATGCGTTCGAGCATGGTCTCCCGGGAAACCCCGAGCGCCGCGAGCTTTCCGTCAGAGATCGGCGACTCGATGACCGCGTGCCGGATGCCGAGCTCCACGAGGGCCTCGACGTCGGCGGCGACGGCGCGGGAAAAGCCCCAGATCTCGGCGTCGAGACCCGCATCGGCGATGAGCCGGACCGCCTCCCAGTCGTCCTGGGACGTCCGTGGAAAGCCTGCTTCGATCCGGTCGATGCCGAGCCCGTCGAGCAGCCGCGCAATCTCGAGCTTCTCCTCGGGGCTCAGGACGACGCCGACCGTCTGCTCGCCGTCGCGGAGGGTCGTGTCGTACAGCCCAACCGACCCGCCGATCCGGTACGGGTAGCTCAGGGAGCCGGTCCAGACGAGATCAGATCTCGACGACGCCATCGGGGAAGGGGGAGAGCTTCTCAGGGCCGTCGGCGGTGATCAGGAAATTGTCCTCGAGCCGGAGGCCGCCGCCCTCGGGCCAGTAGATGCCGGGCTCGATCGCGAGCACGGTGTTCTCCGCCAGCTCGCCCCCGCCGGCCTGGTGCGCGTACGGCGGCTCGTGCGCCCGGGCGCCGACGCCGTGACAGATCGGGTGGGACGGCTGGCCGGGATAGCCGGCGGCGGCGATGCCGTCCCGGATCCGGCGGTCGAGCTCCGCCAAGCTCGCACCGGGTGTGCAGAACGCAACCGCGTCGTCGTAGACGGTGGTCAGTTGGTCGAGCAGCTCGGTGTACCGCGGGTTGAGCGTTCCCGGGCAGAGGTTCTTCGTATGGTCTGCCCAGTACCCGTCCGCGCAGACCCAGATCTCGAACAGCGTCGGCGCGCCCTCGACGATCGGGTCGGCGGTCGTGCCGGTGAAGGTCTTGATGCTCGGACCCGACCAGACGAGCGAGAACGGAAGGGCGAGGTCGACCTTCCCGTCCCAGCCCGTACCCTCGCCGTGCACGAAGCCCTGCCACTCGGCCGCCGCCTGAGCGCAGGTCATCCCGGGGCGGAGGACGCCCTGGACGTGCTCCATCGCCGCGGCGGCAATCTCGTTCGCGAGCCGCATGCGGTCGATCTCCTGCTCGGTCTTGACAGCGCGGGCTTCGACGAGGAGCGGCGTGGCGTCAGCCGCGTCGGGGAAGGCGTCGAACCAGGCTTTCGGGTAGGTCGTCGGCTCGCCGACCATGCGGTCGGTGGCCTGGGTGCCGAGCGAGAGCTCGAGGCCGACGTTCTCGTAGCCGGCCGCCGTCTCGCGCGCGAGGTCGAGCGCGCGCAGACCAGGCGGCCGCGGATCGGCCGGGTCGTAGCCGCTGAAGAGCCGCAGCTCCTGCGTCCACGCGGTGCGCCCTGCATCCTCCGCCGACGGCTCGAGGCAGATCAGCACCGGCTCGCCCTCCCTGGGAAACACGCACGCGTCGAATCCCTTCATCCCCCAGAAGTTCGTCAGGTAGAGGACGTTGTCCGGCGCGCGGACGACGAGCGCGTCGAGCTCCCGTTCCGCCATGAGCCCACGGACGCGCTCGAGCTTCGCGTCGTCGCGGGGCCAGCCCATGCGCTACCACCGCACGCGCGGCGGCGCCGGTTCCCCGTGGCCTTCCTGCCACGAGATCACGGGATTCCGGAGAACGCCGATGCCCTCGATCTCGGCCTCCATCACGTCGCCCGGCTTGAGATACAGCGACGCGGCGTCCGGCGAGAAGCCGGCAACGCCGCTCACCGTCCCCGTCGAGAGCACGTCACCGGCCGAGTAACCGAGCGGCGAGTAGTGCGCGACGATCTCCGGGATCGTCACCGACATGCGCGACGAGTGCGAGACCTGCCGCGGTTCGCCGTTCACGCGTAGCTCCATCGCCAGGTTGTGCGGATCCGAGATCTCGTCCGGCGTGACGATCCATGGCCCGAGCGGGCAGAACGTATCGATGGCCTTGCAGAACGAGAACACCCCGGACTCCATCTCGCGCCGCTGGATGTCGCGCGCGGTGATGTCGTTGAAGATCACGTAGCCGGCGACGAAGTCCATCGCCTGGTCCGGGCCGAACCACTTCCCGTCGCGGCCAATTACGACCGCAAGCTCGAGCTCGTAGTCGAGTTCTTCCGTCAAGTGCTCGGGGTAGATAACGGCCTCGTCCTGGCCGATCAGGGCGTCTGTGTTCTGGAAGAAGACGATCCAGGGCGAGATCTTGTGCGACCAGTCGACCTGCTTCGACTCCTCCTCGTGCTCCCGGAAGTTGCCGGCGGTGTGGAAGAACTTCTTCGGGACGATCGGCGGCCGCAGCCTCGCGCCGGCCAGTGGTACGCGCTCGCCGGTCTCGGCCGCGCCGCCGTGCTCGAACCACTCGCGCATCGTCGGCACCTCCAGGACGACGATCTGATCGCCCTCGATCCGGCCGACGCGGCCCTCGTCGAAGGTCACGAGGCGAGCCACGCGACCACCTCCTCGGCATTTCGGTCCGGCGGGAAAACCGGGTAGAAGACCTTCGCAACCCGGCCGGCCTCGAAGGCCAACGTGACTCGCTTGTACAGCGTCGAGCCCTCGAAGTCGAAGGTCGGCAGTCGAAGCGCGTCGCACAGGCGAAGCTCCGGGTCGGCGATCACGGGAAAGAGGATCCCCAGCCGCTCGGAGAGCTCGACCTGCTCCTCGAGCGTCTGCGCCGACAGCCCGGCGACGCGCGCGCCCAGCTCGCGCAGCTCCTCCGCGTGGTCGCGGAACCCGCACGACTGCGGCGTGCACCCGCGTGCGCCGGGGATCGCGTCCCAGCCGTCCGGCACCGACCGATCCGGGCGACCGGTGCGGGGATAGACGTAGAGCACTGCGCGCTCCGCCGCGAATTCGGCCAGGTCCACTGGCCCGACCGAGGACTCGAGCTCGAGTGCGGGCGCGGCCGTTCCTGGAAGATGCGAGCAGGCGCCGTCGTCGACCGGAACGGGCAGATCGTGCGGCAGCTGGTAGAGGCTCATGCGACGCCGCAGACCTGCCGCGCGACGAGCGCATACACACGGGCCGTGTCGACCAGCCCACGGATCTCGAGGTTCTCGCCCTCCGCGCCCGGCAGGCCGCTCGAGGTGCCGTAGTTCACGGTCGGGATCCCGTAGCGGGTCAGCACGCTCGCGTCGGAGAACCAGCGGACGGTGTCACGCTGCGGCGCGCTGCCGAAGACCTCCGTGTGCGCGGCGTCGATCGCGCGGACGAGCTCGTGGCCCTCTTCGATCTCGGCGCCGGGGGCCGTGACGTAGATCTCCCAGTCGATCCCGTAATCGGGGAACCGTTCCTGGAGGCTGCGCACCCAGTCGCCGAGTGCCGAGCGCGCCTCCGCCATCGGCATCGTCGGCGGGACACGCACATCGAGAAACAGGTCGGTGCGGCCGGGTGTTCGCGACGCCCGCCACGGGAAGCCGCCGCGGATCGAGCCGACGTTGACGACCCCGGGCGTCCCGCCGTACGAGGTGAGCGCCTGCCACTCGGGAATCCACTCGAGAACGGCGTCGAGCACCGCCCGCATGCGGACGATCGAGTTCTCGTCGGAGCGGCCGCCGCTGAACGCGGTATGGATGAAGGGCCCGCGCGTCGTCAGCCGCAGCCAGATCGAGCCGTAGTGTCCGAGAACGATGCGCTGCTCGGTCGGCTCGCCGAGCACGCACATGTCGGCGACGCCGCCGTGCGCGACCAGGTGGCGTGACCCGGCCGCGTAGCCGCGGTACTCCTTGCCGCGGAACTCTTCGCCCCACTGCGTCTTCTCGATCTCGCCGACGACGGCGGCGATCAGCACGTCGCCCTTCAACCGCACACCCGCCGACTGGAGCGCCCGGACCGCCTCGACGTAGCACGCCAGGGCGCCTTTCATGTTCGAGATCCCGAGCCCGAACAAGTGGTCGCCCTCGACCCGCGCCTCGGGCCTGAACCCGCGCTGGCCCGCGAGCCATGGCTCGCGGCCGGAGTACGACGTGTCCATGTGGCCGTTGAACATCAACGTCTTGCCGCCGCCCGTCCCACGCCACGTCCCGAGGACGTTGGGCCGGCCCTCCTCGACCTCCTGCCACTGCACGTGCAGCCCCATCTCGTGGAAGACCCTCGCCATGTGCTCGGCCATAGCGAACTCGTCCCCGGTGGGACTGGGGATGTCGACGAGTGCGCTCGCGGTCTCGACCAGGCTGCGGCGGTCGATCTTCACCTGCATGCCGGGAGCACCTTCTCAGAGAAGCGTCTCAGCTGCCCGAGCCGGTCGTCGCCCCACAGCTCGAGCATGACGTGCGTGCAGCCTGCCTCGCGGTACTCCCGGATCGCAGCGATGCAGTCCTCGGGCGTGCCGGCGATCGGTCGGCACTTGTCCAGGATCTCGTCCGTTACCGCTGCCTTCGCGGCCAGGCGGCCGCCCTGCTCCATCGCCTCCGCGATCGGGAGGATCTCCTCCTGGGTCAGCCCGGCGCACTCGAGGAGCGTGTCGGCCGCGGCCTGGATGTTCTGGACCTTGTTCGCGAGGTACATCCCGGCGATCTCGCGTGCGCCGTCGCGCCCTTTCTCCCGGTCCTCGTCGACCGAGGCGACGATCGTGCAGCCGAGGTCGAGCGAAGCAGGATCGCGCCCGGCGGCCTCGAGCTCGCCGCGGACGTAGCGGACGAACGCCGGCGTCGTGATCGACGCTGTGAGCAGGCCGTCGGCAACCTGCGCCGAGGCACGGAGCATCATCGGGCCCGTTCCAGCGAAATAGAGCGGTACGTCCCAACGCGGAGCGTCGGCGTCGTCCTTCAGCGCGGGCACGTGCGCGGAGAAGACCTTGCCGTCGAAGTCGAGCTCCTCGCCCGCGAGGACGCCGCGGACGATCGTCGCCGCCTCCTTCATCGCCGCGACCGGCTTCGAGTCGATCCCCGCGTGGCGCATGAAGATCTTCGAAACGCCGAGACCAAGGTAGAAGCGGCCGGGGCCCGCTGCCTCCTGCGTCACCCGGGCTTCCATGGCGATCTGCACCGGATGCCGTGTGAACGGCGAGATGATCCCCCAGCCGACGGCGAGCCGCTCGGTTTCCCGGGCGACGAGCGCCGAGAGCGCGGTCGACGAGCGCGCCTCCATCGAGTGCTTCCGCCACCACGGGTACGCCTCGGCGAGCCAGATCGTGTCGAAGCCGCCCTCGTCCATCGCGCGGGCGTGCTCGAGGATCTCCTCGAGGGGCTCCATGGTCAGCTGCATGACGCCGATCCGGAAGGGCGGGGGCATCGCCCCGCGATCCTATGCCTACCTCTTCGAGCGCTGCCGCACTGTCGACGCGAGGTTCTTCTTCGTGTCATCGATCAGCCGGAGGACGGCTCCCTCGGCGGCGTCCGGGTCGTGGGCCTCGATCGCCTTCACGATCGCGAGGTGGCGACGGGCGGACCGTGGGTACTCGCGAGAGCTCGCCGACGAGTACGCGAAGACCGTTCGCAGCACCGCCGTGAAGACGTCGTTCATGTGCTCGAGCAGCTCGTTTCGGCACGCCTCCAGCATCAGTCTGTGGAACCGGAGGTCGGGCTCCATGAACGCGTCGAGGTCGTCGCCGGCGGCGGCCATCGCCTCCGCAGCCTCGTAGAGGGCCGCAGTCTGGGCGGCCGTGGCGCGCTCGGCGGCGAGTCGCGCGGCGGCGGGCTCGATCATCCGACGCAGCTCGAGCGCCTGCTCGAGGAACCGGGAATCGGGGCCGGCTTCGATCTGCCAGGCGAGGACGTCGGGGTCGAGCAGGTTCCAGTCCCGCCTCGGCCGCACGCGGGTGCCGATCTTCGGCCGGGACTCGACCAGCCCTTTCGCGGCGAGCACCTTGATCGCCTCGCGCACGACGGTCCGGCTCACCTCGGCCTCGCCGACGAAGCCGTTGTCGGGCAGCGTCTCGCCCGGCTTCAGCTCCCCATCGAGGATTCGTACCCCGATCTCGTGCACGACCGCGCCGTGCAGGCCGCGGCGGGGGTAGGTTCGCCGTTTAGTCATACGATAATTCTATAACTAGACATCCCGGGTGGACGGTGTTAGATTCGCGCCTCGCGCGACCGCGCGTGTATCTGGAAGGAGGGAGCAAGAGTGAAACGAGCGCTGCGAATTGCCGTGCTGCCCCTCGCTGCGGGGGTTGTGGCCCTGGTCGCAGCCCTGTTCCTCGGCGTCGCGAGCAAGGGGAACGCGTCGCCCTTCGCGGGGAAGTGGTGTAGCGGCCAGAAGATCGTGTTCTTCCCCGGTGGGCCTGCCGGCGGTGTCTTCGCCGTCAACGTCTACAACGGCGCCAAGCAGGCGGCTGCCGACCTCGGCGCGAATGTTCGGTACGTCTGGTCGAACTGGGATCCGGAAACGATGGTCAACCAGTTCAAGTCGGCGATCGCCACGAACCCGGCCGGCATTGCGGTCATGGGTCATCCGGGTGATGCCGCGCTGAAGCCGTGGGTGACCAAGGCAGAGAGCAAGGGCATCATCGTCACGAGCCAGAACACCGAGTTGCCGACGCTCTTCCACGCCTATCAGGCGAAGGGCTTCGGGTATGTGGGCCAGAACCTCTACAACTCTGGCGTCCTCCTCGGCCAGTCCGCGGTCTCCCAGCTTCATCTGAAGAAGGGCGACCGGGCGATGGTCTGGGGGCTGCTCTCCCAGCCGACCCGCGGCCTGCGCACCAAGGGCGCCATCGACGCCCTGAAGAAGGCCGGGCTCAAGGTCGACTACATCGAGATCAACAAGCAAACGAATGCGGACCCGGCGGCGGGCATCCCGACCTTCACCGCATACGTCAGCTCGCATCCCGACGTTAAGCTGGTCGTCACCGACCACGGCGGTCTCACCGCCACGGCGGAGACGTACCTGAAGGCGACGCACAAGGGACCCAACGACATCGGCATCGCCGGGTTCGACCTGTCGCCTGCGACAATCACCGCGATCCAGGGAGGCTGGACGGATCTCGTCCTCGACCAGCAGGAGTGGCTGCAGGGCTACCTGCCGATCCTGCAGGTTTGCATGACGAAGGTCTACAAGTTCGCCGGTCTCTACATCGACACAGGATCGGGGATCATCAACAAGGGCAACGTCGCCCCGCTCGTGCCCCTCGTCAAACGGCTGATCAGGTAAACGGAGGTTCTGACGCGGAATTCGCCACGAGAGCGGCGGCGCGGCCGTTTGCGCCGCCGCTCTCTGCGAAACTCCGGCAACGTCCATGGAGACGGCGACGACGAACCTGCTCGAGCTCGAGCACATCTCGAAGTCGTTCGACCACGTCCGGGCGCTGCAGGACGTGGGCCTTACCGTCGGCGCGGACGAGATCGTCGGGCTCCTCGGCGACAACGGCGCCGGCAAGTCGACGCTGATCAAGATCATCACCGGGTTCCACACGCCCGACAGCGGCACGATTAGGTGGAAGGGCGAGGAGATCCACCACCTCTCGGTGCAGCGCGCCCGCGACCTCGGGATCGAGACCGTTTACCAGGAGCGCGCTCTCGCCGACCAGCAGTCGCTGTGGCGAAACATCTTCATGGGGCGCGAGCGGACGAACCGCATCGGGCTGCTGGACGTGCCGGGCATGCGGGCCGAGACCCAGACCCTGATGCAGGAGTTCCTGCGCTTCACGTCGCAGGCCGTCACTCCGGACTCGTTCGTCGGAACGATGTCGGGAGGCGAGCGCCAGGGCGTCGCGATCGCCCGCGCGCTCCACTTCGAGGCCGAGCTCGTCATCCTCGACGAGCCTACGATGGGACTGTCCGTCACTGAGACGAGGAAGACGCTCGACTTCGTGCGCGGGATCAAAGACGCCGGCAAGGCGTGCATCTTCATCGACCACAACCTGTTCAACGTGCACGAGATCTGTGAGCGGGTGGTCGTCATCGACCGCGGCCGGGTCGCGGGTGAGTTCCGGCCGGCCGAGATGAGCGTCCACGAGCTCGTCGAGCAGATGCGGCATGTGGCCGAGACCGGCCGGCTCCAGGAGACAGCGGCGTGAGCCGCGTCGAGGCGCAGACAGGGCTGCCGTCGCCCACGCCGGCGAAAACGCCGTCCGCGGCGTGGCACAAGACCCTCCCAGTGCGGTACGGGCTCCAGCTCGGCACCTTCGCAATGGCGCTCGTGCTCTGGACGATCCTCGCGATCGGCGCGTCGGAGACCTGGCTCCACTTCGACATCTACAGCTCGCTGATGTCGTCCGTGCCGATCACGGGGATGATCGCGCTCTCGCTGACGCTCGTCGTGATCGCGCGCGAGATCGACCTCTCGTTCGGTTCGGTAATGGCCGTCGGAGCCTGGGTCTTCGTTTCCGTGGGGCAACCCGAGCTCGGACTTCTCGCTGGGCTCGCCGCGGGCCTTGGCGTCGGGCTCTTGAACGGGCTCATCGTCGTCCGCTTCGGCATTCCGTCGCTGGTCGCCACGATCGGAACGTGGTTCTTCTGGGGTGGGATCGTGGTCTGGAGGACCGGGGGGAAGGGAGCCGGCACCGACTTCGCCAACGGCTTCGTCCAGAGTCTGCTCACCGGCCGGTGGCACGGCATCCCGGCGGAGTTCTTCTGGATGCTCGCCATCGCGATCGTGCTCTGGATCCTGCTCAACCGCCACCGCTTCGGCGCGCACGTGTACCTGGTCGGCGATAACGAGCAGAGCGCCCGCATGATGGGCGTGCGCTCCGACCGGGTCCGCGTGTCGGTGTTCGCGCTCGTGGGGATGACCGCGGCCTTCGCCGGCATTGCCTCGACCTTGGAGACGAACTACTTCTGGCCGACTGTAGGGAGCGGCGCGATGCTACCGACGGTGGCGGCGGTCTTCCTCGGCGGGACGTCGATCTTCGGCGGACGCGGGACGATCTTCGGCACCTTCGTCGGCGCGTTCGTGATCGGCGCGATCGAGCCGGGGATCGTCTCGCTGGGCTGGACGGGTCTGCTGACCCAGGTGATCTACGGCGCCGTGATCGTCGGGGCGCTGATCATGCAGTCGGTCGTGATGCGCCGAGTGCGTTAGTGAACAGCCGCGCGGACGGTCGCTCCCAGCTCGGTCATGAACTGGGGGAACGGTCCGAGCGCGGCGTCGACGCGCTGCGTCAGCGTCCACAGGTCGGCGCGCTCGTCGGCCGGCGCGTCGCGCACCGACCGCTCGACGTCGTCGACGAACGCCCGGCCGGTCGCGAGCCACTCGAGCGCGTCGTCCCGTTCGAATACCGGGTAGTGGGCGGTGAGCAGCAGCTCTGGCCGGATCGCCTCCAGCCGCTCAATCGTCTGCCGCAAGGCGGCCAGGTCGTAGTAGCGCGGCGGGATCAGCTTGTTGCCGGCGCGGTCGTAGATGCCGTCGGCGAGGACCGCGTCGATGATGATCGCGGCCCGGTTTCGCTCGTCCCAGAGCCCCAGGTGACCGGGCGTGTGGCCGGGCAGGTGCAGGACCTCGACCACCTGCTCGGCGTCCAGCCGGATCGTCTCGCCGCCGATGAGGCCGACGTCGATCGGGGCGTTACCGCTCATCGACGCGAGCAGCTCGTCGGCGTCCATGGGCGGGAACCCGTAGGCGGCATGCCAGCCGTAGTTCTCGCTGACCAGAGCCTCGTTCGACTCGACCCAGCGCCGATCGAGCTCGTGGCACGCGAAGACCGCGTGCGGGTGAGCGTCGCGGAAGGCGCGGTTGCCGCCAACGTGGTCGTTGTCGGCGTGGCTGAGCAGGACGAAGTCGGGCTCCAGGCCCAGCCGGGTCAGATACGGGTCGATCACCGCCGCGGGCGTCTCGGCGAGCCCGGTGTCGATCAGCACGCTGCGGTCACGGCCGGCGACGACGTACTGACACATGAAGCGCGGGCCGAGGTCGCTCTCGATGCGATGGATGCCGTCGGCGATTTCAGTCATTCGGACAAGGAGGAGCGACGTGTCAGCGATTCGGAACGGTAGCTACGGCACGGGCAACGGGCGCCGATCGAGCGAGTGGTTCGACCGGCGTGACCTCGACGGCTTCTTGCACCGATCCTGGCTGAAGTCGACCGGCGTGACAAACGAGACCTTCCGCGGACGGCCCGTGATCGGCATCTGCAACAGCTGGAGCGAGCTCGTCAACTGCAACGTCCACCTGCGCGGGCTCGCCCAGGCGGTGAAGCGCGGGGTCCTCCAGGCGGGCGGCTTCCCCATGGAGTTCCCGGTGATGTCGCTGGGCGAGTCGCTGATGAAACCGACGACGATGCTCTACCGCAACTTGATGGCGATGGACGTGGAGGAGTCGATCCGCTCGTACCCGCTCGACGGCGTCGTGCTCCTCACCGGCTGCGACAAGACGAATCCGGCGTCGATCATGGGCGCGGCCAGCGCGAACATCCCGTCGATCGTCGTCACCGGCGGGCCGATGTTGAACGGCCGCTGGCGTGGTCGAGAGCTGGGGTCCTGCTCCGACTGCTGGCACTACAACGAGGAGCTGCGCGCCGGCCGGATCACGGAGGTCGAGTTCGAGGAGATCGAGAACGCGATGTCCCGCTCGAATGGGCACTGCATGACGATGGGCACGGCGTCGACGATGGCGTGCGTAACGGAAGCGCTCGGCCTCACGCTGCCCGGCGGTGCCGCGATCCCCGCCGTCGACTCGCGTCGAGCGCAGGTCGCCGAAGCCGCCGGCCGGACGATCGTCGAACTGGTCGAACGTGACGTGCGGCCGTCCGACATCCTCACCCGCGACGCCTTCGAGAACGCGATCCGCGTCCTGCACGCGATCTCCGGATCTACCAACGCGATCCTGCATCTGATCGCCTACGCCGGCCGGGTGGGGGTCGATCTGCCCCTCGGACTCTTCGACGAGCTCTGTCGCTCGACGCCCTGGCTCGTCAACCTGAAGCCCGCCGGTGAGCACCTGATGGAGGACTTCTACTACGCAGGCGGGCTGCCTGCAGTCATGGCGCAGATCGCCGATCTGCTCGCGCTCGACGCGATCACCGTGACCGGGCAGACGGTCGGCGAGAACCTCGCAGAATCTCCGACGGAGATCGTCGACCGCGACGTCATCCGGCCCGCCGACGACCCGCTTGATGCCGGGGGCAGCCTCGTCGTCCTGCGGGGGTCCCTCTGCCCGGATGGAGCGGTGATGAAGATCACTGCCGCCGACCCTCGGCTTCTGCGACACGAGGGGCGTGCGGTCGTCTTCGAGGACATCCACGACCTCGCGGCCCGGGTCGACGACGAGGCTCTCGACATCGACGAGGACTCGGTGATGGTGCTGCGGAACGGCGGCCCGGTCGGTGCGCCAGGAATGCCGGAGTGGGGTCACCTGCCGATTCCGGCCAAACTCCTGAAGCGCGGCGTCACCGATCTTCTGCGAATCTCCGACGCTCGGATGAGCGGAACCTCGTACGGAGCAGTCGTCCTCCACGTCGCCCCGGAGTCGGCCGTCGGCGGTCCCCTGGCGCTGGTCGAGACCGGCGACCGCATCCAGCTCGACGTCGAGGAGCGGCGGCTCGACCTGCTCGTCGAGCAGAGCGAGCTCGAGCGCCGCCGCAGTGTCTGGGAGCCGCCCGAGCGAAAGGACGACCGCGGCTACCGGCGGCTCTACGAGGACCGCGTCCTGCAGGCGAACGAGGGCTGCGACTTCGACTTTCTCCGCGGCCGCTCCCCGGTCGTCGCCGACGCCGTCACCTACCTGTGAAGGTCCTCGTCACGGGTGCGCACGGGAAGGTCGGACGTGCGCTCGTCCCGGCGCTGATGCGGGCGGGGCATGACGTGCGGGCAAGCGACGTCACGCGTCCCACCTGGGACCGGCACGAGGATCCGCGGGAGGCCGATGACTACTGGCAGGTCGATCTCACCGACGTCGGATCCGTCGACGCGCTCGTACGAGGCTGCGACGCGGTCGTCCACACGGCCGCAATCCCTCAGCCGCTCCACCACGCGCCGCACGTCGTCTTCGGGAACAACCTGATGTCAACGTTCAACGTGCTGGAGGCGGCGATCGCAGCCGGCGCGAGCCGCTTCGTCAACTTCTCCAGTGAGACGGCCCCGGGCTTCATCTTCGCCCACCGGCCCTTCGAGCCGAACTACCTGCCGATCGACGAGCAGCATCCCGTCCGGCCGCAGGACTCGTACGCGACCGCGAAATGGTTCGGCGAGCTGCTGATGGAGCGGGCACCGGAGCGGGCCGATATCGCGACGATCTCGATCCGACCCTGCTGGGTGCAGGACGTCGGGAGCTACGAGCGCAACCTCGGCCCGATCGTCCGCGACCCGTCGGTGCTGATCGGCAATTTCTGCTCGTATGTGGACGTGTACGACCTCTGCCAGGCGACCGTGCTCGCCGTGGAGTCGGAGTTGCCGGGCCACGAGGTCTTGTACGTCGCGTCGCCGGACACGATCGGCGGCCATCCGCTCGAGGAGATCGTGCGGCGCTACCACGGTGCGACGAAGGTCGAGCTGCGGCCGCTCGACCGCCCCGACGCGTCGGCGATCGACTGCTCGAAGGCGCGGCGGCTGCTCGGGTGGGAGCCGCGGCGCTCTTGGAGCGACTACCTCGACGCCGAGGGGCGGCTGAAGGACGGAGTGGCGGCGCCATGGTGACCCGTAGGCTCGGCCGTGATGGGCCTGCGATCACGGCGCTCGGCTTCGGCACGTGGGCGCTGGCGGGCCAATACCGCTTCGGCTGGGGAGCGGTCGACGACGAGGAGTCGATCGCGGCGATTCGGCGGGCGGTCGAGGAGGGCGTGAGCTGGGTCGACACGGCGCCGACGTACGGCGACGGCCACTCCGAAGAGGTCGTCGGGAGGGCGCTCGAGCCGTTCCGCGTCGGCGACGAGGTGTTGGTGTTCACGAAGTGCGGCCGGCCGTGGCGCGGCGGCGAGGTCTACTTCGACCTTCGGCCGGAATCGATCCGGGCGGAGTGCGAGGCGAGCCTGCGGCGACTGGGGATCGATCGAATCGACCTCTACCAGTTCCACTGGCCCGACTACGGGACGGGCACGCCGGTCGAGGAGTCGTGGGGGACGATGGTAGAGCTCGCCGACGAAGGCAAGGTGCGCTGGCTCGGCGTCTGCAACTTCGACGTTTCGCGGCTGCAGGCCTGCGAGGCGATCAGGCACGTCGACTCGCTCCAGCCGCCGCTCTCGCTCCTCAACCGCCACGCGCGCCGGGAGCTGATTCCGTGGGCGCACGAGAACGGCACCGGCGTGATCGCGTACTCGCCGATGGCCTCTGGGCTCCTGACCGGCTCGTTCAACCGCGAAGGGCTCGACCGGCTCGCCGAGGACGACTGGCGGCGGAACGCGCCGCCGTTCCAGGAACCGAAGCTCTCGCAGAACCTCGCGCTGGTCGAGGCGCTCGAGCCGATCGCCGCCAGACTGGGTACGACGGTCGCCTCACTCGCGCTCGCGTGGGTGCTCGCGGTGCCCGGCGTGACGGGCGCGATCGTCGGCGGCCGCCGCGTATCCCAGCTGGACGACTGGCTCGGGGCGGACGCTCTGGCCCTGGACGCTCAGACCCTGGCCGAGATCGAGGCTGCGGTCGAGTCGACCGGAGCCGGCACCGAGGAGGCGCCACAGCCGCCGCCCGTCGCGGTCCCGCCCGACCGCGGCTGAGCCCGGGCCGGCTCAGAGTGCGCCGACGACCTCGGCCGCCCGGCGAGTGCGCTCCGTTAGGTGTCTGCAAACCCGAGGAGGACCGTCTCCTCGGGGTTCCGCCCTTCGAGCCGGGCGAAGAGCGATGCGAGTGAGGTCGCGCTCGCCGGGTGCTCGTCGAGCCCATGCGCCGCGCACCACGCCGCCGCTTCCGCTGCGGACATCGGGCCGAACTCCACCTCCGCTGCGCAGCGGCCGGGTCGCGCCACGGCCGGGTGGAGCCTGCGCACCTCCTCGTTGGTGGTGACGAGGACGAGCACGCGCAGACCCTGACCGATGAGCCCATCGACGACGTTGAGGAAGCGCGACAGGCCCTGTCCCGCGGCGGCGCGTGCGTCTGCCTGGATCAGCTCACCTGCGTCCTCGAGGATCAGCAGCCGCCACGGCGGCTCGGTTTCCTCTTCCTCCTCCACCTCCATCTCTACCGTGCCGTGGAGCCCGAGCGCGGCGTAGCTCGTCCATCCCCTTTGAAACCGACGCATCATCGCCCCCTCGCCGTCCTCGAGCAGCACCGACATGAGGTAGTCGGCGTGCTGGCCGAAGAATGCATCTGGGTCGACGATGTAGCTGAACTCGCACCAGTCGCGCCATTCCCACGCCAGCGCGCGGAGCGCGAAAGTCTTCCCGGTTCCGGCGGGGCCGTGCCAGAGGATCAGCTGTCCGCCGGAGGCCGGCCGGAACCCGCGCATGAGCTCTGCGAGCGGTGCGCGCGTGCGGTCGCGGTAGTTGGTCTCGATCTCGTCCCAGCCCGGCACGGCGATCGAGCGCCAGGACTGCTGCGGACCCTGCATGCCGTAGGTCCAGAACGTCACCGGCACCTCGTGCTTGGAGCTCGGATCGGGAGTCGGGAGCAGCTCCCGTAAGCGCTCGAACAGGCCGTCGACCGCCGCCTGCTCGTTCGCGGCGGCGAGGACGAGAACGTGCCCCGGGCCGAAGGCGAAGAGGGTGAGCGTCCCGTCGATCACGTAGAGCGTCGTCGCGTTGCGCTCGGTCGTGAATCTCATCAGCGGCGTGCCGAGATCGGGCTCGTCGGCGACCGTCCGCCACCCATCTCGGTGGACGAACCGGTACCCGTCGCTCGCGACGCGCGCGACGAAGACGCCGTAGACGATCGAGTCGAGCTGAACCTGGTGCTGGAGCTCGACCTTCTGAGACTCGGTCACTCGGACTGAGTCGGCCCGTCGCCGTCGGTCCCGCCGTCACCCTTCGCCTCGGCCACCTGCTCCTCCAGCGCGTTCAGGACGTTCCCGACCTGCTGGTTGACGATCGGCTGGAAGACGCGCTGGCCCATGCTGCCGATCGGCCCGGCGACGCGGACGTCTGCGATCCAGTCCATGTTCGTCTTCTCGCCGTCCGGCTTCAGGTGGAACTCGGTCTCCATCGCGACGATCGCGCCGACGCCTTGGCCCTTCGAAGCGAGCTTGGCGTACTCGATCGGCCGCTCCTCGACCTTCTCGAAGCTGAAGTTCAGCTTCAGCCCGCCCATTCCGAGCGGGATCTTCACTGACGCTTTCCAGTGACGGTCGTCCTGGATCTCGAAGCTCTCCACGCCGGGCAAGAGCTTGGCCATCTTCGACGGGTCGTTCAGGACGTCCCAGACCAGCTGGGCGGGGGCGTCGAACTCCTTCGTGCCTTCGACTTTCACTGTTGCGTGACCTCCACGAGTTCCGCCGTCTCCTCCGGGGCCTGGAGCATCCGCCAGACCCGCTCGGGCGGGTTGAACGAATCGTTGACAACCGCCTTGGAGCCCGCGCGGCGGAGCGCGTCCTGGATCGCGGCGCAGATCGCGTGGATCGCGGCACCGCCGCCCTCGCCCATCCCCTTCGTGCCGAGGGAGGAGAACGGCGAGGGGCTCTCGATGTGCCCGGTCTTGATCGACGGCAGGTCGAGCGCGTGGGGCACGTGGTAGTCGTAGAAGTTGGACGTCAAGAGGTTGCCGTCCTCGTCGTACGCGAACGTCTCGTAGAGGGCGGCGCCGATCCCGTGGACGGTCGCGCCGTGCACCTGGCCCTCGACGATCTGCGGATGGATCCGGATGCCGCAGTCGTCGACGGCGGCGTAGTCGGCGATCTCGACCTCACCGGTCTCCGGGTCGATCTCGACGACGCAGGCGTGGATCTGGGTCGCGTACGTCAGCGTCAGGTTGCCGAACTTCCTTTCGGGGTCGGGCAGCTCGAACGGCGGCACGTAGACGTGGCGGCAGTTGAGGGTGATGTCGCGAAGCTCGGGCGGAAGGACGGCGTTGTTCGCGTTGATGATCGCCCCGCAGGCCATGAACGGGAGTGCCGCCTCGGGGTTGTCTTTGCGCTTCGCGAAACCGCCTTCGAGGACGATGTCGTCCGGGTCGGCGCCGCCGAGCACGCCGCCTGCGAGGCGGCGGATCTCGAGCGAAAGCTTTTCTGCGGCGCCCTTCACCGCCTCGAGGCCGGTGACCGCGAACTGGCTCGCGTACGTGCCCGAGAAGCCGGCGTGAGAGTTCCAGTACGAGTCGTGGCCCGGTCGCACGTGGATCTGGTCGGGCGAGACGCCGAGGATGTCGGCGGCGACCTGGCTCGCGACCGTCTCGTGACCCTGCCCCTGAGGGACGGTACCGAGGGTGAGGACGATCTCGCCGAAGATGTCGAGCTTGATCGTCGCTACCTCGTTGTTTCCGGAGAACTGCAGCTCGGGGTTGAGGAGCGTCGACTGGCCGAAATTGTTCGTGCCGGAGTCGAGTGTCGAGCCGATCCCGATTCCGATCAGCTTTCCGTTTTCGCTCGTCTGGCGTTCGCGGACGGCGTCGAAGTCGACCAGATCGAGCGCGATGTCGAGGCAGCGCGCGTAGTCGCCCGAGTCGTACACGCACCCGTTCGGCGTTTCGTAGGGCATCTCGTCCGCTCGTACGTAGTTCTTCTTCCGCACATCGACGGGGTCGAGGCCGAGCTGGTGCGCGACGATGTCGCAGATCCGCTCGGTCAGCCAGAGCTGCTGCATCCGGGAGTAGCCGCGGTTCGGCGCGACCGGCGACTTGTTCGTCACCACCTGGGTGAACTCGACGCGGATGTTGCGCCAGCGGTAAAGCCCTGGGGTGACCTGCGCCCAGATGATGCAGCCGAGCGGCTCGTAGCGCGGGAAGGCGCCGCAGTCGTCGAGGGCCTTGACTTTGAAGCCGAGCATCGTGCCGTCGTTCTGGACGGCGACCTCGATGTCATGGAACCAGCGCTCGTTGCCGTGGGCGTTCGAGGTGTGCTGGTCGGTGCGCCACTCCGTCCACTGGATCGGCCGCTTCAGCTTCCGGGCAAGCAGGCAGCAGGCCGTTAGCTGGACGTGGGTCGTGATCTTGTTGCCGAAGCCGCCGCCGATGTCCTGGGTGACGAAGCGGAGCTTGTCGAGTGGCACGCGCAGCGCCGGCCCCATCCAGATCGCCGCGACGCCGGGCATCTGGTGGTTGCAGTGGAGCGTGAACTGGCCGGTGCCGCGGTCGTGCTCGACCAGCGCGGCGGAGCACTCGAGCGGCGTCGAGGAGAACCGGTCGAAGTGGAGCTCCTTGATCTTGACGATCCGGTCTGCCGCCTTCAGGGCGCCGTCGACGTCGCCCCAGTCGAACGTGCCCGACCAGACGACGTTCGTGCCTGCGTCCTCGTGCAGAACCGGGGCGCCGTCGTCCTCTGCCCTACGGGCGTCGACCAGGACATCGAGCGGCTCGTAGTCGACCTCGACCAGGTCCGCGGCGTCGCGGGCGAGCTCTCTGGACTCGGCGACGACGGCCACGACCGGCTCGCCGATGTGGCGCGTCCGGCCGACGGCGAGGGCGTAGTCCTTGATCTGGTTCCCCGGCGCTGTGGTCAGCTCGAAGAACGGATCGGTCAGCTCGGCGACCTCGTCCGGCGTCAGCGTGCCGTACACGCCTTCGAGCGCCTCGGCGGCGGACACGTCGACCGAGACGATCCGCGCGTGGGCGTACGGCGAGCGGACGAAGTGGACGTAGCCCATGCCGTGCCGCTTGACGTCGTCCGCGAAGACCCCCTGGCCCTGGACGAGCCGGCGGTCCTCCTTCCGCGGGACGCTCTTGCCGGAGGCGTACCCGACTTCGAGCTCGACCTGCTGTTCCTGCGCCGTTTCCGTCATTGCCCGCTCGCCGCCTGGATCGACTTGACGATGTTCACGTAGCCGGTGCAGCGGCAGATGTTCCCCTGGATTGCGCGCCGGATCTCCTCCTCGGTCGGCTGCGGCGTGTGCGAAAGGAGGTACGTGGCGCTGAGCAGCATCCCGGGAGTGCAGTAGCCGCACTGCAGCCCGTGGTGCTCGTGGAACGACTGTTGAAGAGGCGTCAGCTCGACCTCGTCGCCGGCCAGCCCCTCGACCGTCGTGATCTCGGCGCCGTCGGCCTGCGGGGCGAGCAGCATGCAGCTCTTCACCGCCGTTCCGTCGAGCAGGACGGTGCAGGCGCCACAGTTGCCCGTGTCGCAGCCGACGTGCGTGCCGGTCAGATCGAGATCGTCGCGGATGAAGTGGACGAGCAGCTTGCGCGCCTCGACCTCACGCTCGTAGCGCTCGCCGTTGATCGTCACCGCGATCGTGTGGTCGCTCATGCTCCCCGCTCCCGGCGCCGGCAAAGCCGGCACCTCCGCTCATTGATGACCTCCGTCGAGCCTACGGTCATTGGGCGTCCCTGACCGCGCGGGCGGCGAGCACCGCCGCGAGGTGGCGGCGGTAGGCCGCCGAGGCGTGAACGTCGCTGGGCGGGTCGAGCTGGGCGCTCTTCACCGCGTCGGCCACCGCCGTCGCGTCGGCGCTGGCGGTCACGACCACCGGCGTTGCGGCGACGCAGCCGATCGCGATACGGGCGTTTCCGCCTGAGACGCTGGCGGCGACGCTGACGATTCCGGTCCCTTCCCGACCGAGCGTCGCGCTCGCCCAACCGTCGCGCGCGTCGCCTTTGGCCGGGATCCGGACAGCCGTCAGGAGATCGCCCGGATGGACGGCGGTTGTGAACACGCCTTCGAAGAACGCGTCCGTGTCGACAGTGCGCTCGCCGTCGGCGGAGCGGATGGTGAACTCGGCCTGCAGCGCGGCGAGGAGCGGCGGAAAGTGGTTCGTCGGATCGTTCGAGCAGACATTGCCCCCGATCGTGCCGCGGTTGCGCACCTGAACGTCCGCAATCGTCCGGGCCACCTCGGCGAGAATCGGCCGCGCGGCGGCGACCTCCGGCGAGTCGACGATCGCCGCGTAGGTGTTCATCGCGCCGATCACCAGGGCCCCGCCGTCGTCCGCGATCCCCCGCAGCGCATCGATCCCGTTCAGGTCGACCACGAGCTCGGGGGCGGCGACCCGCGTCTTCATCACGTTGACGAGGCTCTGCCCACCGGCGAGCGCACGGGCGTCCTCGCGGGCCGAGAGGAGCTTCACCGCGTCCTCAATCGAATCGGGGCGTGCGTAGTCGAGCTCTCGCAGCAGCATGGAGAGCGAGTCTAATGCGCGGTCTCAGGGTCGAGCGGTTCGACCTTCGAATAGGCAACTCTTGGTCTTGGCCGTTCCCGCGCGGAGCGCGAGCGTGCGGGCGGGCTTTGCCCGGCGCACTGCGAGTACTCATCCGAGCAGAGCGTGGTTCCGGCGGAGCGCGTCGAGTACGCGGTCGACGTCGTCCTCGACGTTGTAGAGGTGGAGCGAGATGCGGAGATTCGCGTCGCGCTCCGAGCAGGTGATCCGCTCGGCGGCGAGCACCTCCACGAGTGCCCGGACGTCGGTCGACCGGACGCAGACGAGTGGGCCCCGGCGCGCCGGGTCGCTCGGCGTCGCGACCTGGGCATCCAGCTCCTCGAGGCCGTCGATCAACCGCGTCGCCAGGGCGCCGACGTGCTCCTCGATCGCGGGTGTCCCGGCCTCCTCGATCAGCGACATGCCGGCGAGGCCGGCGTAGATGTTCGGCACCGGCGGAGTGCCTGCGTCGAAGCGGCGCGCATCGGCGGCCGGCGAGTAGTCGGAGATATCCATCTGGAAGATGTCCTCATCCGCAAACCAGCCGGTCTGGGTCGGAAGCAACTGCGGGAGCAGCCCCGAGCGGACGTAGAGGAAGCCGAGCCCGGACGAGCCGAGCAGGTACTTGACCGTACCGCCCGTGACGAAGTCGACCCCGAGCGCGTGCGCGTCGAAGTCGATCGCACCGATCGCCTGATACGAGTCGGCGAGGCACAGAGCGCCTGCGTGGTGGGCGAGACGCGCGATCTCGGCGACATCGTGGCGATGGCCGGTGCGGTAGGAGACGGTCGTGCAGCAGACGAGCGCTGTTCGCTCGTCGATCGCCTCGGCGAAGCGCTCGGGCGCGATCGAGCCGTCAGGCTCCGGGGCGACGTGGACGACCTCGGCCCCACGCAGCTCCTGCGCGTGAGCGATCTGGCCCACCGTCGGGAACTCGTACTCGCTGATCACGATCTTCGGCCGGGCGCTTAGGTCGAGGGCGGAGACGATGCCGGAGACCCCTTGGGTCACCGACGTCGTCACGGCCAGCTCGGTCGGCTCGGCGTGGAGCAGGCGCGCGAAGGCCGCACGGGCTGCGTCTGCGCGCTCGACCCAGACCACCCACTCGGCCCCGTTCTCGTCCCACCCGGCGAGGTACTCCTCGTACGCCGCGCGGACGCGGTGCGAGAGCGCTCCCTGCGAGCAGGAGTTCAGGTAGGTCGTGTGCGCGAGGATCGGGAACTCGCCCCGAATCCCGGCGCCGAGCTTGGACGACGCGACCGCCACGCATCAAGTCTAGGGACTGTCCCCGTAGGGGACTGTCCCCACAGAGCCGCAGCGCGCTTCGCTTCTCTAGGGACAGACTCCTGGGGGGTCAGTCCCTAAGTCAGCGGCCGAGGTATGCCTTGCGCAGGCCCTCGTCTTCCAGCAGTTCAGCGGCCTTACCTTCCAGCACCAGCCTGCCCGTCGACAGGACGTACCCCCGGTCGGCGATCGAGAGCGACACGTTCGCGTTCTGCTCGACGACGAGGATCGCGACCCCGGCCTCGTGGACTTCCTTGATGATCTCGAAGTTGCGGTCGACGAGCACCGGCGCTAGGCCCATCGAGGGCTCGTCCATCAGCATCAGCTTCGGCCTGGACATGAGCGCGCGGGCCATCGCGACCATCTGCTGCTCGCCGCCGGAGAGGGTCCCGGCGAGCTGGGACCGGCGCTCGTACAGCAGCGGAAACAACGAGTAGACGCGCTCGAAGTCGTCCTTCGCCGGGCCGCCGCGAAGGTATGCGCCCATCTCCAGGTTCTCCGTGACGGTCATCGGCGCGAACAGGCGACGGTTCTCCGGCACGATCGCGATTCCGCGTGAGATCCGGTACGACGTCGGCCGCCGGGTGACGTCCTCGCCGTTGAGCAGCACCTTGCCGGTACGAGGCCGGACGATGCCGAGGATCGTCTTCAGCGTCGTCGACTTCCCCGAGGCGTTCCCGCCGAGGAGGCACACGAGCTCTCCCTCGCGGACCTCGATGTTCAGGTCCTGGAGAATGTGGATCAGTCCGTAGTAGGTGTTGACGCCCTCCAGCCGCAAGAGCGGCGCAATGCCGTTCGTGCTCATTTCCGGTCGGTCCCGCCCAGCCCGAGATACGCCTCGACCACCTTGGGGTCGGTCGCGACCGACACGAACGATCCCTCGGCGATCTTCACTCCGTGGTCGAGCGCGATGACCCGGTCGGAGCAGCCTTCGACGCAGTGCATGTCGTGCTCGATCACGAGGATCGTGTATCCACCCTCCCTCCGAAGCTGGGAGATCAACTTCGTGATCTCCTGCGTCTCGGCCGGGTTCATGCCCGCCGCCGGCTCGTCGAGGAGCAGGATCCTCGGCTGAGTCGCCGTCGCCCGGGCGATCTCCAGCCGCCGCCGGTTGGCGTACGACAGCGAGTAGGCGGGCTGGTTCCACCGGTAGCCCATCAGCCGCTCGCCGAAGAAAGCGAGCCGCTCCTCGGCAAGCCGGTCGATCTCGCGCTCCTCACGGCGCATGCCCGGCGTCCGCAGCATCGCGCGGAACACGCCGGCGCGCGTTCGCCCGTACGCTGCCGACATCACGTTCTCTTTCACCGACATGTTCAGGAACAACCGCAACGTCTGGAACGTCCTGGCAACGCCGAGG
Source organism: Actinomycetota bacterium (assembly GCA_046733845.1). GTDB lineage: Bacteria > Actinomycetota > Thermoleophilia > Gaiellales > Gaiellaceae > DATBLE01. The sequence goes on along the minus strand of JBKPPY010000020.1, from coordinate 1,237 downwards.
TGGTTGATTTTGTGCGGCGGCAGGCCGGCGATGTTGCGGCCCTCGAGGAGAATCTCGCCGTCATCCGGCTCGTAGACGCCGGTGATCAGGTTGAACACGGTCGTCTTCCCGGCGCCGTTGGGGCCGATCACGCTGACGATCTCCCCCTCGCCGACCACCAGGTCGAGCTCGGATACCACCCGCAGGCCGCCGAACGACAGCGAGACACCGCGCAGCTCGAGCAGGGCGGCCATCAGACGATCTCCACCCGCCGCTCGCCGAGGAGGCCGTTCGGGCGCAGGATCATCAGGGCAATCAGCATGACGCCGATCACGATGTACCGGGTCGGTTCGGGCTTGGCCAACATCACGTTCTCCCAGACGAACGCCGCCAGGTAGAGCGTCGGGACGAGCAGCGCGATCCGCCACCACCCGTTTAGCATGGTCAATGCCAGTGCCGCCACGATCAGCCCGATGTAGGATACGGGGGGGATCCACGACGCGAGATGGTCGGGTAGGGCGACCCAGTCGTGCACCCAGCTCGAGGGGCAGGAACCGGTCCGCGGGTCGCACCCGCCGCCGGCGCCGGCCGTCCAGGTCTTGTCGATCGCCTGGGCGATCGCGTGCACGACGAAGCCGAAGGCGATCAGGCCTCCGGCGACAGCGAAACCGACCTTCCACCGCCGCCAGAAGGCGAGCACGAGGCCCGCGCCGACGCACACGTAGAAGACGTCGCGCGCATGCGCGGGATCGCGTAGCAGCTCGAGCAGGACGCTGATGACGATCGCGCCGAGGACAACGCCCGCCTGGCTCCCCTGCCCGCCGAGGATCACCATCGTGTAGATGGTGATCAGCAGCACGAAGTAGAAGGAGAGGGGGAAGACACTCGCGTTCAGCGACGCGAACAGGACGCCGGTTAGGGCGGCGACCGCTGCGCCGAAGGCGAAGCTGAGCAGCTTCAGCCAGTTCACCGGCATGCCCATCACCTCGGCAGCCAGCGGGTCCTCGCGCTGGGAGCGCCACGCCCGGCCAGTGCGCGAGAGGTTCACGAACCGTAGTGCGACGAAGACGACCGCGAAGAACCCGAGCGCGACGAAGTAGTAGCCGACCGCGAACACGCCGTTGTGCTGGACGGCCATCTCCTTGCCGAAGAAGTCGAGCGGGTCGACGTTGAGGATCCCGTTCGCGCCGCCGGTGACGTTGCCGAGGTTGAAGAAGAACTGGTCGCCGTTGAGCGTCAGCGTCTGGAAGAGCTGGAG